>NZ_JBWKXT010000002.1:48628-335807 GCF_059423245.1 Pseudomonas sp. GW460-LB5
GGGTAAACCCGCTCCCACAGGTAATCGCGCAGGCTTCAGGCTTATGCAGTACCTGTGGGGACAACTGTCTTGCACAACGCCTAAACGCCAGCGCGATCACTGTGGGAGCGGGCTTGCCCCGCGAACACCGGCAAAGCCGGTGCCATCCACCGCGCTAGATTCTTCGCGGGCACGCCCGCTCCCAGTTGCCCAGCTTTCGACCTCCTCCCGGCCGTACTGCTGAATCCACAACCGCACGGTTTTGTGCAGGGTGCTCTTTGCTTCAACTTCCTGCCCTGTGTGTGGGTTTATATAGTATTTGCTTTGCCGGGCTCTATAAAGTCGGGGCGGTGCGACAGGACGGCATTGCTGATAGACCTCGTCAATGTTGGTCGTGCATTCGCTCTCGATGATGGCCAGGACATGGGACAGATTGAATTGATATTCGGCAAGCAGCATGTGGAGTTTGCTTTCAAATTCGAAGTCACGGATGAGGTTGGGGTCGATTTTAATGAAGGAAAGTTCGGGCTTTGCCGTAAGCAGTCGTTCGAGGGCACGGAATTCGGCGAGGCGGGACATGGCTTATCTCCATCGGGCGATGAGATAAGTGTTAGTGGTTGTCGGGCGTAAATGCAAGCGGTGAAATAATTTGATGGATTTTTCTTGATAACCCATGGGGCTGTGTTGAGCGTGGGCTGTTTAGTTCTAAGTGCCCTGTGTAAGAATATTCCCACGCTGGAGGCTATTATAATATCATCAATTACCATGGGGTACTGTGCCTGTGAGCGCATCCTCGTTATTTGGACCGAAGAACGGCCCAATCAATTGATTGACCGGCTTCAAAACCGAGGGAGAGGTTTGGTTTTAACGCTGGGGTTTACCGCATTCGGCTCAGTGCCGGTTTTGCTTTCAATCAATGAGCCAACCCTGGTCCCCCTCGATCAGAGCCCCTCCGTGGCTGGTAGTGTCTCCCTCCCTCGCTGCGGGTTGGCCCTCGATAATCGTGCATGCAGCGCCGGTTTCGATGACTGCGCCACAACTGATGCGGTCGCCCACGCGTACGACGGCCCTGCCATCCACGAATGTTGCGCTTGCGCCGGTTTCCACAGTGCCTTCGCCATGGAGCGGGCAGCTATGGCGATGGCCTACCAGTACGATGGGTTTCATTTGCGCTTCCTTTTGCGGAGTTGAACGGGGGGTTCTTCGAAGGCTGCTGGGGGCGGTGGTGCTGCTCGGACGTTGAAAAGTTTGCAGATGAAGTACCAGCAGATGGCAACGGTGAGGTTGTAGGGGAACAGCACGGCCCAGAACGGCAGTTGCCAGTTCTTTTTGCCCTGCATTTCACCGGGCTCGCCGGTTCGCCAGGGGGCGTAGTGTTGCCAGGCTTCTGCCGGCGTCAGGCAGATGGCGTGCAGCGGTTTGTACCACCAGTTGGGTTCGCCGGGTGGGGGGAGCTTGTCCGGGCCGTGGGCCATGAAGTGTCGGAGGTATTCCCAGACTTCAGCGACGTGCTTTACGCCGGGTTCGGTGGGTTCGTTGCTGTCGATCCAGAGGCAGTCTTTTTGGTGGAGACTGCCATCCGCTCGGCGAGGGGCGAAGGCGAGGGCATAGCTGGTGCTGAAGGATGAGCCGCCGTATTCGGTGCGTTTGAATATGCCCCCTCCGGTATTGCTCCACTCGAAGACTAATACTTTGCTCAAGCGTTGGTAGTAGATTTTTTGGGTTGAGCGGTTGAGGCAAAAGTTTGATAGGTTTTTTATAAAATAGATACGATAAATTAGAAATGGAACGAAAGGAAATGGAGAGATTAAGAACAAAAGCATTAATGCAGCATTTTTATTGTAGAGGTCTAAGGTGATTGGGAGGATTTGAGGGTAAAATCCGATGAGTGATATGACTGTTATTGCGCAGTACAGTTTTCCCATGAATACGGAGTCTGTTACCCATGGGTTTCGCAGGCATAAGATATTTTCGGATGCGTTTGCCAGCTGTCCCCCAATTGCAGGTTTGTGTCCAGAGTCTGACGTTGAATTGAATATCCAGGTGGTTGCCATAATTAACGCTTCAGATGAAAGACTGATTGGGTCTCATTATCTTCGTCCAAACCTTGATTGGCGCTGTAAGATAAATGCAGTGAGACATGACTTTGGTTGGCCAGTGTGTTCTCGAAATGAAGAACCAAACCACCACCTACGATATGGCCGGTCGGGGCGGCTGGGAATACGTGCATTCCTTGGTCGTCATGTAGGGTGCTCAAACTTCCTGACCATTCGCTTACCCCAGGCACAAAGCCAGGCAGCAGCACGGTGAACTCAACGGTTGGTTGAGGTGTGGGTACTTCGTTATGGGTGATGGCAATCCAGTTGGGCGGAGACCAGTGATCGTTCCGATGCCATTTAGTGTCAACTTTAGTTATGCCGAGTGACAGGGCCTGTTCGGCCGTTAGTAGTTTTGGTCCGTAATGCTCGTTGTGCCAGGCTTTGATTTCAGTTTGTAGCGAGGCGAAGGCAGGAAGTTTATTTTCAAAATCCAAGGTGATGCCAGGGTGCGACTCTCCATCATTAATACGATTGCCGAAGACGGTGCGTGCTGCCCACAGCTCAATTGGGCTATGAAGGTGCTCATGTGCCTTTGCGTGTAGATAGAGGCCTCCTGCAACGATGGCTACGCCTACGAGGACAAGGGCAGCTGCGGCCCATCCGGCAAACGGCACAACCGATGTAGCACCCGCAACGGCAAGTCCGGCTTCAAGGACGACAGCAGAACCAATAGCCATAGTTAAGCCACCAGTCATCGTGTATCCGGCAGCTGCCAGATTGCCGTTCGCTCTCTGGCGCCTCATCTTGGCGAAGTCAGAAGACAGGCTAAATGCTATCGCTGGGTAACCTGCTAAACGCGCAAATAGATTGCTACTCAAGAACTTGACAATCCCGTTACCAAAGGCCATGCCTGGTGCGGTCGGACTCAATCTCAACATCACGGCCTTCTGCGTTGCTCGCACGCTGACCATCGTCGCCGCCGCTGCACCGATCACCCCAAAAATCGATGAAGCAAAGCCCAAGGTGTATTCCGGTGCATCGTTCTTCTGCAGGCTGTTATAGGCCGTCTTCAGCGATAAGATGTTGAACCACAGCATCCCCGCATTCAAACCACCCCCGCCGCCCGAGGTGAGCAACCCGAGAAAGTTGGGCTTCACTCGCGCAGTGGTGGTCAGTTCTATCGATATTGTCCGGCTACCCGAGATCCGCAGTTGTTTCATTTCCTCAACCTGCGCCATGCCGCTCTTCAAATACTTCTGTGCCTCCTGGCTGAATGGATTTTCCGTGATGGCCTGCTCGGTGATCCGGTAGCGTTCCGCCAACAGCCCCAACGCCTTCTCGGCATTCGCCTCCCGCGCCGCCAACAGTACCTGCTGACGCAGGCCATGACTGGCATCCCAGCGGGTTTGCCCGCGCAGGCGCTTGAGCACTACGGTATTGACCGCCTGGGCGGTAAGGTCGGTGATGTCGGCCATGGCCGGGAAGCGACCCACCAATCCTTCGATCACGTTGTCGCTGGCACCGAACAAAGAGCCGGTCGAATCCGCTTTGTCCTTGAACGGATTGAACGGCGCCAAGGCGGTGTAAAGCGGGCTGTCGTGCTGGTCCAACCATTGCTCCAGGCGTTTGAAGCGTCGGTCATGCTCTTCGGTGCCGGGTGTCGGCTGGCCCATCGGGTGAATCAGCAAAGCCAGCGAGATTTCCAGGCCGCGGGCGGAGGTGCGTTCGTCGCGGTCGTAACACGCCAGGGCGGCGGCCAGGCTGTGGGGGTTGTCGATATGTTGCGATTCGGCAGTGGCCAGCCAGGCGTCATGATCATTGCTGGCTTGCAACGCCAGGTTGCGCAGGGCTGCAATACGCCGTTCGACCTCGTCGCGTTCGGCAAGGAAACGCCGGTATTTGGCGATATCGATGCGCTTTGCCAGGCGCGCGCCGTTGGGGGAGTAATCCTCATGGGTGAGGGCCTGGAAATGTGACTCGGCCGCAGACAGCGCAGGGCCACGCCGCTCCGTGCCCAGCCTGAACGCGGCCAGTTCCGGTGAAGGCGCATCGGCCGGGTACATGCTTTCCAGCGTCTTGTTCAGCAGCATGCCCACCAGGTTGCGATGGTGAAAATCGCGGCTGTGCACGCTCAGTTGCTCGGCATCCAGGCGGTAGCACGCCGGCACGGGTTCCTGCTCGGGAGGTTGCGCGGGTTTTGTGTGTGCCAGTTGTTCGGCGGGCATCAGGTCGCGCATTTGATGCTGGTAGGCCGAGACCGACAGGCTCAGGTCCAGGGCCATGCCTTCGGCGTCGGCGAGTGCTATCACCACCGGTACCTTCGGTTGGGTCCAAGGGTAGTGACGCGCCACGGCGACCAAGTTGCCGATAGGCAAGGTTTCGGTGATCGGGTCGCTGCTCCAGGTCAGCGGCATGCGCCGTTCGGTTGGCTTGAAGTCTTCGACCCAGGTTTGCAGGGCACTGACCGGCAACACATGGGGCTGGGTGGATGGCGCCTGGCTGCTGGCGATCAGTTCGGCCATGTCCAGCTGGCGCATATGCCGTTTGCGCAGGGCTGATGAACCGGTGATGCGGGCGGTCACGGCGTTGGTCCACAGGTGGGGGCTGTAGCCGATCCACACTTGCCTGGCGGTATCGGGGCAGGTATCGGCCCACACCCAGCCCATGCTCCGGCTGGAGAGATAGCGATCACGCAGGTGGTAGTTTTCCAGCCCTTTGTAACTCAGTTCTTTGTAAAGACCCGCGCCAACGTACTCATGGATGACCAGCTGTTCGCCCTTCGGACCTTTCATGAACACGTAGACATAACCCGGGCGCAAAGCGCGCAGGGTGTAGGCAGAGTGTTGCAGCGGGGGGAAGCTTTGTTCCAAATTGAAACCCGCACTGGCATAGCGGCAGGCGGGTGTGTCGCCGGTGCGTGGCACGATGGCATAGCGCACCGGCAGGATGGGGATGCGTGCGCTGCAGGCAGGGCCGGAGGTGGCACTGCTGACACTGGCGTCATTCATGGGTGGGTTCCTTGCTTTCGATCAGTGCATGCAGCTCGCGGAGGCGGCCTTGGGGTGACTCCTCAAGGTTGGTGTAGATCTTCCCCGCGTGGTCATCGGTCATGAGCCACATGTGCCTGGCAACCAGCCTGATGAATTCCCCAGTGACTTCCTCATCGCCAAAGTTGAGGGCTTTCAGTTGCGGCAGCAGGCGTTCGATCCATTGCCGGATGTCGGCCAATGTGTGGGTGGCGTGTTGTGGCAGTGCTAACACCTCATGCGCCAACGTGAGCACGAAGTGCTCGTGCATGCCTGCTTGCAGCCGCTCAAGTTCAAGCTGGCGAAGGGGTAATGCAGGTTCCTGATAAGAGCGGGCAGTGGTCGGGCTGCGCTCAAGCTTTTTCCACGCGTGCACCGGCCCCCAGTTGATTCGCCAGGCCAGCGACGTCACAGGGCCAAGCCACGTAGCTGCATGGTCTTCATCCAGTGCATCCAGCCAGGCCGCAAGGTGGTCAGGTTTGAATTGGTAAGTGGCCAGCCCCTGGTCTGGAAGCGCGATCTGCACAAGGCTGGTGAAGTGGTCTGCCAACGGGGCAAGGCCGATCTCGGCATCCAGCGCGATGGCACCGCCAATGGGCATCCAGGTCGATATTGCATGGGCAAGCAGTTCGGGCGCTTCTGACACGTCTACCAGCAATGGTCCAAAGTCGTGACGGTCGTCCAGGGTGCTGCGCCTCCACAGCCAGGCGTGCTGGGTATTTCGGCTGATTTCATTGATGAGCTCGAGTACCGAAGGGGCATAGGCCGGGACCCGTTCGCCCTCTTGAGGTATTGGTCGGTAGGCCCAGTGCTCGAGCACGCGGGTCAACAGCAACATGAACCGAGCGTTATTTGCGAAGTGCTCGTCTGGCCGCGCATTTGAAATGGCTGTTTTCATTGGCCTGGCCCTCTGATGCAGCGGCAGTCGGGCAAAGTGCAGGTGCCATCGGGCCGGCGTCCGCACTGGCGCTCCAGGGGCTTCCCATTGACCGGCGCGCCGCTGATGGAAAAGAGGTTGCTTGCCCCATCTGCCGACTTGAGCATCTGGCCGGTGATGCGAATCGTCGGGCTGTCCAGTGTGATGCCGGTTTCATCGATTCGAATGGAGCCCCCAGGGCCTTGGATGACCACTGCTTCCGATGCTCGAAGTTCATAACGGCGAGTACGTCTGCGGATTTCCCCTCGGGCTTCAAGCTCGGCATGCCCTTCGACCTGCTGCTCAAGGTTGCCGCCAATGCGGGTGTGGTGATTGGCTGTGATCTGGTCGTGGCGGTGATTGCCGATGGTTTCCACACGATCCTTGGCGATCTTGATTGTGTGGTTTTGACCGATGTCGAGCGTGGCGTCATGCCCGATGGTGACGTGCTCATCGTTGCCAACCGTTTCATTACGGTCGTGGCCGATCAGGATTGATTCGTCGTTATTGACCTGTTCTTTGCGGTCATTGCCTACCTGCGTATTCTCATCGTGCCTGACCACATTGTTCTGGTCCTTCTGGGCATGAATGAACACTTCCTCCTGACCCAGTTCGTCCTCAAAGCGCAGCTCATTGAAGCCATCGCCCTTGTGGGTCTGGCTCTTGATGGTCATGCGGGTCTTGTGGCGGGGAAGGTCATACGGCGGCAGCTGGTTGCCGCAGTAGGTACGGCCGGTGATCATCGGCTGATCGGGGTCGCCATTGACGTAATGGATGATCACGTCCTGGCCGATGCGCGGGATGGCCATCGAGCCCCAGCTGCCGCCGGCCCAGCCCTGGGATACCCGAATCCAGCAGGAACTGAATTCGTTGTCCTGGCTTTCGCGGTCCCAGGGGAAGCTGACCTTGACCCGGCCCCATTCGTCGCAGTAGATCTCTTCACCGGGTGGCCCGACCACAGTGGCCATGTGCGGGCCGTCAACGCGTGGTTTGGGCAACGATGCCGGGCGCCACTCGGTTCTGCCCGGCACCAGTACCGCCTTTTGCTCGTATCGTGTGCTCTGGTCAGCCCCGGCAGCTTCTTCCTGCAGGCTGGTGAACTGGCTGCCTTCGTGGCTGACTGTGCTCACTCGCCAGTGCACATTCAGGTCTTCGCGCGGGTGGCCGGTCAGGGTGAAGCTCAGGCCCGGTTGCAGGCGTATATCGTCGCCTTGCACCTCGGCAATGCGCACGTCGTGGCGCAAGGCGGTGATGCGGTTTTCGGTGAACGGCTTGCCAACGGCATCGCGTTTGTAGCGGCCTGGGTAGTCGAAGCACTCATAGTCGGCGGACTGGTGCTTCAGATAGGGGCCTGAGGCCCTGTGTTCCTGGCGGTAGGCGGGGTGGGTGAAGGTGTAGTCGCGTTGAACCTGCCGTGCGGGACGCACCTGTTCGCTGTAGCGCAAGCGCCGCAGGCAGGGTTGGGGCTGGTCGCCGCCTCTGTTGGCGTGGTACAGCACTGTGTAGGGTTTGGTTGATTCATCGCCATCGACAAACCCTTCATCGATGATCTTTGCTTTAGCTGCGTTGCACTCGATGTGTCCCAATGTCAGCAGTCGGTCGGTGATGATCAGCTTGTGATGCTTTTCAGTGTGCTCGAACCGATAGACCAAACCTTCTTCAGCAGCGATGCGCGCAAAAAAGTCGAGATCGGTTTCGCCGGCCTGTACGCAGAATTCCCGCGGGTGATAGTTGAAGCCAGTTCCGAAGTGATACTGGGTGATGCCTTGTCGTTTCAGCATCATTTCGAGAATTTGCGGCGCGGTCTTGTGCTGGAAGATGCGCCAGTTCGAGCGCAGTCTGGCGCGGGCCAGTTGCGGCTCGACCAATGCGTGATAGTAAGTGCGGTGGAAGCCGCTCTCGCCCTGGCTGAAACTGCTGACCAAGCCGTGCACGTAGCGGACGGGGCGTTCACCATCGCAGATGGTGAACAGCACGGGCTTGTCGAGCAGGTGGCCGAAGTCGACATCGTGTTCGAAGCTGATGAGTTTCAGGGTCAACTTGAACGGTTGGCTGAGTTCCTCCTTGAGCTCGAACGACACCACTTCGAATTCAGTTTTTCCGACCACGGGCTGGAAGCTGTATCGCAAATCAGATTGGGTAGGCATAAGCAGTCCTTGTCCGCCGTCTGAAGTATCAGAAGTCCGGGCAGGCAAGCCTGCCCGGCTCCGCAGCTAGATCACACAGCTGTTTCTTTGGGCTTGCGCCAGTCGTCTGCACCTGCGGTACTTGCCGTAATGTGCTCCCACTCAATGCCGCGGTAGGCCATCGAGACTTTGAAGAACTGGGTGAAGTCGCTGTTGTCCTTGTCCTGCACGTGTGGCATTTCGAGGTCGATATCGATGATCACAGCGTCGATCAGCTTGGTCGTAAAAAAGCGTTCCTGGGTGCCTTCAACCGAGGTCCGATACCAGCTGAGCTCGACATTGGGCAGCATTTCTCCGCTGGACAGCGCGCTGTAAAGCAGCGGTACCGCCTTGTTCAGGGCACAGGTGAAAATCAACGGCCCGTGTACCCGTTGGCCGGCCGGCTGCCCGCTTTGCGGATCTGTGGGCACGGTGATGCGGTGATTGACTTCCTGCACCAGGATCTGGTCTTCGTGACCTTCTACGTAGATGTTGCCGACTGAGTCGGCGGTGAAGGCGCCTTTGGTGATGTTGCCTTGGGTCTTGCCTTCGATGGCGATGTAAGCGGGTGTTGGCATGGCAGTTTCTCCTGCGTCCATGTGGATTGACACGCGCACAACAGTGGCGTGGCCATCGGAAACGATGGGCTTTTCAACAAGGCCGAAGCCTCATCAATTCGTTGATTTCTGTTGGCCTGGATAACCGCGGCTTACTGCTGCAAGATGCCGTTGAGCGACTCCAGTACCTCGGTGGTAATCAGGTGCAGGCGATAGCTGTAGATGCCGTAAGCGACCGCCATGGCGATGGCCGAGATCACCAAAGGACTCCACCAGGGCCACTGCCGGTTCATGCGGAAATTGCGTGGGGCCACGTTGGTGTAGGGGTCGCAGACTTCTTCTGGCGTGGGGCCGCGCAGTTCGCGGATGATTTCGTGCAGTTGGTGAATCAGTGCGTTGAGTGTTTCTTCGCCTTTTGGCGCGAGCGCATACTTGCCTTTCAGCCCAAGGCACAGGGCGTAGTACATGAACTCCAGTACGTCCTGATAACGCGTGGGCTCCTGCATCAGGCGGGTAATCACGGTGAAGATTTTTTCCCCGCCCCAGGTTTCGTCGTGGAAGATGCTCAGCAGTGGCTCCTGGCTCCAGCAACTGCTCTTGCCCCAGGATCGTTCCATGACGGCCTCGTCTATGAACAGGCACAGGCCGTAGGAATACGCCAGCAACTGAGCGGGCTCGTAACCGTGCTGGCGCATTTCTTCCTGAATGTTGTCGATCTGGTTACGTACTTGCTGGTGCACATCCTTGATGTTTGGCAGTTCGTCCAGCGTGCGCAGGCGTATGACCAAGCCGAACAACGGTGACGCGGCATCCAGCATCAGGTTGGCGAAGCCGCCACGCAGCTGAAATTCCGGGTCGGCGGGGTAGCCTTCCGAGGCGGGCTCTGGTTCAGGGGTTGCCGTGGATGCTTGCGCATTGGTTGCAGTGGCCTGGGCGCTGGATGCCGGCTTTTTAAGGGTTGGATCAAGCGGGCTGACTTCAGCGTTTTTGTCATCGATGGGCGTTTTATTGTCTTCTCCCATTTCACTCACTCCTGATTGCCCAGAACTGCAGTTCAAGCCCTGGGAAATCGCCCGCAATATGGATGCCGAAGCCATTCGCCTTGGCCATGCATGCCCAGGCGGGATCGCGCCGGTCCAGCTCGAAGTAACTGAAGCCCGCATGGAAGGGCAGGTCGCGTGGCGCCACCGGTAATGGCAACAGAGGGATACCCGGCAGTTGCAGCGGCACCAGGTTGCTCAGTGACTCAAGCGAGGTGATCTTGGCTTTCTGGATGAACATCTGGCGCAACGTTTGCGGTGGCAGGTCGGCGCGCACGGCGAGGATGAAGTCGGCTTCGTCGATCAGCCGACGGTCTTGTAGCGTGGTCGTCATCACGCCGAATTGTTCGCTTTCCAGCGGCAGTGAAACAGCGCGTGGCTGCAACACGGTGCTCAGGGACCGGCGCAGGGTGTCTTCCAGGGGCTTGAACGAGGCGCGCAGCGCAGTGTGGTGGTACGCGGGGTACTCTTGCGGCAGCCTGTTCTGGTCGGTGAAGGTGACGAATTCGCCACAGGCTTGGCTCATGCACAGGTACAGCTGCTCGGGGTGCGTTTGCGCTTGCCTGGCCAGATGCTGGAAACACGGCCACCAACGGTTCATTGCCTGCAGCAGGTTGAAGTCGCGGATGTCGGCGATACCGGACTGGCCCGAAGCGCCTATACGCGTGGCAAGGCCGCGCGCCCGCTCGCGCAACGTGTTGGTGATTTCGTCAAGGAACCGTTGCAGTGCCGGCACCGCCCGCACCGACACGCTGGTGGGGTAGAACGCTTCGTCCAGTTGCACGCTGCCGTCGGGGCGTCGTCCCAGAATACGTGCCAGGGCGAGGCGGGTGTAGGCGCTGCTGTCTTCGGTGGTGCGTCTGAGCTGCAGGTTGGGCACGGCAAGGTCTACCTGTACCAAGTCACCGTCAGCGGTGTGGGTATCCTTGATTTCCTGTGCCTGGGCGGTGTAGCGGAAGTTGGCGGCATTGTCGGGCCAGCTCACTTCGCGGCCGCCATTGGTGCGCAGCGGCAGGCACAGATACACCTCGCTGTCTTTACAGGCGTCGTCGTCGATTTCCAGTGGCGGCGGTGGAGGCAGGTCGGCGGGAATATCGAACACCGTCCCGTCCGGCATGACGCCCCGCGCCCGGGTGATGGCGATCTTGCCCAGGCTCAGGTATTCGTCGTTCAGCTGAAGTTCGCTGAAGCCGTAGAAGGCTGCATTGAGGCTGGCGAGGCGCTGGTGCAGGGCTGCTTCGCTGGCCCTGGCCGCCTGCTGGAAATGTTGTGGTTTGACGAACAGGCCTTCGGGCCAGAGGACGGGGTTACGTGAACTCATGGGCGCTCCGTGTCAGCGTGCGTAAGCAGTAAGGGCAAAGGGTGTCGAGGCGCCATCAGTCTTCTTCCTTGAGCAGGATGTGCGTGTCGTTGACCAGCACCGACAGCATGATCTGGCGGCCGCGCGGCGGAATGCGCAGCACTTGCCGCCAGGTGGCGTTTTCATGGCCTCGGTAGTCGCCAATCACCGCGACGAAGCGCGTTTCGGCGTGGATGGGCTCGAACGGGATGTACTTGAACTGGCCAGGGCGCAGCAGGTAGTCGTCACCACGGATGTAGGTACTGCGCAGTGCCTTGGCCGGGTCCTGGTCCAGCAGCTGGTACACCGTGTTGCGCAGCAGTGAGTCGTCGCGCAGTTGCAGGATCTTGATGGCGATAGGCGTGGCCACAGGCTCTGAGGTAACGGCCGTGGTGCGCGGCAAGGTCAGCACCACGGCAGGGTCGTCGTAGCTGCCAGGTGCGCCTTCTTCCAGGGGCGAGCGTGCCGGGTCGCTTTCGTCTTCGTCGTGCATTTCGACCGGGGACATCGCAGGAAATTGCACCTGCAGGTATTCGAACAGGGTCCCGATTTTTTCGGTCAGCGCATAGGGGTCCCCGGCACTCAGGGTCACTGCGTAGGGGCTGGGTTCCAGGGCCGGCTCCTGTTCGTCCGCTACGTCAAGGCTATTCGGATTGCCGTTGAGGGTAGGGCTGGCATTGATGCTGAACGCGACCTGGGTCGCATGATCCTTGGGCGGCCCGATGGGCAACGAAGGGTCCATGACGACCTGGCTCGCTCTGCTCAAAGAGGTGCAGCCGGTGAGCCCGACCAACGCAAGCAGCAGCGGCGCGATCAGTAGTGGATGACGCGTCATGGGTGTTCTCCTGCAATCAGGCGCTGCAGTGGGCATTCTCCGAATGCCTCGGCATCAGCCGCTGCGTCCAGCGCTGCCAGAGGGTCATTGCCCACGGCTGCCTTGAAGACCGAGCAGATCTCGACCGCTGGTTGAGGGGCAGAAGGATTTTTTGGCCAAGGGGTGGCAGGCTCTTCGGCTATCAGGCGGTCGAGCACCCTTTGGTCCGGGTTGAACAGGTCCTCCAGCGAGCGTGTGCAGGCTTGATCCTGGGCGTACTGAACCTGTAGCCGGTAAGCACCAATGCGAAGCTGGTCACCTTCAACAAGACGCCTGGGTGCAAGCGTTTCCAGGCTGGTGGAGCTGTCATTAAGGTAGGTGCGGTGGCAGTGGTCGATCACGCAGAAGCTGCCTTCGAGCCAGCGTATTTCGCAGTGCAGGGGCGCAACGGTCTGAGCACGGTCATTGATCCGCCAGCTTGCCCGTTCGCTGCCGATGGTGCCGCCCTTGCAATCGAACCGGTGCCGGGCAGTAACGTCGTGCTGCAGTTGGTCGAGGTTGGTGATGCTCAAGGTCACTGAATTCATGAACGTCCCCGGAAGCGTACAATCGGGCTGATCTGGCCATGCCGATCATCGACGAAGCTGGTCCAGCCCAGGTAAGCGCCCTGGCTGCGGTGCAAGCAGAAGGGTGACAACGCGTTCTGTTTCAAACGCAGCTCCAGGTCGTAGGCCAGACCGTCACGCAGCAGGAAGTCAATCAGTGCGCGCAAACGGCCGAAGTTGATGCCGCTGGGCAACAAGTCCCGCAGCTGGGCCTGGTCGAGCTCGCTGATCACGATGGTGAACTTGCTGCTGCGGGTGCGCGTGCGGCTGCCGACCATGAACGTGCTGCCCAACTGCCCGTTGGCACGCCCCAGGCTTACAAGCTGCCTGGATGTGGTGGTGACTGAGCGCGTCTCGAACTCGCGGATTTGCACATGCTTGAGGTCGAAGCAGTGCGCAATGATGCCGGCCACAGTGCCCGGCGCACGGCTGCGGCTGGCGATCACCCCGGCAAAACTGAGCAGGCGGCTCCAGGGCAGCGCCGTGTCCCCTCGTAACTGCGCGTCGTTAAGCCCCAGCAGGGCAAACACATACTGCGAAAACCCGTCACTGGCACCCGGCTGGAAACGGATGTAGTAGCGGTACTTGCGCCATATACGGTGCAACAGGCTGAGCAGGTAGTGGTTGAAAAAGTCGAAGAAGGCCGGGCGTACACCGATGCCCTGCGCATGTTCATAGGCCACCTGTTCCAGGTAGTAGGTGGGCAGTGGCGAATCGGTGCCATGCAAGCCCAGAAACGTGGCAACGACGCGGTAGCGTTCTTGCTCAGCGGGCATCCTCTGGGCTTTGTACACGTCCGACACCGGGAAGCTCAGCCGTGGGTCGCAGGCCAGGCGCACCCGCCGCCGGGTGACTTCGTCTGGCCAACGGGGTTCGAGGTCATCGCCATGCAGCCCGTGTAGCCGCTCCAGCAACTGGAAGAAGTTGTACTGATGCGCCTCCGAGAGCAGCTTGTCGGCTAGATCAGCGGTTGCTTGCCGGTCTGTATTGGCCATGTGTAGTGCTCGTTATTGGTGGTGTTGATCACTTCCAGCTGATGGAAGGAGTTGATGCTGGCGTACAGGGCGAAGAAGTGGGCCAGCACGCAGCTGAACAGGTACAAGTCGCCTTCGCAGAGGAAGGCGGTCTGGTCCAGTTTCAGGCGGGTGTGCAGGCCGCGAATGGGCTGCCCCTTGATCAGCCAATCCATGGGCTGTGTATGAATGTCGCGCATGCCGGCCAGGCGTTTACGGGTGGTGCGGGCCTGCTGGATGTCGTGCAGGGCCATGAAGTCGTAGGCGCGGATCACGGCTTTCAACGGCTCTACCGAGAGCAGGGACAGGTAGTTGAGCGACATGTTGGAGATCAATGCCCACTGCAACTGGCCGTCCAGCACCGGCCGACAGGGGCGGGTGGGCTTACAGAGATTGGTGTAGGTGGCCAGCGGGGGCGTCAGTTCGGTCAGGACGTTGATGTCATCGATGCCCAGCGCCAGCGGCAGGTCCCGATTGGTGCAGGTCAGGTCGATGGACGCGGTTTCCAGTTCGCCTATGTAGCTGTTGGCATCGGCGCGGACGAAGGCGATTCGATGCGTGACGCCATCGCCGCGCAGAGACTCTTCCAGCTGGCAGCGGTAGTACAGCGCTGTGCGCCCCTGAACCTGCTCGATTTCATGGGCGAACGACTCGAAGGGGCGGAAGGTTCGCAGCTGCTCACCGGTGTTCCCGTCAGTCGTCGTTCGGGTGCTGATGACCTGGTCGACACTGAAGATTTCGTAGCCGTGCGGCTCTGTGCCCTTGGGCTTCAGTGGAACAAGGGCCTCCTGGCCGGACAGGTCGATGGGCTCGGCGCTGTGCTGGAACAGGTTGACCGCAGGTGCGCAGAACAGGTTGAAATCTGCTCTGCCGACACGCAGCGTGTCGGGTAGCTGGCGGGTGAAGTGAAATTCGAGGCTTACCTGCTGGCTGTAGTGAGCTGGCCAGATTTTTTCCAGCCCGGTCACGCTGAAAAAATGGAAACGTTGGGGGAAGGCGAAGTATTCCTGCAGGATTCGGTAGCCATCAAAGACGTTCTGCGGGTAAGGCAGCAAGGCGTCGTCGGGGCTGAACCCCGGGAATGCGATGCTGTTTGCCGGCAGCCGGCGAACCTCGCCATTGATGGTCACGCTGACATGCTTGAGGTATTGAGAAACCCACAGGTAAAGCGTGCGCGCGCTGAGGGTATCGCCACTGAGGTAAAAGTCGAGGCTGGTACAGCCCAGGCTGTTCAACGGCCGCTCGACCAGTGTTTGAAGGCCGATGCAGACCACGGAACTGTCGAGTGTCTGGGTGGCGCCCACCGTGTCGATCTCGAACGGATGAATGTTGACCGCTGTGCAGGTGCGAAACTCGCAGGCCACACCGTCCACCCGTTTCGAGAACAGCCGCGACCCTCTTGGGATGCGCTGTGACTGGCTGAGGGATTGCCTGACCGGGCTGAACTGGATGATTGTCGCGCTGGGCAGGGGCCGCAAATAGTTCGGCCACAACAGCTGCAGCATGGGATGGGTCAGCTCTGGCAAGTCGTCTTCCAGCTTCAGCCGTAGCTTGGCGGTGAGGAACGCAAAGGCTTCCATCAGGCGTTCGACATCGGGGTCGCTGGCACCTTTGCCAAGCAACCGGGCAAGTTGTGGGTTGTCTTTGGCGAAGTCGTTGCCGAGTTCGTGCAGGTAACGCAGTTCTTCGCTGAAACTGTCTTTCAGTGACATCGGTCACCTCACTCGGGTGTAGCGGTTGTGCCCGTTGACCATCAGCTCGAGCTGCAGGTGCTCTGCGTGGTTGTTGACCTGGACCAGGCAATCCAGCCTGAAATGCAGCTCTAGCGGCGTATGAGCATCGGGCACTGCTTTGAGCGTGCGTATCTGTATGCGTGGCTCGAAGCGCTGTAGGGTGCGGCGGATATCCGCGCTCACCTGTACAAGCAGGTCGCCGTTGTTCACGTCATGCCCGTTGAAGTCGCGCAGGCCCAGCTCAGGGCTGCTCTGGGAGCACCCCAGGCGGGCATTCAGCAGCGTTTCGAGGTGGCACTTGATGGCGGCGAACTTGTGGGAAGCGCTCTCCCGTCGGGAAGGCTCCCGGCTGGTATCCTGATCCCGCATCAAACGATCAAAAAGACCACTCATTGCGTATCGAGCCGCCCGACCAGGGAGATTTCGAAATTCGCGCCCATGTACTTGAAGTGCGGGCGCACGGCGAGCGAAACCTGGTACCAGCCTGGGTCACCGGCAACATCCGAGACCTCGATTCTGGCGGCTCGAAGTGGCCGGCGGCTGCGAACGTCGGCAGATGGATTCTCCTGGTCGGCGACGTACTGCTTGATCCATTTGTTCAACTCGGACTCAAGGTCACGGCGCTCCTTCCAGCTACCGATCTGCTCGCGCTGTAACACCTTGATGTAGTGAGCCAGCCGGTTGACGATGAACAGGTAGGGCAACTGGGTACCCAGCTTGTAGTTGGTCTGAGCCTCCAGACCCTCGGGGGTTTTCGGGAAGTTCTTGGGCTTTTGCACCGAGTTGGCCGAGAAAAACGCCGCGTTGTCGCTGTCTTTGCGCATGGTCAGGGCGATGAAGCCCTCTTCGGCCAGTTCGAATTCCTTGCGGTCGGATATCAGCACCTCGGTAGGAATCTTGGCCTGCAACTGGCCGAGGGATTCGTACAGGTGAACCGGTAAGTCGTCGACGGCGCCGCCCGATTGTGGGCCGATGATGTTCGGGCACCAGCGGTAGCGGGCGAAGCTGTCATTGATGCAGCTGGCCAACAGAAACGCAGAATTGCCCCACAGGTAGTTGTCGTGCTGCCCGGCGATATCTTCGTCGTAGTTGAAGCTCTGGATCGGTTGTTCCTGCGGGTGGTAAGCGGAACGAAGCATGAAGCGAGGCCCGGCCAAGGCGACGTGGCGGGCGTCTTCGCTTTCACGAAATGCACGCCACTTGGCATGCCGTGGGCCGGCGAAGAGGTCTTTTATTTCCTTGAGGTTGGGCAGCTCCTCGAAACTGCTCAAGTTGAAGAACTCGGGGGCAGGTGCGGCAAGAAATGGAGCATGGGACATGGCGCCAACGGAGGCCATGTAACTCAGCAGCTTGATATCAGGGGAAGAGGGGCCGAAGTTGTAGTTGCCAACTATGGCCGCAACCGGCTCCCCCCCGAATTGGCCGTAACCTGCGGTGTAAACATGTTTGTAGATACCGCTGCAGGTAATGTCCGCAGCATTTTCGAAGTCGTCCAGCAGGTCCTCTTTACTGGCATGCAAGATTTCGAGCTTGATGTTTTCCCTGAAGTCCGTGCGGTCGACCAGAAGTTTCAGGCTGCGCCATGATGATTCGAGCTGCTGGAACTCAGGCTGATGCAGAATGGCATCCATCTGTTTGCCGAGTACCCGGTCGATTTCGGCAATCATCTGGTCGGCCCGGTGCTTGTTGATCAGTTGATCCGGGTCATTGCTTTTGAGGATTTCGGCAATGAACGCAGATACGCCCTGCCTGGCAACCTGGTAGCCCTCTTGAGCAGGTACCAATTTGGTTTCTGCCATGATCTGGTCCAGCAAGGAGGTACTGCCCAACGTGTCGGTCGTTGCGTCAGTGGTGATGGTGGTGTTGCTTGGCTTAGGCATGGGGACGCTCCGTTGTCTCAGTCTTTGTCGGGTGCTTCAAGCACCAGGTCCAGTTCTTGGGCGAGTTGTTTACGGGCCTGCTCGTTGTTAAGCAGGTGCTGCAGTTGCTTGCGGAAGGCGGGGACGTTGCCCAGCGGGCCTTTCAGGGCGACCAGCGCTTCACGCAGCTCCAGCAGCTTGTTCAGCTCAGGCACCTGGCGCGCGATCCGGTCCGGTCCGAAGTCGTTGATGGACCTGAACTGCAGGTGGACCGCCAGCTCGGCATCCGGGGCGGTGCTGAGCCTGGAGGGCACAGACACGTCCAGGCTCACGTCGGCGTCGTTCAACACGCTATTGAATGTGTGTTTATCAATGCGCACGACCTGGCGGTCCTCAAGCGCACGGCTGTCATCCAGGCCAAAGTCGCCCAGAACCAGCATCTTGTGGGGCAGCTCCACCTCAGCCTGCTCATTGCTCGTCGCGGGGACATACTTGATATTGACGCGTTCTTTAGGTGCGACGGATCCCGTGCTTTTAGACATCAGTACGTAACTCCCTGTTGAGTTGTAGGAGATTTAGAATCAAGTTGTGTTTAATGTTGTTGTGATCTTGTAGGAAGTTTCCTGCATATGTTTAATTGGTCGGGCTGGCTGCCCGTCTTCTATAAAAACCATGCATGGAAAAGTGTCCGGTGGTCGAGCGTGAAGATGTAAGTAAATATTTGTTTGTGTGCATTCGGAACTCTGTACTAGGCTTCCGCTGGATGTGTTCGAGTTGGCGGCATGCGCATATGTGCATTGGCATTTTTTTGTAGGAAATTTCGCGCCGTAATATAGGCCGTTTGTACTATTTCAGAGAGTAAGTTCAGGATGATTAACCGCTGTGCATATGGCGCTGGTCTCTCGTTGCTGTTTTGTCTGCAATCGGTGCTGGCGGGGCCCACGCGGGACTGCCCCCGGATTGTGTCCAACGTCGAGCGACTGGCCTGTTTCGATCAGGCCGCGGGCACGCCTGCGTACACACCAAAGCGACAGTGGTCAGCACCGGAGCAGCAGGCCCCCAGTGTGTTGCGCGTGATGGCAAATGAAGCTGCACGGGCACCGGATGACCTGACGTTTCGCATCGGCAGCCAGACGCAGGACAGCCCAGGCGCACCAGCGCTCGTGATTTCGGCACCCGCCATTGCATCGGGTGATGAACGTACCTACATGGCGATCAGTTGCATCCAGGCCATCTCCCGGCTACAGCTGATTGCCAGGCGCCCGATCGATGCAAGTTGGGTCAAGGTACGGCTGACCGGGGAGGGCTGGTCTACCCGTGAGACGTCCTGGCAGGTGATGGAGAACGGGCAGGTGCTCGATGCCGGGCGGGGCCTGCCAGCCATCGAGCAGATCAGGAAGCTGATCGGTGCCCAGCGTATCGAGGTTGTGAGTGAGCACGGCGAGGTCGACGGGCTGACCTTCGATGCTCAAGGCCTGGATCCGCTGATCAGCCAGGCGCGAAGCACATGCCGGTGGTAGCGCAGGTATCCGCGGCCGAAGTCGCTCGGCTGCTCGCACCGATTGATCCAGCGGTGCCTGCCGGGCTGTTCGATGTCGAGGACGAAACCTACCAGGCCATAGACCAGGAAATGGTCAAGCTGGGTGGGCTGCAGGACGCCTCGATCGACTGGGTCTACATCGAAGAAGCGTCCCGACAGTACCTGAGCCAGCAATGCAAGCATTTGCGAATTGTTGCGCACCTGAGTGCCGCATGGCTGCGTAGCGGCTGCTGGCAGCGTTGGGGATTCAGCTTGGCGCTGTTGGCCGGCATGATCGAGTGCTACTGGGAAACTGCTCATCCCAAGCCTGGGCCGAAAGGCTTTCTGGGCAAGCGCAAGTTGGTTGGCCTGGTGGTCAGCCGCTTGGTCGAGGCGCTACCGCGTCTTGACCGTTTCACCTTTAGTCCTACTCATGCAGCGGCGGCGCAGGCGGCGTTCAACCACCTGCAGCAACAGGGCACGGCACAGCTGGAGGCAGCTGTTCTCGACGAATTGGGGCGCCTGCTGCGAAAGCACATAGAGCTCGCCAACGGTGTCGGCGAGGGTGCGATACCCAAGCCACCGGCGGCGAGCGTGAAACCTGCGCCGCTGGCCGACGTCATCGCCACACCCGCGTCACACCTGTCGATGGGCAATGAGCGTGAGACACGGCGGGCTGTGCTCGCCATGGCCGAGCTCATCAACCAGCAGGACCCTTATGACGCTACTGGCTACCAGTTACGGCGTTTTGGGTTGTGGGCGCACATTCAGGCTGCTCCCCCGGCCAGGCAGGGCAACCGTACGGAATTGATGGCGGTTCCGCTGGATATCACGCGGGTCTATGAAGAGGCCATTGCCAGTACGGCATTTGACCCTGCACTGCTTCAGCGTATTGAAAAAAGCGTGACGGCTTGCCCCTACTGGATTCGTGGCAGCTTTCTGGCTGCGACCGTTGCCGCACGGCTGGCGATGGGCGAGGTGGCTGAAGCCATCCGTTGTGCGACTGCCCGGTTTGTACAGCGAATGCCGGCGCTGCAGCAGTTGTGCTTCAGTGACGGCACGGTGTTTGTCGACGACCAATGCCTGGCCTGGCTCAAAGGCATGCAAGGGCCCTCCGAGCAAAGTTCAACCTCCCACGAGTTTGGCGGCCTGCGCGAGGAGCTGGTCAGCCAGCTGGAAACCACTGGTGTAGAGCCGGTGCTCCTCAGGCTGCAAGGGCTGCAAGCGGGCTTTCGTGCTCCCCGTGAGCGCTGCCACGCCACCGTGATCGCTGCCGACCTGCTGGCCGCGCGGGGGGTGTCGTGGCTGGCCCAGAACCTGTGCGCCAGCGTTGCCCAAACGATGCAGCAAACCACCGCCAGCGCGTGGGAGCCAGAAGTGTTCCAGCGGCTTCAGCAGTACGCGACATCCCCAGCGCTGGCAGTTCAAGACAAGGAACAGGAGCCTCGATGAATCAAATATGGACGCAACTCAAACGTTGGGGCTTGCCGTGGGTAACGCGCATTGGCCTGGCGCTGCCGCTGCTGCTTGGGCTTGGCGCCTTGCTGATGCTGGTCGCTATTTGGTGGCTTGGCCCGCAATGGATGTGGCGTGAGCAACAGCCGCTGGCAAGTGTGGCTCATCGCAGCGTGGCAAGCCTGGTACTCGTGCTGGTGCCGCTTTTGTGCTGGCTTGTGGTGGTGCGCCGGCGCTTACGCCGCCTGCAAGCAGAACGCCGGCAGGCACGCGCCGTCGAACTGGATGGCACGCTACCGTTCATGCAGGCGCAAGAGAAGGCGTTGAGCCAAGGGCTTGAGCGATACCTCGACAATGCCGGTGGGCGACGCGCCCTGTACCGGCTGCCCTGGTACCTGGTGTTGGGCGATGAAAAATCGGGTAAAACCAGCTTCATCGACCGCACCGATCAGCGCTTTACCCTGACGCGAATCGACCAGGCCCAGGCACGGGGTCGACAGGCTGAAGCACTGGCCTACCCGGTCGGTTGGTGGGTCAGCGACGATGCCGTGATCATTGATCCGCCCGGTATCTTCATCAGTCAAAAGCCCCCGGCTGGTTCGGCCGCCAACGACCCCTCCGAGTCTGAACCCTTCGCGACGCTCGGTACCGAGGCCCGGTTGTGGGAGCACTTGTTGAGCTGGCTTGTGCGTAATCGAAGCCAGCGGGCGCTTAATGGTGTGTTGCTGGTCGTCGACTTGCCGGCGCTGTTGAATGGCAAGCCCGACCAACGCGTCGCGCTGGCCCATGGGTTGCGCACACGCCTGTACGAAGTCAGCACCCAGCTGGGGTCGCGCCTGCCACTGTACGTGGTACTGACCAAATTCGATCTGCTGGACGGCTTCGATCAGTTCTACGGCAAGCTTCCCGCCGCCAAGCGTGAAAGCCTGTTGGGATTCACGTTCAAGCTGGATGCAGTTGAGGCGTTCGATGCCTGGCTGGATGAGTATGACGAGCACTACGGACAGCTTCTCGCCACATTGAACGAGCAGGTGATCGATCGCCTGGACGTACTGGGCAAAACAGCGCCGCGCGGGCGCCTGTTCTCACTGCAAGCCCAACTGGTCGGGTTGCGACCCATACTGCTGGCATTTCTGCGCGAAGCCTTGGCAAGTGACCGTTTCACCACGCCACCGTTGGTACGTGGTGTGTATTGGTCGTCAGTGGTGCAGCACGGCGACATGAGCAATGCATTTGTCCGTGAAGCGGCACAGCCCTACAAGACGAAACTTCCCCTGCGTGAGGGCAAGGCACAGGGCAAGGCGTTGGTCTATTTCATCCAGCAAGCATTCAGGCGGGTTATCTATCAGGAGGCCGGCCTGGCGGGCGACAACGTCCGGGTAGCGCGCAGCAAGCGCCAATTGCTGTGGATTGGTTCTGGCGTAGGCCTCCTGGCGTTCAGTATCGCCATCGCCAGCTGGCAGCGCTACTTCGATATCAATAGCTCCAAGGCTGCCAGTGTGTTCGCCAAAAGCCAGGAGTACAGCCGTCACGAAGTCGATCTGCGGCTTGATCCGACCGGGCGCAACCTGCTGGAGCCACTGGACCAGATTCGCGATGCGGTGGCGGTGTTTGGCGACTATCGCGCGGCGTGGCTGGGTGTTGCCGATTTTGGTCTGTATCAAGGGCGCAACATTGGCCCCCTGGTTGATGAGGCGTACCTGAGCTTGTTGTCCAGGCGTTTCTTGCCGGCGTTGGCCAGTGGTGTGATCGATGCCATGAACGCAGCACCTTCTGGCAGCGAGCAGCAAATGGCCGCGCTCAGGGTTTACCGGATGATCGAGGACCGCGACAGCCGCCGGCCCGAATGGGTCGAGGACTGGATGGCCCGTCATTGGCAACGGGCATTTCCTGGGCAAGGGCAACTGCAGCGTGACCTCATGCAGCATTTGAAGTACGCCTTGGCCTATGCAGACACGGATTTGCCGCAGTACCGCCAGCGTGTCAGCGAAGTGCAGCAGGCATTGCGCAAATTGCCGTTGCCACAGCGGGTCTATGCAGGGCTGAAGCAACAGGCGCAAGAGCAGTTGCACAGCGGTCTGGACCTGCGCCACCAGGTAGGGCCTGCGTTCGATGTGGTGTACCAGCCGTCTTCCGGGGCCAGGCAAGGGGAGGAGGAGGTACTGCTGGCCGCCATGCTTACCGCCAAAGGCTTCAGGGAATACTTCGAGCCGCGCAGCCAGCGGTTCGCTGAAATGGCGATGGTCGATCAGTGGGCCTTGGGCGAGCGCAGCCAACTCGACTATTCGGACGTCGACCGCAATGCGTTGACCGAACGGCTGCATAACCTCTACAGCGCCGATTACATTGACAGCTGGCGACGCGCCTTGAATGCATTCACCGTCGCCGACTTCCGTGATCTGGACCATGGTGTCACGGTCCTGCAGCAGTTGACCGGCCCAGCAGCACCTTTGCAGCGGCTGCTGGATACGGTGAGGGATAACACCTCACTCGCTTCCCCGGCTGGTGTTGAAATAACGGGTGAACTGAATACGCTGCGCTCAGCAACGCGCAAACCCGAGCAACAGCAAGCCTTGGCCATCCAGCGGGCGTTTGCAGGCTTGGGCGCGATGCTGCAGGCCACAGGAGAAAAGCCGAGCTACTACGATGAAACCCTCGGCGCTGTTGCGGCCGTGCTGGACTACGCCAAGGCCGTACAGGACAGCCCGGACCGCGGCAAGGCCGCACTGCAAGCTGTGCATCAGCGCTTTGCGATGACCGGGCATGACCCGATAGGCACCCTTCAACGTATTGCTACAGGCTTGCCGGAGCCCATCAACCACCAGGTCAGAAAGCTCGCCGACCAGACCGCCCAGGTGCTGAACGTTGAAGCACTGCGCGAACTGGAGCGGCGTTGGGATGCTGAAGTTTACAGTTTCTTCCAGCAACGTCTGGCAGGCCGCTACCCCTTTATGGTGAAGGCACCCGATGCTTCACTCGATGACTTCGAGGCGTTCTTCGGGCCGAAAGGGAGGCTGCAGCAGTTTCATGATCAATACCTGGAGGTCTTCCTGAAGGAGAACCTTGAGGCCTTGCAATCCGCTCAGCACGGGCAATCCTTGATTCGCGCCGACGTGATCGAGCAACTCGAGCTGGCGGATCGCATCCGCGAAACCTTCTTTGACCAGCGCGGCAAGTTGAGTGTGCAGTTCAGCATCGAGCCGTTGGGGCTCAGCGCTAACCAGCGCACCAGTCTGCTGGACCTCGATGGTCAGCTGATTTCCTACACCCATGGGCCGAGCCAGATCACCGGGATCGTCTGGCCCAATACTTTGGGGCAGCAGGTGCGCAGCAACCTTACCTTGCTGAGGCAGAACGGTAACAGCAGCAGCCTGGAGTACCGCGGGCCGTGGTCGATGTTCCGCTTGCTCAGCCGCGGCTCACTCAATGGGCGGACGCCAACCAGCGTAGACCTGAGCTTCCGGACCGGTGATGGCGTGATGCGCTATCGACTGAATGCTGAAAAAGCCTTCAATCCCATCACCCAGCAACCGTTCAAAAGCTTCCGGTTGCCGCGAGGGTTGTTGCAACAGCCGCCCAAGGTGGCTCAGGTAGAGCAGGCGCATGGGCAGCCTTTATGAAAACCAGCCCTTGCGGTGTTCACTGTGAACGCAGGCCACTTAACGCTCTACCGGCCAGATACCCAAAGGTCATCCCCGGGCCAAGGGTAATACCACCACTCGGGTAATACCCGCCCATCACGCTGTGCATGTCATTACCCACCGCAAACAGCCCGGGTATCGGCTGCCCCGCGTGGTCCAGCACCTGGGCCGAGGCGTCGGTGCCCAGGCCGGCGAAGGTGCCAAGGCTGCCTGGCAGCAGTTTAACCGCATAAAACGGCCCCTCCAGCAACGGCCGAAGCGACGGGTTGGGTCCCTGCTGCGGTTCACCCTGGGCCCTGTTGTAGGCCGACGTGCCGCGCTGGAAGGTCGGGTCTTCACCCTGTGCCGCAAAGTGGTTGAAACCGTCCACAGTGCGCTGCAACTGCCCGGCATCGATCCCGCAGCGCTTCGCCAGCTGTGCCAGCGTAGCGCCGCTGTGCAGGTAGCCACAGCGTTGGTAAAAGCGGGTAGGGAAGGGAAACGGTTTGGCCCAGCCGATGCCGTAGCGGCGCTGCGCCGCGTGGTCGCAGATCAGCCAGGCTTCAGGCGGCTCGCCTTGCGGCGTGGCAGCGAACAGTGTGTTCATGAAGTCATGGTAGCAATCGGCTTCGTTGACGAAGCGTCGGCCATCGCGGCGCACGGCAATGAAGCCGGGTTTGGCGCGGTCGATCAGGTGCGGGAAATGGCCGAAGGTTCCATCTTTGCGTGGTACCCGCGAAACCGGTGCCCAAGCGCCGGCTTGGGCCAGCTCGGTGCTTACCAGGCCACCGGCCTGTTCGCCCAGGCGCAGGCCGTCGCCGCTGTTATCTTTGGGCGCGGCAGAGTAATGCCGGGTGCCATCCGGCGCATGCGCCATCAATTGAGCGATGCGCTGGCGGTCGTGCGGGAAGCCGCCACAGGCCAGCACCACACCCCGGCGTGCGTGAATCGCCTGGCCATCGGCAAACAGCGCGCCGCTGACCCGGCCTTCTCCCAACAGGCGGCTGGCCGGCTTGTCGGTCAGCAGCGTCACACCCAGGTCCAGGGCGCTGCGCAGCAGGCGTGCCACCAGTGCGTTGCCATTGACCAGTTGCTGGCCGCGTCGGTGTAGCAGCAGGTCGCGCCCGTGGCGCAGCAGGCGCTTACCTACATGCAACGCTGCCTTGAACGAGCGCGTGGCATTGAAAAAGGCGGCCATGTCGGTGCCGCCGGCAATGCCCATGCCGGCCAGGCTGACGATGTCCAGCGGTGGGCGCAGCCTGTGCAGCCAGGGCCCTAGCAGGCGGCCGTCGTAGGGCAGTGCGCACAGTGAACGGCCGCCGTGTGCGCTGCCGTCACCTTCGCGCATGTCGGGCATGCGGCTGCCGGACTGAAACTGCACAGCAGTGTGCTGCTGGAAAAACGCCACCATCTCGGGGCCGTAGCGCAGGAATGCCCGCTGACGTGGGTCCAGCTCGTGGGTGTGGGTTTGCGCACGCAGGTAGCGTTCTGGGGCATCGTCGGTTTCGACGATGCCTTCGGCAATGGCCAGCGGGTTGCGCGGTACCCATAGCCAGCCCCCCGACCAGGCGCTGGTGCCGCCCAGCTGGCTGGCTTTTTCCGCAACGATCACGCGCAGGCCGTGATGCGCAGCGGTAACGGCGGCTGCCAGGCCAGAAGCACCGGAGCCGATGACGAGTACGTCACATTCGAGGGGTTGCATGCAGGGGTTCCGCTCAGGGGTTGATAGAAGGTCGCTTACGGTTTACTTCAGCGGCGAAAAGCCGGTGGGCCGCATCAGTCGCGATTGCAGGCGTACTACCGCACCCAGTTCGCGGTTGCGCCGCGAGAATTCTGCCCAGCGCGGGTCTGCTGCCATCGCGGCGCGGCGCGCGATGCGCTCATCGAGGCTGGTATAGCCCCAGATGTGCACCACCTGGTTCACGTCGCCAAACTCGCTGGTAAAAAAGCCCACCAGGTTACCCAGGTGTTCGCTTTGCACTTCCAGCGCATGGCTTTGGTACAGGGCCAGCCAGTCGGCCATTTTCAGGGGGTCGAGGGTGTAGGTTCTCAATTCGTAGTACATGCAGAGGTCTCCGTTTGGGTGGCCGGCGCCTGCAGGCGCGCGGTGATGTGGTTGGCAGCGAGCCAGCCGAAGGTGAGCGCAGGGCCCAGGGTGATGCCGGGGCCGGGGTAAGTGCCTTTCATCAGTGAGTTCATGTCATTGCCGACCGCGTACAGCCCGGCAATCGGCTGGCCGCTGCGGTTCAGTACATTGGCATCGGCGTTGGTCACCAGCCCGCAGGCCGACCCAAGGTCGCCGGTGTGAATGCGAATGGCGTAGAACGGCCCGCTTGCCAGTGGCGCCAGGCACGGGTTAGGGGTGTGTTGCGGGTCGCCCATGTAGCGGTTGTAGCTGTTGCCGCCTTTGCCGAACGCGCGGTCGATGCCATTGCGGGCATCTGCGTTGAACTGCTCGAGGGTTTGCGCAAGCACCTGTGGGTCAACGCCGATGGCCTGGGCCAGGGCCTCTGGTGTTGCGGCCTGGTACAGGTAGCCGGCGTCGATCAGCGCCTGGTTGTTTACCGGTTTAGGCCGCGCCAGGCCCAGGCCGTAGCGGTTCATGGCCTCGGCATCGCAGACCAGCCAGCAGCTGGCAATGCCGTTGGCGAACATGGTCTGCACGAAGTGGTGGTAAGAGTCCGACTCGTTGACGAAGCGCCGCCCGGTCGGGTCTACCGCGATCACGCCAGGCTTGGCGCGGTCGGTGACCAGGTGCGGGAAGCGTTCACGCTCGCCACTGGCATGGCGCAGTTCGGAAACCGGCGCCCAGAAGAAGTTGGCCGCCAGGCCCTCGCCCTGGGCTGCCGACACAGCCTGGCCAAGGCGCAGGGCAGCGCCGTCGTTGGCAGCGGGCGACATGGTCAGGTGCGGTGTTGGCTGGGCGGGCCGGTAGCCAGCGGCGAGCGCGCCCGCCGCGAACCCACCCATGGCGCACACCACACCGCCACGCGCCAGTACCCGCACACGGCGCCCCTCGTGTTGTACCACCACGCCCGTGACCACGCCCTGTTCAACGATCAGCTCCAAGGCCTCGCTGCGCAACCACAGTTGGGTGCCATGGGCGAAGGCACTGGTGGCCAGGCGTGCGATCAGGGCGTTGCCGGTAGTCAGTCGGGTGCCACGTGGGTGCTGCAGGCGGTCCCGAGCGTAACGCGCCATCAGTTTCAGGCAGTGCCACAGCGACCTGGGTGAGCGGCGTATGCTGAGAAAATGCTGGATATCCACGCGGTTGACCATCATGCCGCCGAACAGCAACATCCCGGGCGGTGGCATCTGCAGGTCCTTGAAGCGCGGGCCGAGGTGCTTGCCGTCGTATTCGACCATTTCCAGCGCCCGACCAAACTGGGTGGCGCCGGGCGCATCGGGGTAATAATCCGGTGAGTGCGGGCGCAGGGCGTAGCGCAGCTCGGTGTGCTGTTCCAGCCAGCGCAGCGCCTGGTGGCCCTGCTCGATGAAGGCGTCTGCCAATGCAGGCTCGTAGCCATCGCCGATAACGTGCCTGAGGTAGGTGCGCATGGCCTCGGGGGAGTCCTTGGCGCCAGCGGCGCGGGCCTGGTCGGTGCCATACAGCCACACCGCCCCGCCGGAAATCGCCGACGTGCCGCCGAAGTGCTCGGCCTTTTCCACCACCAGCACCTTCAGCCCGCGCCGCGCTGCCGTGGCTGCAGCGGCAAAGCCTCCGGCGCCGCTGCCCAGCACAATAAGGTCAAAGCGCTGCTGTGTGTTTTCGATAGTGGCCATGGCCTCAGATCTCCAGTGGCGTCACGCCCATGAAGGCGCCGAGGTGGCCCAGTTGGGCGAAGGCCATTTCCGGGCCAGTCTGGATCGCACAGCCAACCTGCCGAGCCCGGTGCAACAGCGGGGTGATCTCGGGCGAGGTGACCACGTCGGCGACCAGGGTGTCGGGCTGCAGGGTTGCCAGCAGCGCGGCAGACAATGGCAGCTCTGCGCTTGTACCCATACCGACGGGGGAGGCATTGGCCACAAGGTCGAAGTCTTCAAGCCCGCTGACCTGCGTGCTGATGCCGAGCCCGGGGAAGGCCCTGCCAAGCAGTTCGCATAGCGCGCCCAAGCGTGCAGCACTGGGGTCATGGAGGGTGATGCTGGCAATACCGGCCTCACCCAGTGCATAGCTGATGGCACTGCCGACTCCGCCGCAACCAACCACCAAGGCCCGCTTGCCCGCCGGCTCGAAGCCATGCTTGCGCGCAGCCCCCAGGAAGCCGGCGCCGTCCACGTTGTCGCCCAGCAAGCGCCCGCCAGGCTCGCGGCGAATCACATTGACCGACCCCAGGGCGGCCGCGCGCGCGCTCAGGCCGTCCAGGCAGTTGGCCAGGGCTTGTTTGTAGGGCACAGTGACCACGCAACCACGCAGGTTCTGCCAGCCGCGCAGGCTGTCTGCAAAGCTGCCCAGCGCTGCTTCGTGCAGGTCGATGGGCAGCATGGCGATGTTGCAGTTGTTGTTGGCGAACCAGGTGTTGAAGTTCTCGGGGGACTTCACCTGGGCGATGGGCGAACCGACGATTGCGACGAGTTCAGTGGAACCACGAATCATGCTGACCTCCTTATTGTTTTGTTGTGGAGGCAAGCGTGCTGCACGGGCGGGGGCGTCAACAATGCGCTGATCGGGCTTTTAGTGCGATAATCGCAATCATGAGCCGGTTATCGCAGTGAACGGCAGTTTTGCGACCCGTTATGAGCCAAAACAATGAACACGTCCGTCATCCACTCCCGGGACCTGATCGCCGGGTTGCAGAAAGGCCTGGCCCTCATGCAATTGTTCAGCGCCGAGCAGCCACGCCTCAGCGTGCCGCTGGCGGCCAGGTTGTCTGGCCTTACCCCCAGCGCCACACGGCGGTTTTTGCTGACCTTGGTGCACGAGGGATTTGCCGAAACCGACAGCCGCGAATACTGGCTGACACCCAAGGCTTTGCGTATTGGCCAGGCGTATGTGGACTCGGCGCAACTGCCGCGCATGCTGCGGCCGATCATCGAGCAGGTGGCGCGCCAGACCCAGGAACATGTGTCGGTGGGTACCCGCGATGGGGACGAAATCATCCACCTGGTGCGCAGCCGTTATAGCCATGTGGCTTCGTTGTCGATCAGGCCCGGCTCGCGGGTGCCGATGTATTGCACGGCCGGGGGGCGGATCTGGCTGGCCTGGCTGGGTGAGGGGGAACGGGAGGCGTACTTTGCACGCAACCCCCTGCGGCCGTTGACGCCTTATACGCTGACAGACCGGGCGCAGCTGGACGCGGAGTTGCAGCGGGTGAAGGGGCAGGGTTTCTGTATCGTTGATCAGGAATTTGAAATCGGCATGCGGGTGCTGGGTGTACCGTTGCTGGACCGGGCCGGTCAGTTGAAAGCGACGCTGACCATCACAACCCACGCTTCGCGGTTGAGTGTTGATGAAATCCGTTTGCGCTATCTGCCACCGCTTTATGAGGCGCAGGCGCTGTTGCGGCCGGTGTTGGATTGAGGCGTTCATACCGCAGGTAGCCCGCTGCGATCCGAGCTGCGATAGCTGGCCTGGCGCACGCGCGACCACTGTGGGAGCGGGCATGCCCGCGAACACCGGCGCAGCCGGTGCCATCCTTCGCGTCGCCTGCTCCCACACTGTCCGCGTCAGCTTCAGCTGAGCCTATTCAACCACCTCGGCCACGCCCTGGTCTTCACCCAGGAACCCACCACTCTGGTGCTGCCACAGCCGGGCATAGGTGCCATTCTTCGCCAGCAGTTCGGCGTGTGTACCTTGCTCGATGATGCGCCCTTCATCCATCACGATCAGCCGGTCCATGGCGGCAATTGTCGACAGCCGGTGGGCGATGGCGATGACGGTCTTGCCTTGCATCATTTCGTCCAGGCTTTCCTGAATGGCCACTTCCACTTCCGAGTCCAGCGCACTGGTGGCTTCGTCCAGCAGCAGGATCGGCGCGTTCTTCAGCATTACCCGGGCAATGGCGATGCGCTGGCGCTGGCCGCCGGACAGCTTGATACCGCGCTCGCCCACCAAGGTGTCGTAACCGTTGTGGCCCTGGCGGTCGCTGAGCTGGCTGATAAAACCATCCGCTTGTGCATTGGCTGCAGCGGCGCGGATTTGGGCGTCGGTTGCGTCCGGGCGCCCATAGGCGATGTTATCCCGAATCGAGCGGTGCAACAGCGAGGTGTCCTGGGTGACCATGCCGATGGCGCTGCGCAGGCTGTCTTGCGTGACCTTGGCGACGTTCTGCCCATCGATGCGGATTTCGCCACTGTCCACGTCGTAGAAGCGCAGCAGCAGGTTGATCAAGGTGGACTTGCCGGCGCCAGAGCGGCCGACCAGCCCGACCTTTTCGCCTGGGTGAATGTGCAGGCTCAAGTCGTTGAGCACCTGGCGCTCGCCGTTGTAGTTGAAACTGACCTTGTCAAAGCTCACCGCGCCGCCGCGGGTTACCAGCTCGGTGGCACCTGGCGCATCCTGTACCTTGGGACCGCGGGTGAGGGTGGCCATGCCGTCCTGCACGGTGCCGATGTTCTCGAACAGCGAGGTCATCTGCCACATGATCCAGTGCGACATGCCATTGATACGCAGGGCCATGGCGGTAATGGCCGCGACTGCCCCAGTGCCGACCTGGCCCTGGTGCCACAGCCACAGCGCGTAGCCGCCGGCACCAAAGATCAAGCCCACCACCAGTGCCTGGTTGACGATCTCGAACTGGCTGACCAGGCGCATCTGGCGAAAGCCGGTCTGCTTGAAGTCCTCCATGGCCGCGCGGGCAAAGTGCGCTTCGCGTTTGGAGTGCGAGAACAGCTTTACCGTGGTGATGTTGGTGTAGGCGTCGGAAATTCGCCCGGTCATCGACGACCGTGCGTTGGCCTGTTCTTGCCCGACCTTGCCCAGGCGGGGCACGAAATACAGCATGGCCAGCCCGAACAGCACGAGCCAGGCAATGAACGGCAGCATCAGCTTCAAGGCAAAGCCACCGGCCAGGGCGATGATTGCAATGAAGTACACGCCGATGCCGGGCAGGATTTCGATGAGCGTGAACAAGACCTCGCGCACCGCCAGCGCCGTTTGCATCACCTTGGTGGTAACCCGGCCAGAGAACTCGTCGGAGAAGAACGACAGGCTCTGGCGCAGCATCAGGCGATGGAAGTCCCAGCGCAGACGCAACGGCAGATTGATTGCCAGCACCTGGTGCTGCACCAGGGTGCGCAGGGCCACCAGCCCGATGCTGGTCACCAGAACGATGCCAATCCCCCACAGTACGTGGCTTTCCTGTGTGCTTGCCGCGCCACCGGCCTGCCAGGCCGAGAGCAGGTCGACCACTTGGCCGAGAAAGGCAAACAGCCAGGCTTCGTAAATCGACACCCCGGCACTGAGCAGTGCCAGGGCAAGAATGTAGCCGCGGGCGCCCCGGGTGCAGGCCCACATGAAGCGCAGCAGGCCAACCGGCGGCGGCGGTACCTCGTCGGGGGGGAAGGGGTCTAGCCAGCGTTCAAAAATGCGAAGCATGCATGTCTCCGGTAAATCAGCATCTGCCTGACAGGTAACCATACCGCACATCGGCATGTTCGACCTGCGCTACAGCAGGTTGACAGCTTGTCCGCCGCCCGAGCATTATCCAGCCATACCTACGCAACGGGTTTGCCAGCATGTCCATGTCCAACCACGCCATTTCCGCTTCGGGCTTCATTGCTCAGGCAGGTGCGTGCGTTGCCGTTGCCAAGAAATCCAAGAAACAGCCGCTCATCTGACCGAGGCGCGCTGTCTCGTCAGGTGGGCTGACGAGACAGAAGGCGCCAGGTATCCCTGCCAGACCACTTCGACTCTTCACCCGCTGACGCTGACTTTCGGTCAACATCAGGAGTTTATGCATGTCGAATTTTCGTGGTATCTGGATCGCCCTTGTCACACCCCTGCGCGCCAATGAAGTTGACTTCGCCGCCCTTGAAAAGCTGGTGAAGAAGCTGCTCGAAGAAGGCGTGGCCGGTTTTGTGGTGTGCGGTACCACGGGGGAGGCGGCGGCACTGTCCAAGGCCGAGCAACTGGCTGTGCTGGACGCCGTGCTGGCCTGGGTGGCGCCAGACAAGGTGGTCATGGGCCTGTCGGGTTACAACTTGCGTGAATTGCTGGCCTTCCAGGCCGAGATCCAGCGGCGCAACATTGCTGGGCTTCTGGTACCGGCGCCTTGCTACATCCGCCCTTCGCAGGCCGGTATCGAAGCCTTCTTCAACACGGTAGCCGATGCCGCCCGCGTGCCGCTTATCGTGTACGACATCCCTTACCGCACCGGCGTGCGCATCGAGCGCGAAACCTTGCGCCGGATTGTGCGCCATCCGCGCATCGCGGCAGTCAAGGACTGCAGCGGCGACAGCGAAACCACGATGGCCTTGATCCAGGACGGCCATGCCCAGGTGCTGGCCGGTGAAGACCTGCAGATATTCAACAACCTGTGCCTGGGCGGTGCAGGGGCCATTTCGGCCTCGGCCCATGTGCATACGCACCTTTACGTGCGCATGCTGCGGCAGGTCGATAGCAGTGACTGGGCGGCTGCGCGTGGCACGTTCTACCAGCTGCTGCCCTGGATCAGGATGGCCTTTGCCGAGCCCAACCCGGCTGTGGTCAAGGCGGCATTGCAGTTACAGGGCTTGATGACCGACGAGCTGCGCGAACCGATGCAGCCTTGCACTCAACCAACCAGAGACAAATTGCTGGCGGTGCTGGCGCTACCCGGAGGCCTGTAGGAGTAGCCTTTTTGCTGCGAGGAGGCCTTGAAGCCGAACAAGGCCTTCAGGCCCGGCGCGCCACGCGTGCCGACGGCGAGGTAAAAGCCCCGGCGCGCGTCGTGGACTCCCCCGCTGCGTTCAACAGTAGGGTGGGTGCGGTGCTGGCGGCCCTGCCGGGTTAAAGTGTCTTTACTGCGACTGAAGCTGGCATCGTGACTGGAGGCGTTGCAATGACAAAGACCGTTGTGAAAGCCCGCTTCGAAGCAACGCTTCTTCGTCCGGTAAACCCTGGGGATGATTCGTCATGGGCATTCGTGGTACTGCCAAAAGAGGCGAGTGCACAGCTTCCCAGGCGCGGAAGGACGACAGTTGAAGGCACATTGAATGGATACCCTTTCCAGGCAACCCTTGAACCGGATGGTCAACTGAGCCATTGGCTGCAGATCAGCTCTACGTTACTCGACGCTGCAAATGCTGCCATTGGCGACATCGTTACACTGGAGGTGAGCCCTGTGCCGAAGGAGCCCGAACCTGGCATCCCTCCCGATTTTCAGGAGGCACTGGCAGCCACGCCTGAGGCTCGTCTGGTCTGGACCAATACGACGACCCTCGCACGAGTAGACTGGATACACTGGATCACGTCAGCCAAGCAGGCCCAGACGCGCGCAAAACGAATCGCCAATGCATGCGATATGCTTGCCTCCGGCAAGAAGCACGTTTGCTGTTTCGACCCGTCTGGTTACTACAGCAAGGCCTTCCGTGCGCCTGAGGCGCAAGATTGAGAAACGCCGCCGCGGGTGGGAATCCTGAAGCACAAGGGGTCAACCACCCATCCCAGATGCCTCACTAGCAGCAAGCATACTCATGGACCGAAAAGCAAACCCGTCATCCACCCCTGACTGGGTCATACGCAGCACTACGCCTGGCAGCGTGGAGCGCATCGAAGCCTGGTTTGGTGGCCATGGCTACGACCCGCATCGTCATGACACATACTCGATAGGCCGTACCCTTGCCGGGGTACAGAGCTTTCACTACAAGGGGGCGCTGTGCCACGGCGTGCCAGGCAATACCCTTGTCCTGCACCCGGATGAAGTACATGACGGCATGGCTGGCACGGAGGTGGGCTTTCGATACCGTATGGCCTACATCGACCCGTCGTTGATCCAGAACGTGCTCGGGGGCGAACCGTTGCCTTTCATCGCCGGCGGGCTCTCCTGCGACCCGCGTTTGTACCGCGCCAGCGAGGCGTTCGTACAAGCCTTGGACCATCCTCTGGAAACACTGGAGGAGCAGGACGCCGTGTATGACCTGGCCATGGCGCTGCGTGCCGTCGGTGGTAAGCCACGTGGCCGCAAACGCCTGGACTACCGCAGCGCCGAACGCGCCAGAGCGTTCATCATGGAGCATCTGCACGTAGGCATCACGCTGGAGATGCTCGAACAGGCCAGCGGGCGTGAGCAATGGAGCTTGTCGCGGGACTTTCGCGCCCTCTACGGCACCAGCCCTTACCGGTTTGTCACGCTACGGCGCCTGGACTGTTTTCGCAGGCTGATCCTGGACGGCTTCACCCTGGTCGATGCCGCCCTCGCCGCAGGCTTTCACGATCAGAGCCACATGACCCGGCACTTCACTCGCACCTACGGCGTACCACCATTGCGTTGGCTGGAACGCTTGCGTGCTGTTCGCTGAGTTGCAGGATCGTACAAGAAAGGCGTGTTTCCCATTCGATAGGCTGGTCGCTCCAACTAGAGAGGATCGGCCATGTCCGGCATACATCAGCAATGCGTACCGCAGCCTGTGAACCTGACTCAAAAAGCTTCGCTTATCGAGCAACAGTGGAGTCCACGGGTGGTCGCGGAAATGAACGACTACCAATTCAAGGTGGTTCGCATCGAAGGTGAATTCATTTGGCACTCGCACCCCGAGACCGATGAAGCGTTTCTGGTACTCGAAGGCCTCTTGCGCATCGATCTCCCAGAGGGCTGCGTGCATGTGAAGCCGGGCGAGTTGTATGTGGTGCCGCGTGGGGTAGAGCACAGAACAGCGGCAGAGACGGAGACGAAACTCATGATGATCGAGCCGCGAGGCGTGCTGAATACCGGTCATGAAGGCGGGGAGCGAACGGCTGTGAATGACGTCTGGATCTGAGTTGACGTCTCTGATATTGGCTGGCTTCTTCAAGACTTGGAACAGACAACTATCCGAGGTGGAGGGGCCGTTTCGCGAGTCACTGGCGACAAGTTCAGCTTCCGTCAGTGTTGCGTAGCCCTGGAGGTTTTGGTGCAATTCTTGTCGGAGCCGGCTTTCAGGCGATGAGGCCGGTATTTGACCAGATGAGGTCGACAATCGTCATCCGCCAGCGGTTGACAAGGATATGGCGAGGCTCCTGCATAAGTGATAACTTAGATTAATTCTCATTTGCAGCCAATTGTCATGGACCGACCTCGATCACCTTCTTCCGATCCCATTGGCGAGCTGTATGCGGGGCACCACCCCTGGTTGGTGGCGTGGCTGCGGCGGCGCCTGCAATGTCCGCATCAGGCTTCGGACTTCGCCCAGGACACGTTCTACCGTGTACTCACCGCCGGGCAGTATGCTTCCCCTCGTGAGCCTCGTGCATTTCTTGCGACCATTGCGCGCCGTATCCTGATCGACAACGGCCGCCGCTTGCGCCTGGAGCAGGCATACAGGGAGGCGCTTGAGGCCAGTGTCGAGCATATGGAGCAGGCGTTCTCGCCCGAGCAAATCCTGCAGGCCATAGAGCTGCTGGAACGTATCGACCGAGCGCTGTCACGCATGAAGCACAGAGTTCGTGAAACCTTTATCCTCCGTCACCTTGAAGGCTTGTCCCAGGATGACATCGCACGCCATCACGACATTTCGGTGAGGACTGTACAGGCCGATTTAGTCGAGGCCATGCTGGCTTGCGACGCTGCCATGGAGGTGAGCGATGCCTGACCAGACTGCCGATTCGGTCCTGCGCGAGGCTGCGCGCTGGCTGGTGCTACTCGACGATGAGGCCGACGTTCAGTTACAGGCGCAATTCCAGGCATGGATCAGCGCGGCCCCTGAACATGCGGCAGCGGTCGCGCGCTTGCAAGGGCGTCTGAGTTCGTTGCAGCAACTACCCCGCCAGGCTGCCGGAAAAGCCCTCCGCCACGCACCACGCGCGCCCCAGGCCAGCAAGATGCAGGCCCTGGCCTTGGCGCTGGCCCTGCTTCCCATGGCCTGGATCACCACGACTTGCTGGCAACAGGGATATCTGCTGGCAGACCTGAGCACCTCAGGGGGCGCTTGGCTTGATCGCCGACTAGACGATGACAGCGAAATCCATCTGGACGGGGACTCGGCCGTGAACGTGCATTTTGATGCAGGTGAACGTCGGGTCGAGCTGCTGCGTGGCGAAGTGTTGGTCGATGTGGCCAAGGACCCTCGCCCATTCCTGGTAGTGACTGCACATGGCAGTGTGCGGGCGCTTGGCACGCGCTTCACGGTGGCGCGGCAAGGCGACTCGACGCAAGTGACCATGATCGAGTCGACCACCGCCATCAGCAGTGCCGGCCACTCACTGAAGCTGACGGCCAACCAGCGCGTACGTCTTGGCGCACAAGGCCCAGGCAACGTCGAACAGGTACGGGCAGATGCCCTTGAACAGGCTTGGCACAAGCACCAGTTGCTGGCCGAAGATGAGCCACTGAGCGATGTGCTGACGCGCTTGTCGCGCCACTACCCAGGCCTGCTGTGGGCCGATCATGCTGCCCTCGCAGGGCTACAGGTGACGGTGATGCTGCCGCTGGATGATCCGCGCCAGGCATTGCGGCTGCTGCAACGCACCTTGCCGATCCAGGTCAGCCAGTACACCCCTTGGATAACCCGGGTAACCCTGAAGCCCGAGGTGGGGCGGAAATAGTTTCAATAATCATTTCGTGTTTTCGAATTTCGTCCGTCCTCCCATGGCCAACACCATAGGAGTATCGAAAACATGAAGTCGCCGATTCGAGCGCTTACCCGTTCTACCGCGCACGGCCTCTACCTGGCCGTGCGCCTGGCACTTTGTACGGCACCACTGGCAGTGCCTGCCAGCGCATTGGCCGAGCAATCCCTGCAGCGCTATGACATCGCTGCCGGGCCGTTGGGCGAAGCCCTGGGTCGGTTCGCCCAGGCCAGCGCAACGCCCATCTCTTTTGAGTCCCGCCAGGTGCAAGGATTGACCAGCCCCGGTGTGCACGGGAGCTTCACCATCGATGGCGGTTTTGCACAGGTACTGTCCGGGTCTGGACTGGTAGCGAGCCCAACCGAAGATGGCTATCAACTCCAGCAGGCCGTACCGGTCACAGGCGCAGTCCACCTTGCAGCGACCACCATTGCCGGCAATACACCCGGCTCGATTACCGAGGATAGCGGCTCCTACACCACAGGATCGACCAATACGGCGACCAAGATGGCCCTGAGCCTGCGGGAAACCCCGCAATCGGTGACGGTGATCACCCGCAAGAAGATGGACGACCAGAACATCCAGAACCTGGACGATATCGCGCGCACGGCAACCGGTATCACCCTGACCAAGATTGGCACTGACCGCTCCACCTATTACGCGCGTGGCTTCGAGATCAGCGATCTGCAATACGACGGGATTCCGACCAACATCTCGGAAAACTACTCGATGGACGTCATGTCCACGTCGAACATGGCTCTCTACGACCGTGTCGAAGTTGTACGCGGGGCCAACGGCCTGATGCAGGGCACGGGCAACCCGTCGGCGGCGATCAACCTCGTGCGCAAGCGGCCGACCCAGGACTTTCGCCTGGGCGCGGAATTGGGTGCAGGCTCCTGGGACAACTACCGGAGTCAGGTGGATGTTTCCGGGCCATTGACCGCCACGGGTAATATTCGCGGCCGCGCAGTGGCCTACTACAACAACGCCAACAGCTACCGGGACGGCGCCGAGCGGGACAACCAGTTGCTGTATCTGGTCGGCGAGGCGGATCTGAACGACTCCACCGTGCTGACGCTAGGTGCCACCCTTCAGAAGGACAACCAGAACGGCTATGACTGGGGCGGCCTGAATACCCGCAGTGACGGCTCCTTCTACCCGCTCTCGCGCTCCACCAACCTCAACGGCAAGTGGGCGCACCTGGATCGCAACAACTACACCCTGTTCGGCGATGTCACGCACAAGTTTGACAACGAATGGACGTTGACCTTGGCCATGAACGCGATCTGGTCGAACGCCGATTTCCTTTCGGCCTATCCGAGCCGGGTATCGGGCGACAACTATCGCATGACCGTCTCCCAGGCTGACTACGACGACACCCAGTTCGCGCTGGACCTCTATGCAACCGGGCCCTTTGAGCTGTTCGGGCGCAAGCACCAATTGATGTTGGGGGCCAACAGTCGCCAGGACGAGTTCACTGCCGTCATCAAGAGCGCGGTCAACAACCCCACGATCACCATCACCGACTTCGACTACAGCGCTCTGCCCAGCCCCATCCTCAATGCGCTCGGCTCGGACTACAACTACAAGCGCAAGGAGCGAGGCCTGTACGGTGCCTCGCGCTTCAGCCTCACGGATGACCTGAGCCTGATCCTCGGCACGCGGGTGAGTTGGTCGGACTACGAGGTGGCCAGCCCGTACACCAATGATCGATACCGGGAGAATGGCCGGTTGGTGCCGTATGCCGGGCTGGTACTGGACCTGGATAAGCACCACAGCTGGTATGCCAGCTACACCGAGATCTACAAGACTCAGAGTTACTACGGTGTCGGTAACACCTTGCTTGACCCTATCGAGGGCGACAACTACGAAACCGGCATCAAGGGTGAGTATTTCGATGGCCGCCTGAACACCACGCTGGCCATTTTCCAGACCAACCTAGAGAACATGCCCGAAGCCCTGTCGGTGTCGCCAACCTGTGGCGTGACGGGTACCAGCAAATGTTATGAAGCCGGCGCGAAAGTGCGTAACCGCGGCTTTGAACTGGAGATTTCAGGCGAACCACTGGAGAACTGGAACCTTAGCGCTGGATACACCTACAGCGATCCAGAATATGTGGCTGGCAGTAACAAGGGCTCGGACTACTATCGCAAGATCCCGCGCCGCCTGCTAAAGGTGTCGACGGACTACCGCTTGCCCGGTGCCCTCGACCAGTGGCGCGTGGGTGGCGACGTGTATGCCCAGAGCCGCACCGCCGCCGATGTCAACGGGTATGCCATCAAACAAGGTGGCTACGCCTTGCTCAACGTGCACGCCCATTATCAAATCAATCAACAGTTCAGCGTGCAGTACAACCTCAACAACGCCTTGGGCAAGGTCTATTACCAGTCCTTGCCAACTTCAAACAACTTCGGTGGCCTGTACTATGGTGATCCGCGCAATGTCGCAGTCACGCTACGCTACCAATATTGATGCCGTGGGTATTGGATGATCCGCATGCGCTACATGCGTGAAGCCTGTCGGATCATCATGCGGGCTCCCGAAGCAGTTGCCAACCCGTTCCGCAGGGTCATTTGAGAGATGACACGAGCTGAGTGGCCTGGCAGGTCGATAGTTAGCCATTGGTTCTCATCGGTTTGACTGACCCCCCAAGGCCCCCCCCAAGGCTTCAACCTTGGGTGCCCGGCAGGTAGGGCAGCAGTCGCTCGGTTTCTTTCTTCACCACCGCGTAGCATTCGCAGCTCAGCAGTTCCAGGCGTGCCCGGTCCAGTACCCTGATCTGCCCGCGGTTGTACTCGATCACCCCCAGGCGCTGCAACTTGCCGGCGGCATCGGTCACACCTTCGCGGCGCACGCCCAGCATGTTGGCGATCAGTTCCTGGGTCATGCACAGGCGGTCACCTGGCAGGCGGTCGAGCGACAACAATAGCCAGCGGCACAATTGCTGGTCGATGGAGTGATGTCGATTACACACCGCTGTTTGTGCCATCTGGGTGATCAGTGCCTGGGTGTAACGCAGCATCAAGGTCATCAATTCGCCATGGCGGTTGAACTCGTCCTTGATCTTTTGCACGGGCAGACGGTAGGCATGCCCGGCGCTTTGCACGATGGCCCGGCTGGGCGTGCTTTCGCCGCCCATGAACACGGCGATGCCAACCACCCCTTCATTACCCACCACGGAAATTTCGGCTGAGGCGCCGTTTTCCATCACGTACAGCAGCGAAACGATGGCATCGACCGGGAAGTGGACATGGCGCAGGCTATCGCCGGACTCGTACAGTGCCTTGCCCAGGGGCAGGTTGACGTGCTCCAGGTCCGGCGCCAAACGGCTGAACGCCTCTGGCGACAGGGCAGCCAGCAAGTGGTTGTGTTGGGGTTTTACCGTGTGTTGCATGCGTGGGACCATCGATGGCAGCGGCTGTGGCAACAAGATTAGCCTAGCTGGGCCAAGGCTTGCGCAAGTGCGGCCGTGACGCGCCCAACGGTTCAGATGGCAGGCAAGGAGCAGCCCCGGCACTCGGCAATGACGTGGTGCTCGCATCCGTCATCCTTCAGCCGCAGCTTGGGTTCGACAAGCCGTTCGCCGTCCAGGCTCAGGCTCAGTTCGCTACCGTTGCCGTTGCGTACCTCGATGCGGTAGCGGGTGCTACCAAACCGGTAATGCAGGACATAACCCGGCCAGCCTGCCGGCAGCAGCGGTTGCAGGCGCAGGGTGTCGCCACTGCGTTGCAGGCCCAGCAGGCTTTCGACGATCAAGCGGTACATCCAGCCGGCAGAGCCGGTGTACCAGCTCCAGCCACCCCGCCCGGCGTGGGGCGCAACCGCATAGACGTCGGCGGCCATCACATAGGGCTCGACCTTGTAGGTATCGATCAACGCGTCGCTGCCCTGGCGCACCGGGTTGATCAGGCGCAGCAGTTCCCAGGCCTTGTCAGCGTCGCCCAGCTGCGCGTAGGCCATGCTCGCCCAGATGGCCGCATGGGTGTACTGCCCGCCGTTTTCACGCACCCCTGGCAGGTAGCCCTTGATGTAGCCAGGGTCCAGGTGGCCCTGGTCGAAGGGTGGGTCGAGCAGTTTGACGATGCCGATGTCACGGCGTACCAGGTGGCTGTCCAGCGCCGCCATGGCCAGGCGGGCTCGTTCGGGCGAAGCAACACCCGACAGCACTGCCCAGCTCTGCGACAGCGAGTCGATGCGGCATTCCTGGTTGCTCGCCGAGCCCAGTACCTGGCCATCGTCGAACCAGGCGCGGCGATACCAGCCGCCGTCCCAGGCGTGCGCTTCCAGTTTTTCGGCGAGTGCGGCGGCCTGGGTGGTGCAGCGCAGCGCAAAGGCGCTGTCGCCCTGGCGCAAGGCGACGCAGCCGAATGCCCGCAGCACCTCGTGGCCAAAGAAGCCAAGCCACACGCTTTCGCCTTGCCCTTGTTCGCCGACCCTGTTCATGCCGTCGTTCCAGTCGCCACTGCCCATCAACGGCAGGCCGTGTGCCCCGCACTGCAAGGCGTGGCCGAGGGCACGCTGACAATGCTGGTACAGGCCCTCGACCAGGGCCGAGTGGCCAGGCAGGTCATAGTAGGATTCTTCCCCGGCGTTTAGTGCGCGACCTTCCAGATAACCGACCGGCTCGTCAAGCACAGCATAGTCCCCGGTGGCCTCTACGTAGCGGCTGGCGGCAAGCGGCAGCCACAGCAGGTCATCGGAGCAGCGGGTACGCACCCCGCGCTGCAACGGTGGGTGCCACCAGTGCTGCACGTCGCCTTCGACATACTGACGCGCAGCGCAGGCCAGCAGGTGCTGGCGCGCCGCCGCCGGCGCGGCATGGACCATGGCCATGCTGTCCTGCAGCTGGTCGCGAAAACCGATGGCACCGCCGGACTGGTAGAAGCCACTGCGCGCCCAGAACCGGCAGGCGATCACCTGGTACATCAACCAGCCGTTGGCCAGCACATCCAGTGCAGGTTCCGGGGTCTCGATCTGCACGGTGTCCAGTGTGCGTCGCCAGTAGGCGCTGACCTTGTCGAACTCGTCCATGGCGGCCTGCAACCCCCGGTATTGCTGGACGCAGCGGGTGGCGGCGCGGGTGTCCCGGGCGGCGCCCAGGCGGAACACCACCTCCCGGCTTTCGCCAGGCTCCAGCTGCAGCGCCACTTGCAATGCCGCGCAGGGGTCCAGACCGCCGCCGGTCCGCCCTGACAGCCGTGACTGGCGCATGCCCAAAGGCGCCTGGCAATCGCCGTTGCGCCCCAGGAATTCGCCGCGATCACAGGTCAGGCCCTGTATCGGCAGGTCGCAATCGAGAAACGCCACGTGCGTGGAGAATTCCACCGAGTAGCTGTTGCGGGCGAACAGCGCGCCGCTGAAAGGGTCGGTCTCACTGACCACGTGCATGGCGGTTTTGCCAGGCAGGTCGCCCAGCACCCACTCGACGAAGCAGGTCACCGACAAGCGGCGTACCCGTGCTGACGTGTTGTGCACTTTGAGCCGGCTGAACTTGACCGGCGCATCCTGCGCCACATGCACCCAGAGCTCGCTGCGCAGGTCTTGTTCGACATATTCGAACACGCTGTAGCCAAAGCCGTGGCGGGTGCAGTAACGGCCAGGGCCTGGGCAGGGCTGCGGCGTCGGTGACCAGTACTCGCCGGTATCCTCGTCGCGCAGGTAGAAGGTTTCACCACTGGCGTCGGTAACGGGGTCGTTGTGCCAGGGCGTCAAGCGGTACTCGTGGGCGTTTTCGTACCAGGTGTAAGCGCTGCCGGCCTCGGAGAGCACGCTGCCGAACTGCGGGTTGGCCAGGATGTTGACCCATGGCGCGGGTGGCGGTGAGCCGGGTAGCAGCGCAATGACGTACTCGCGGCCGTCGGCGCTGAACCCGCCATAGCGATTGCCCAGCATCACCGTGGTTTGTTCGGTCGGTGAGGGGTTGGCAGGTGCCGGTCGGCGGCTGGCAGGGTTGGCTTGAACAGCCGCCGGGACCTTTGGCTGACGGCGCAGCTGCAGTTGCTCTTCCAGCGTGCCGAGCGTGTCGTCAAGCACCAGCCGGGCGACGGACAAGGTCAGCAGCCGGTCCTCGGCAGACAGTTGCTGCGCAGGCCTTACATAAATGCCGCCGGGGCGGTCGAGCAGGGCCGCTTCACTGCCGGAGGTGACGATCCCCATGATCAGGTCTTGCAGTTGCTGGCGGTAACCGGCCTGGTCTTCGTTCCAGATCAGCAGGTCGAGTGCGAGCCCTTTCTGGCGCCAGTAGGCATGGGCCAGCACCATTTGCTTGACCAGATGAATGTTGGCCGGGTCGCCGATCTGCACCAGCACGATCGGCAAGTCGCCCGATACCCCCTGGCCCCACAGGCCGGACTGGTTGCGCCGGTTGCTGGCCAGCAGCGCTGCGTTGGGCCGCAGGCTGGCGTTGGGGTACAGCACCGAGGCGGCCATCTGTTCGAACAGCCTGGCGTCGGCCAGCGAGCCGTTGAGCTGGTGCAACAAAACCTGGCTGTGCGGCCAGGCGAGGTCGAACACCCGGTCGGCCAAGTGCCGGTCGCGGTACTTGGCCACTTGCTGCAGGCAGGTGTCGCGGCTGTCGGCGATGCCTGTGACCAGGTCGACCGTGGTCGCATGGCCGGGCATCAGGGTAATGCGGCAGCGGATGGCCACGATCGGGTCCAGCACCGCCCCCGCGCTATCGGACAGCGCCTCGCTGTCTTGATCCATGGCCGCCGGCCGCGCCAGGGTGCGCCCGCGGCCGATGAAGCGGGCCCGATCGGTTTCGTAGGACAACGCCTCGATGTCGGCCCCGTGCACCGCCAGCACGTGGCACATCCACGGCACGGCGTCCAGCTGCGAGCGCGGCCGCCGCGTGCACAGAATGGCTTGCAGCGGGCGGATCAGTTCGGTCTGGATGAACAGCTTGCTGAACGCCGGGTGCAGGGCATCGCTCAAGGCCGGTGCCAATACCACTTCGGCGTAGCTGGTCAGCTCCAGGGTGCGGGGCTGGTCGCCATGGTTGGTCAGGTGCAGGCGTCGCAGTTCGATGTCGTCTTCGGGCGACACGGCAATTTCGGTATGGCAGTCGAAGTCGTGTTCGCGCACGCGAAACTCCGCGCGGCCGTCGCTGAAGATCGCTTCCTGGAGTTTGGTGCGGTGCCGTGTTGGCTGGTAGGAGGTGGACCAGTAGGCGCCGCTGGCGACATCGCGCAGGTAGCAGAAGCTGCCCAGGTCGTCGCGGCTGGCGTCTTCGCGCCAGCGGGTCACCGCCAGTGTGTTGCGCTGGCTGTAGCCACTGCCCACGTGGTTGACCATGACGTGATAACGGCCGTTGGACAGCAGTTGCACAGCCGGTTGGGCCCGGTTTGGCTCTTTGAACACCCGCAGCCGTGCCTCGGGGTCGCGTTCGGCGGCGTCCTCGGCCGGGGCCTGGAGGGTATGCAGGTACGGCGCAGCGGTTTTCGGCACGCGCTCCTGCAACAGCAGCATACTGGCCTGGAACCGCGGGTCGGAGGCGAAGCGCCGTTGCATGGGCTTGTTCAGCAGCAACGCGGTCAGGGCCAAAAAACCCATGCCCTGATGGTGGGCCATGAAGGAGCGGATCACGACGGCGTCTTGCCCGGGGGGCAGGCGTGCCTCGCTGTAGTCCACGGCCTCGTAGAGCCCGAACCGGCCAGCCAAACCAAGTGTGGCCAGCCGCTGCAGGTTATGGCAGGCGGCAGCGGGCGTCACCATCAAGGCCAGTGCGCTGGCATAGGGCGCCACCACGCGCTCTTCTCCCAGGCCACGCTTGAGGCCAAGCCCTGGTACGCCGAATGCCCGGTACTGGTAGTTGAACTGCGCGTCCAGCGCGTTGTAGGCCGATTCCGAGACACCCCAGGGCAGGCCCGACAGTTTGCCGTGTTCGATCTGCCGTTTGACGGCGGCATGACAGGTTTGGTCGAGGAGTGTGCCCTCATAGTTCGGCATCACCAGCAGCGGCATCAGGTACTCGAACATCGAGCCGGACCAGGACAACAACACAGGCACGCCGGCATTGCTGGTGAGCAGCCTGCCGAGGGCGAACCAGCTGTCCTGGGGCACCTGGCCCTGGGCGATGACGACGAAGTTGGTCAGGCGCATCTCCGATGCCAGCAGGTCATAGAACGCGGTGTCCAGGCGGTGTTCGTCGGCGTTGTAGCCGATGGCGAACAGGTCGCGGTGGCTGTCGTACAGGAAGGTGAAGTCCATGCTGGCCAACGCGTCAATGCGGTTGGCCAAGGCGTGTGCCTGGGCGATGCGCTGGCGGGCAACTGCCCGGACGTTGGCCACCGCCAGGCGCTCGGGGGGCGGCCACTGGTCTGCGTCAAGCTGTGCCAGCTGGCGCCAGGTCAGCGGAGCGTGGGGGGCCTGATCGTTACCGGGGGGCAATTGCAGCTGCTGCAGTTCGCGGTTCAGGTCCAGGCATTGCTCATTCAGGGCATTCAGCCAGAACGTACAATCGTCGGCAGCTTCTGTGCCAGGCGCCAAGGCAGCCCGTTGCGTGATCAGCGGCTGCAACTGTTCGACCAGCATCGGCAACAGCGTGGCGTATACGTCGCCCACTTGTCCATGAGCGAGCCGCACCTGCTCGCGCAGGGCCGTGATCGGTTGGGTGTCCGCGCTTGTGCGGGCATAGGCGGCCAGCAGCGTGTCGAAGGTGTCGAGCAACCCCTGGGTCAGTCGCCGGTCGAGCAGGGATGTGTCGGCCATTTCCAGCAGGCCGGGCCTGAGCGTCAGCAGCAGGGCGGCCAGGTTGCCGCTGTCCACGCTGGAGACATACAGCGGTGGCAATGGTTTGAGGGTCTGGGTGTCGTACCAGTTGTAGAAGTGCCCTTTGAAGCGTTCCAGGCGGGCCATGCTGTCAAGCATGCAGGCCAGGCGCTCGAACAGGCGGCCCGTACTGAGGTAGCCGAAGTCATGTGCCGCCAGGTGCGAGAGCAGGGCCATGCCCATGTTGGTTGGGGAGGTGCGGTGAGCGATGCTGGCGAAGGGCGGTGCCTGGATGTTGTCGGGGGGCAGCCAGTTGTCGGCAGGGCAGACGTAGCGGTCGAAGAAGGCCCAGTTGGCGCGGGCGAGGCGATGCAGGAAGACCATGTCTTCGGCGCCGGGCATGAGGGCGGTCAGGGCACTCGGGCGGCTGAGCCACCAGGCCAGCGCCGGGCCGAGCAACCACAGCGCAAGGATCGGCGAGGCCATCAGCAGTACCATCGGCTGCATCGCCAAGGCACCGGTCAGCACCGCCACCAGGGCCGGTTGCCCCCATTGCTCGCGATACACTGCCTGCAAGGTATCTGCACTGCTGCGTTCGTCCTCGCGCGAGGGGTTCCATTGCAGCAGGCTTCGTTTGCTGACCGCCAGCCGCCACAAGGTGCGAAGGATGGCATCCAGGCTGTACCAGGTCTCGAAGGGTAACCAGGCCAGCGACAGGCCGGCGCGCACGAAGTAGGTACCCGAGGTGCGCAAAGCGGCCAGCAGGTGCTCTGACAGAGGTACATCGGTGGCCTTGCCCAGCACTTCGAGCAGCGAATCCAGCACTGGCCGCGTCAGCAACAAGGCCAGCAGGGCCAGCGTCCAGGCGAGCGGCGTAGCACTGGCCAGCCAACCCCACAGCAGCAGGGCCAGCAGCGCCGCCGGCTCAAGGCTGCGGCGCAGGTTGTCGAAAATCTTCCAGCGCGACAAGGCGCTGAGCGGGCTTTGCGCCACGCTGTGGCTGCCCGTGTGCAGCCACGGCACCAGCCACGGCACCAGCCACGGCAGCAGTTGCCAGTCGCCGCGTATCCAGCGGTGTCGGCGCTTGCTGTCGGCACTGTAGCGGGCCGGATAGGTTTCGAACAGTTGCACATCGCTGAGCAGGCCCGAATGCGCGTAACACCCTTCGATCAGGTCGTGGCTAAGTACACGGTTGTCGGGAAAACGGCCCTCCAGCGACTGCTCGAAGGCGTCCACCGCATAGATGCCTTTGCCAATGAAGGAGCCGCTGAGAAACAGGTCCTGATAAACATCCGAAACGGCCCGTGTGTAGGGGTCGACACCGGCGTCACTGCCAAACAGGCGCGCATAGCGCGAGCGCGACACGCTGGGCAGGCTGATGCCTACCCGCGGTTGCAGGATGGCGTAGCCTGCCTGGACCCGCCCCGTGTGCGCGTCGAACCGTGGGCGGTTCAGAGGGTGCTGCATGGCACCAACGAATTGCTGTGCGGCACCGCGAGGCAATTGGGTGTCGGTGTCCAGGGTGATCACATAGCGCACATGGCCGAGTGCTTGCAGGTCGCCGACAATACCCATGAAGCACGCGTGGCCGTGCCCGCGCAGCACCGCGTTCAACTCGGCGAGCTTGCCGCGCTTGCGCTCGCGGCCCATCCAGCAGCGCTCGGCGGCGTTCCATACGCGTGGCCGGTGAAACAGATAAAAGCGCGCGCCGCCCGGGCTGGGGTACTTGCGGTTGAGGGCCCGGATACCTTCACTGGCCTGCTCGAGCAGCGCCTCATCCTCGGGCCGGCTTTGTTCACGGGCATCCATGAAATCGCTGAGCAGGGCAAAGTGCAGGTGCTCGTCACGGTTGGCCAGAAAGCGTACTTCCAGCCCTTCGACCAGCTCTTCGACATCGCCGGCATTGGCCAGCAGGGTGGGCACCACCACCAGCGTGAGGGCGTCTGCGGGAATACCGGTGGTGTAGTCCAGCCTTGGCAGGAAGGAGGGTTTGACGGTCAGTGTCACCAGCCAGTTCACCAGGCCGATGGCCAGACGGCTGGTGCTCAGCAGAACCGGCAGGGCCATGGCGGCCAGCACTGCCAAAGGCCAGCCCTCCTGGTCAATGGCGCGCATGAAGCCCCACGCCAGCAGGCAGGACAGCAGTGTCACAGGCACAAGGTAGAACGCCAGCGGCGCCCGGTGCAGCAGGCGTTGCCAGCGCTCGGCCAGCGGCACCCGTACGGCCAGGCGCTGTTCCAGCAACGGCAGGCCGCCCCCCACCAGGTAGAAACCCACATGCTCAGCCGGTTCGCCCGGCGCGGTGCCTGCTGCCTGGGCCAGTTCGATAGCCGTGCGCGCCACCGCGACCTCGCTGAATGCGCTATGGCGCGCCAGGCGCTCGACGCTGTGCCGGTAGTGGTCACGGCTGGTGAAGTCCATGGCGGGGTAAATGCCCGTAGGGTCGCGGTTCAGCGCTTGTTCGACATGGCTCAGTTGCTCGACGAACAGCTTCCAGTCGATGGTCGACAGCAGGCGCAGGCTGCCGATGCTGTTGCTGATGGACACCTGGTCGATGGCCTGCTGCTGGGCATCGAGCTGCACATGGCCTTCGATGCTGCGCGCCGACTCGCTGAGCATCTGTTCCACCCACAGCAGCGGCTGGGTCAGAGAGGCACTGTGGCCCTGCAGCCGCCTGGCCAGTTCGGCGACGAAGGCAGCGGTCATCGGCGGTTGCGAGCGGGCCATGTCGGCGACCACCAGTACCACGCTCTTGGCGTCGCGCTCGGCGGTTTCGCCAAGCCGGTCGGCCCAGACATTGGCCAGGTCGCGGTCAGCCCAGTTGGCCATGACCCGGGCCGCCACACGGCGCAGGTTTTCTATCAGGGCCAGGCGCAGCATGATCGGGATGGCCCAGAGCTCACCCAGGGTCAGGGTGCAGGCCTGCTGATAAGCCTCGACGAAACGACTGAAGCTTTCCGCGTCGATGCGCCCGTCACCGTGGGAAATGGTTTCCAGGGCAATGTCGTAGACACGCGGCAGGCCGGTCGAAGGGCCGTTGTCCAGTTGTGGCAACTGCAGGCTGTAGTTGGCCGGCAGGTCGTGCTTGGCAATGCGGATATGGGTTTCGACCAGGTAAAAGTTGTCGAGCAACCACTGCGCGGCCGGTAACGCTGGCCGGGAGCTGGGCAGGGCGCCTGCGAGGGCAGTGCAACTGGCAGAGAGCATGCGTTCGTTGTCGGCCAGGCGGTCCAGCAGGGCGTCGTTGGCCGGCCGCAGGCTCAAGTGGTGCTGCTGGGCCAGCCGCAGGCCGTGCTCGGCCATCTGGTCGGCGTTGTACAGCTCCGAGCGCAGCAGGCTTTCATAGGTGAAGGTATGCCGGGGTGAACGCCAGCGCCCCGCGTGGGCGTACAGGCGTCGAAGGTAGCTGCGTGCGCGTAGCCAAGGATTGTCCATGGTGTGCCGGGTTGCCGATCTGGCCTTTCAGCACTCAGTCTGCGGCGGTTGCCCTGGCAGCGTCTGTACGTTAGCGAACAGACCCGCCACGGCGCTGCCCCTATGCTGAATCCCCGCAATCCCTGCACCGTTTTGCCATGGCGCGCGGTGCTTTCATGCCTGCCCATCCGGCAGGGGCAGCAATGCCCGCATCAGCTGAAAGCCAGGCACCCCTGCGCCACACGGGCGCGCCTACACTGTCGGCAGGCGCTTTTCCATTGGCTGGTAGACCAGCCCCGCAAACTCGCCCACTTCGCCTGCCAGGGTGAAACCGTAGCGTTGGTAGGCCGGCACCGAAGACAACGACGCCTTGACCGTCACCACGTCAACCCGGGCATGTTCCAGCGCTGCATTCATCAGGCGCGTGCCGATGCCCTGGCGTTGCCAGCCCGGAGCAATGAACAGCATCGCAACGTGGCGGCCTTCCTTGAGCTCGATCAGCCCCGCGATAGCGCCCTGCGCGACACAGGCGAGCATCAGGTTGTCACCTTGCATGCGCTCGGCAAAGGCTTGTGGCGCTGCCACCCTGGTGAAGGTTTCGACACCCTGCGCAGACAGCGAGGGTGCGACCGCCTGCGTGAAGGCGTCCAGGCACAAGGCGCTGACGTGGGGGAGGTCATCGGGGGTGAGGTTGCGTATTTGCATATTGCTCGTCCATGTCTGTAAACGTAATCAGGATGTCTTCGAAAAACGCCCCGATCGGTTCGGTGGGGTGGCACAACTGTATTTCCAGTACCCACACCACTTCGCTCGGGACGATTTCCACCTCGGCCAGCTTGTCCTGGCCATACAGTACGTGCGGGAAGTCGGCGACGCGATGCCCGGCCAGGTTGCGTTCCAGCTGCCAGCCCTTGGCCTGGGCACTGCGTTCGGCGAAGTCATAGAGCTCGCGTCCGGTCAACCCACGGCCCCACGCCAGGCGGGTTTCGTCGAACACCGCGTGCAGTGCCTTGACGCAGGCGTGGTACAGCTCGTGCTGGCCAAACACGAAGGTGTCGCCATAGTCGCCTTCGTAGCCATCCCAAACCGGGCCGACATCGACCACGACAATGTCCGTAGTACGTAATACACGATCCGGGTCGATGCCTTGGCGCGGTGTACGTACGGTGTCGTCGCCAAAGCGGATGTAGGTGGGGTGCCAGGTGTGGGACGCGCCCATTGCCTGCAGTGTTTGCGCCGCCATCTCCAGTGCCTGGGCGGTGGTCATGCCGACGTGCAATTGGCTGGCGATCGCGGCCACGGCCCGTACTGACTGCTCGCGGGCAGCGAGCATGCCATCCAGTGAGTAACGCGGGCCGACCTTTTCCAGCTCTGGGTGCAGTGTGTTGGCGGTTGAAAGCTGGGGCGCCAGTGCGCCGCTGGCGACAAAGGCCTCCGCGACAAAACGGTGGGGTGGCACGCCTGCGGCGAGGCATTGCTCGCGGGCCTGGCTGATCATCGTGGCATTTCCGCACGCGTAGACCTGGGTGTCGGCCCACCGATGCGCCTGGCCCAGCGCCACCTGCTGCACGCGTGCCTCAGCCGAGAGCACCGGGTGCCAGCGAAAGTGGGGGTATTCAAGGCTGGCCTGTTCGAGAAACGCGCGGTCATAGAAGTCCGCCGTCGATGAACCACCCCAGTACAGCGTGACGTCGGCAGCGTGGGCCATGGCCATCAGCAGTAATGGCTTGATGCCGGCGTAACCTGTGCCGGTGGCGAACAGCACCAGCGGGCGTTGGTCTTCATGCTGCCAGGTACATGCGCCCACCGGCCCCTCAAGCCTCAGTACAGCGCCTGCTTGCAGGGTGGGCAGCAGGCCTTCGGTGAACACGCCGCCGCTGACCTTACGGATGTGAAACACCAGTTGCCCCTGATCCTGAGCGGGCAGGTTGGCGATGGAGAAGCAGCGGCTGTCACCGTTGTCGAGCCGAAACCTCACGTATTGGCCGGCCCGCACTTCCAGTGGTTGAGCCGGTTGCAGCACCAGTTCGACGATATCTGCACTGAGTTCGCGCTTGCTGTGAACCTGTGCGTGAAACGCCAGCGACGGGGCGTCCAGCGACCAGCCGGGGATCTCCAGGCGCATGTCGCTGCAGGCGTGGCTCTGGCACAGCAGCATCTCATCGGCGGCCAGGGGGTAGGAGGGCGCGGGGGTGTCCGCATCTCGCTGCTTGTCCTGATACCGCCCCGACACGACTTTGACCTTGCAGGACCCGCAGGCGCCGCGGCGGCAGGAGAACGGTACCGGCAGGCCGCTGGCGAGCATGGCGTCGAGCAGCAGTTCCTGGCGGGTTTCGAAGGTTTTGCCCGAGGGCGACAATTCGATGACGTGGCGGTTTTGCATGAACACCTCGGGGCAATTGAAGGTTCGATTGTTGCTATAGTCCAGGACCAGCAGAACCTCCAGTTTTGGATAATTCACATGGTCCAGCTTCGCAAATGGCAGCCACTGCTCAGGCTCGATGGCGCGCAGGCTTCATACCGGCAGATCGTCGAAGGCCTGGTGGCCGCGATCAGCGAGGGCCGTCTGCGCCCTGGCACGCCGTTGCCGGGCACGCGGGAGATGGCGCAACTGCTGAACGTCAACCGCAAAACGGTGATCCTTGCCTATGAGGAAGCCGAAACCAAAGGCTGGCTGCAGAGCGTGCAGCGCCGGGGTACCTTCGTCAGCCAGCAGCTGGCGACTGGCACAATCACGGCGCCCGCCGCCTCGCGCTCCTTCGCCTTGGCGCTGCCAGAGGAGCCCGCCGTTGCCTATTTCGAGGCAAACGAACGGGCGGCAGCGCAGCAGGGGCGGCCAGAGGCCTTGTTCTTCGACAACGGTGCCTGTGACCATCGCCTGCTGCCCCAGGCTGTTCTGCATCGCTATTACCGCAATGCCCTGCGCAACAGCTTTGCCAGCAACAGCGTGCGCCACGGCAGTGATTGCAGCAGCCTCTACCTGCGCGCCGCCTTGGCCGACATGCTCAGGCACAACCGCAGCCTGAACGTGGGCGCCGAGCATATCTGCCTGACCCAGGGTGTGCAGATGTCACTATCACTGTTGGCCAGCGTGTTGCTCAAGCCGGGGGATGCGGTGCTGGTCGAGCGCCTGAGTTATCCGCCGGCGTGGGAGATTTTCCGCCAGCTGGGGGCCCGACTGGTGACCGTGGACCTGGACCATGAGGGTTGCCGGGTGGACCAGATCGATGCCCTGTGCCGGCAGCACAAGGTGCGGATGATGTATTTGACGCCCCATCACCAGTTTCCGACCACGGTCAGCTTGCCAGCCGGGCGCCGGCAGCAGTTGCTGGAGCTGGCGCGGCTGCACGATTTCTGCGTGGTCGAGGAAGACTACGATTACGAGTACCACTTTTCCGGGCGGCCCTATCTGCCTTTGGCCAGCGACCGGCAGCAGCGGCATGTGATTTACATCGGCACACTGTCCAAGCCCTTGGGCAGCACGTTCCGTTGCAGTTATATCGTCGCACCGGTGGAGGTAACGGCAGTGCTGGAGCGCAGGGCGACGCTGACCCTGGGGCAGGGCGATGCGGTGATGCAGCGGATGCTGGCGGACTTGATCAATGATGGCGAGCTGAAGAAGCACTTGCGCCGGGTCAACCGCGAGTACCGTCGGCGTCGGCAGACCCTGTTGGCTTGCCTGCACGATGCGTTTGGCGAGCAGATTACCGTGCAGGAGCCGGAAGGTGGGCTGGCGCTGTGGGTGCGGTTTGCCGACACGATCAATGTGGATCAGTTGGTCGACAAGGCACTGGAGCTGGACCTGGTGGTGCGCAGCGGTCGCCAGTTCTCGCCGTTTGGTCATGCCGAGAATGCCTTGCGCCTGGGTTTTGCTTCGCTGGATGTCGATGAGCTCCGGCAGGCCACCCAGCGCCTGGCGCAGGCAGCAGAAAGGTGATGTCACGACCACGGGGATTCAATTGTCTGGTGCCGCCTGGACTGGCCTCATCGCCGGCAAGCCAGCCCCCACAGCATTCATGCAAGACCTGAGGTCAATGCGGTCCAGGTGGGAGCTGGCTTGCCGGCGCAGGGCCGCACAGCGGCCCTGCGGTTGAGCAGGTTATCGGCGTTGCCACACCTCGCCTTGTTCGGTCACTACCCAAGGCCTGTCAGCCGCATCCACCAGCACCCCGCCAACCCAGCGCTGCGCAGGGTTGTGATCCAGCCAGTGGGCCTTGCCTGCAAGCACTTGCTCGGCAAGCGGCGTCAGCCGCAGCAGTCGCTGCGCCCAAGCTTCTCCCGGGCCTTCAACCAGCAGCGGGTGTGGCGCGTGGATCAACGGCTGCAGCAGCACATGGAACATCTGGTCACCGAGGTAAGGCAGCGGGTCATCCTGCATCATCAACTGGCCAAACACGCGGCCGGCCGGTAGCGCGCCGCGTGAAGCCAGCACGCGCAGCAGCAGGCGTTCGGTAAGGCTCAAACCGTCATGTGCCCCCGGTAGCTCCTGCAGCTGGCGCGCCAATGCCCCGCCCAGCAACGGCAAGGCCGGGTGTGCGTGGCCAGCGAGGCTCGCCCAGCCTTTTGGATTGGGTGCGGTGTAGGCCGCCCATGCCTCGCGGGCCAGGGCGAGTGCATCCTCACCCAGCGCGCGACGTTGCGGCCACAACCAAGCCAGCAGGTCGGGGGCCAGTTGCCCAATGCCGATAAAGCGCTCGATGCCGGGCACCTGGTCAATTTCGATCAGCTCCAGCCGACGCGGCAGGCCAGGCAGGCTGGCGAGTACGCGAATCAGGAACAGCTGGTCGTAAGCGTCGGCCTCGCACCACAGCACAATTTCGCTGTCGCGGTTAAGCCCTGCCAATGCGCTACGTTGTGCTGCCTGGCGCTGTTCAAGGTCTTGGGGGCTCAGCCGGAACGCTTGTTGAACGTAGGCGCTGCGAACCTGCCAGTACTGCTCATCAGGCAGTGCCGGTACAGGCCCCATCACCATGGGGTCGTCGAACATCTGGAAAGCGCCGGCAAACCCGGCGGTGCGCAAGCTGTGGGCGATGTCGTTGCCGCAGCGCCAGTGCTGCACGTTAGCCTCGTCATCGGCAGAAAAACCGGGGTGGCGTGCTGCAAAAGCCACGGCATCGGCATGGGCCTTGAGCTTGGGCCAGCTGGCAAAACCGGCCTCGCGGGCCACCAGCCATTGGGTATCGGCAAGCCGGTAGTCGGGGCCGGGCAGGCCAAGCGTGCGCAATTGCTCGCGGGTGTCGTCGGCTTGGTGGGTTTTCAGTTCGGTCAGCAAGCGCTTGGCGCGTTTGCGCAAGGCGGGCAGGTCGAGCAAGCCGTGCTGGCGGGAAGCATTGATGGCGGGCATGCCAACTCCTTTGGGGCTCGGTCCGCCGACAAGCCGGGAGCTGGTATGGAAATGGACTGAAGCATGGCTCGGGCAACCCCTTTGCGCGGACCGCAGGCGCAGCCGGCGCCCAGGCCCCGACTTTAACGGTGCAGCGCAGCGGGTTGCAAATGATAGTTTTCCCATGGGTTGCCGTGCGCTTTATAGTGGCGGGCTTTTCTCCGTTGAAGTCAAAGGAATGGCGACCATGCACATACGCACCCTGCTTGCAGCAATCGGGACCAGCTTGTCGCTGGGCTCGGCATTGGCTGCGCCAAGCCAGCCAGTGCCTGTAGCGGGCGAACGTATTTCGGTAAAGATCGAGGGCACCGGGCCGGACGTCATCCTGATCCCCGGGCTGGCCTCTTCCCGTGAGGTTTGGGCGGGGCTCGCCAGCACACTGCGCCAGCAGCATCGCCTGCACCTTGTGCAGGTTGCAGGCTTTGCCGGTTCGCCTGCCGTGCCCGCTGTGGACGGGCGCGTGGCCGCTCCTGTGGCCGAGGCGGTTGCTGACTATATCCGTAGCCAGCGCCTTGAGGCGCCGGCCATCATTGGCCATTCGCTGGGCGGTGAGGTGGCGCTGATGCTTGGCGCACGCCACCCGGAGCAGGTCGGGCGGCTGATGGTTGTCGATGCGCTGCCGTTTTACACGTTATTGATGGACCCCACGGCCACTGCCGAAACGGCTGCACCCCAGGCTGCCACATTCCGTGATGGGATGCTGCTGGCCCCGGCAGCGCAGGCCGAAGCCATGCAGCGTGCGGCCATTGACCGGCTGGCCAAGACCGCTGCGGCCAGGCCCGCATTGGTAGAGGCCGCGCTGCGCTCGGACCGCAAGGCGGTAGCCGACGCTACCTATGAACTGATGACCACCGACCTGCGCCCGGAGCTTGGCGATATCCAGGCGCCGGTGCAGGTCGTCTATGCCTATGACCCCTTGTATGGCATACCCGCTACCAGCGTCGATGCAACCTTCGCAAACGCCTATGCCGGGACGCGAAACATCAGCTTCAAACGTATCGATGGCAGCTTCCACTTCGTCATGCTGGACCAACCGCAGGCCTTCGCGCAGACGGTAGTCATTTTCCTCGATCGCTGAGGTTGGCCGCGGCGCAGCCTGCGCCCGGCAACATCTGTTCGGTTATCGCCCATAACCTGCTTCCTGCGCCTCAAGCCTGCGCCGGTACCTCCGATAGCAGCACACCCACCGTCGAATTTCGACCAGAAGTGGTGCCAATAAGGAGTACTGCCCGCATGCTTGCCAACCTCAAGATACGTACCGGAATGTTCTGGGTGCTGTCGTTGTTCAGCCTGACCCTGCTGTTTTCCACCGTCAGTGCCTGGCGGGCAGCAGTGGGCAGCGGTCAGCAGATCACCGAACTGGACCAGACCGCACACCAGTCGGACCGGTTGAACAATGCGTTGTTGATGGCAATCCGTTCCAGCGCCAATGTGTCCTCGGGCTTCATCGAGCAGTTGGGCGGCCATGACGAGAGTGCAGGCAAGCGCATGGCGCTGTCAGTCGAGCTGAACGACAAGAGCCAGAAGCTGGTCGACGAGTTCGTTGAAAATGTCCGCGAGCCAGCCCTTCGCACGCTGGCAACCGAGCTGCAGGCTACCTTTGCCGAATATGCCAAGGCGGTAGCCGGGCAGCGCGAAGCGACCCGCCAGCGTTCGCTGGAGCAGTACTTCAAGGTCAACATCGATGCCGGCAATGCCATGGGCCGACTGCAAGCGCTACGCCAGCAGCTGGTTGGCGTACTGAGCGAACGTGGCCAGCAGATCATGCTGGAGTCAGACCGTCGTCTGGCGCGTGCACAAATGCTGAGCCTGGGGCTGCTAGGGGTGACCTTGCTGCTGGCTGCACTGTGCTGGGCCTTCATTGCCCAGCGAGTGCTGCATCCGCTGCGTGAAGCCGGTCGGCACTTCCAGCGCATTGCCGGTGGTGACCTGAGCGTGCCGGTGCAAGGGCAGGGCAACAACGAGATCGGCCAGCTATTCCATGAACTGCAGCGTATGCAGCAGAGCCAGCGCGACACCCTGGGGCAGATCAACCACTGTGCCCGGCAGCTGGACGCAGCCGCCACTGCGTTGAACGCGGTTACCGAGGAAAGCGCCAGCAACCTGCGTCAGCAGGGGCAGGAGCTGGAGCAGGCAGCTACTGCTGTGACCGAAATGACCACGGCCGTGGAGGAAGTTGCGCGCAACGCTATCACTACATCGCAAACCACCAGCGAGTCCAACCAGCTGGCCGCACAAAGCCGCCAGCAAGTCAGCGACAACATCGATGGCACCGAGGCCATGACCCGCGAGATCCAGACCAGCAGTGCGCACCTGGAGCAATTGGTGGGGCAGGTCCGGGATATCGGCAAAGTACTTGAAGTGATCCGCTCGGTGTCCGAGCAAACCAACCTGCTGGCACTCAATGCTGCCATCGAGGCGGCCCGCGCCGGTGAGGCCGGGCGCGGCTTTGCGGTGGTGGCAGATGAGGTACGCACGCTGGCCTACCGCACGCAACAATCGACCCAGGAAATCGAACAGATGATCGGCCGCGTGCAGGCGGGCACCGAGGCGGCGGTGGCGTCGATGCAGGCCAGCACCAACCGCGCCCAGTCGACACTGGACGTGACCTTGGCCTCGGGGCAGGTGCTGGAAGGTATCTACAGTGCGATTGGCGAAATCAACGAGCGCAACCTGGTCATCGCCAGTGCGGCCGAAGAGCAAGCTCAGGTGGCGCGGGAAGTGGACCGCAACCTGCTGAACATTCGCGAGCTGTCGATCAACTCGGCGACAGGAGCGCAGCAGACCAGCGAGGCGAGCAAGGCGCTGTCGGGGCTGGTGGGGGAGATGACGGCATTGGTGGGGCGGTTCAGGGTGTAAGGGTAGCCGGGCGACGGGCGTAAAACTCGCACCTGATCATTGTTACATTAAAAGTGGGTGAAACTTATTTAAAGTTCCCCTTGCGGGTTGACTTCGATACTACCCTTGAATAAAGTTCGATCGCCCCGAGAAAGGGCCTTTTTTCCATTCACTGAAGAATTCAATGGACACAGTATCTAGTCGCTGCCTGACCCCTGCCGTATGGCCTGGTCAGGCAATTGAACCGGAACACCGGTCCCGACACCCTGGTCGGGCAAGCCGCGCCAGAGCCTGATGCTCCGTCGTGACTTGCCGCCACCGGTGTCTGCCGGTTGGAGGCAAGCTCATGAACCTCACTTCATTCGCTTCACACCGCCTGTTCGCCGGCCTTGCGCCGCAGCTGGCCCGTGCCCGACCGTGCCGCCTGCACGGGTACCCTGACGACAGCCAGGAGCCCCCAAGTAGATGCGGGCCGCTGGCGCGTCTTCATGCCCGCTTGAGCGCCCAGACTTCTCACTGAATAAAAGATATTCAGCGGTATCTTCCCTCCCGAACTTACTAAGTTGAAAGTTTGCCGGGTAACTATTGCCCCGTGTTTATGAAAAGGAATCAATCCATGGACTGCGCGAGTAGAAAGTTCGCTGCCGACACAACTTCCGACCCTCGGCAGCGGACAGACAACTGTCGGAAAAACCCAGCATTTTTCTGCGACCCGACATGCCTTCGTTCACTGGCTGAGTGAAACGTCTGTGTGTCGTGCCGCCGCAGCGGCAGGAGCACAGCAACATGACTGTCAAACACCGCAACACCTCATCGGCCAAGGCCGAACGCGAAACTCGCCTGTCTACCCGCGCCGCCCGTGAAGCGCGCAATGGCCTGGCCGTTACCCTCGCCAACCTCGATGCCAGCGAGCAGGGCCTGACCGAGCACGAAGCTGCCAAGCGCCTGGAGCGCGATGGGGCCAACCAGGTTGCCCACGATCCGCAACCCCACGCCTTGGTGCAATTGCTCAAGGCCCTGCATAACCCGTTCATCTATGTACTGCTGATTCTGGCCGGGATCAGCTTCGTCACCGACTACTGGCTGCCGGTCAGCGCAGGCGAAACGGACGACGCCGACCTGACCAAGGTCATCATCATCATGACCATGGTCAGTCTTAGCAGCCTGCTGCGCTTCTGGCAGGAATACCGCTCGAACAAGGCCGCCGACGCGCTCAAGGCAATGGTGCGCACTACCGCAACCGTGCTACGCCGCGAGCAGGTCGGGCAGGCCCCGCGCCTGCGCGAAGTGCCCATGGACAAACTGGTGGCCGGCGACATCGTGCAGCTATCTGCAGGCGACATGATCCCCGCCGATATCCGCCTGCTTGAATCGCGCGACCTGTTCATCAGCCAGGCGGTGCTCACTGGCGAAGCGCTGCCGGTCGAGAAGTACGACACCTTGGGCAATGTCGCCCAGAAGTCCGCCACCGGGCATGGCGCCAACCCGGACAACCTGCTCGAGCTGCCAAACATCTGCTTCATGGGCACCAACGTCGTCAGCGGCCGCGCGCGCGCTGTGGTGGTCGCCACCGGCCGACGTACCTATTTCGGCTCGCTGGCCAAGGCCATCGCCGGTTCCCGTAGCCAGACCGCCTTCGATCGCGGCGTGAACAGCGTCAGCAGCCTGCTGATCCGCTTCATGCTGGTGATGGTACCGGTAGTGTTCATGATCAACGGTGTGGTCAAGGGCGACTGGGGGGATGCCTTCCTCTTCGCGCTTGCCGTGGCAGTGGGCCTGACCCCTGAAATGCTGCCGATGATCGTCAGTGCCAACCTGGCCAAGGGCGCTGTGGCCATGGCCCGGCGCAAGGTGGTGGTCAAGCGCCTGAACGCCATCCAGAACCTGGGCTCCATGGACGTACTGTGCACAGACAAGACCGGCACGCTCACCCAGGACCGGATCATCCTCGAACACCACGTGCGCTTCGATGGCCAGTGCGATCGGCATATCCTTGAACTGGCCTGGCTCAACAGCCACCACCAAAGCGGCATCCGCAACCTGATGGACCAGGCCGTGCTGCATTTTGCTGGCCAGGACAGCCAGTTCCAGGTGCCTTACGCTTACGCAAAGGTAGACGAACTACCGTTCGACTTCATCCGCCGTCGCCTGTCCGTGGTAGTGAAAAATGCACTTGGCGATCACCTGCTGGTAAGCAAGGGGGCGGTCGAGGAAATGCTCGCCATCGCCACCCATGTGCAGGAGGGCGACCGTGTCGTTACCCTGGACCCGCTCCGCCGCCAGCAGCTTCTGGCCAGCGCCGATGCCTACAACCAGGACGGCTTCCGCGTGCTGGTGGTCGCCACCCGCGAGATCCCGTCGGCCGAAGGCAAGGCGCAGTACCACACCGACGATGAGCGCGATTTGGTGATCCAGGGCTTCCTGACCTTCCTCGACCCACCCAAGGAAACTGCCGGCCCGGCCATTGCCGCCCTGCGTGACATGGGGGTGCGGGTGAAGGTGCTGACCGGCGACAACCCGGTGGTTACCTGTAAGGTCTGCCGTGAGGTGGGCCTGGAGCCAGGCCTGCCACTGCTCGGCCAGGACATCGAGCGCATGGACGACACCACCCTGAAGCTTCAGGTCGAGGAACGCACTGTCTTCGCCAAGCTCACCCCGCTGCAGAAATCACGTGTGCTCAAGGCCCTGCAGGCCAATGGTCACACGGTCGGTTTCCTCGGCGACGGTATCAACGACGCCGCCGCCCTGCGCGATGCCGACGTCGGTATCTCGGTGGACAGCGGCACCGACATCGCCAAGGAGTCGGCCGATATCATCTTGCTGGAAAAAAGCCTGATGGTACTGGAGGAGGGGGTGCTCAAGGGCCGCGAAACCTTCGGCAACATCATGAAGTACCTGTGCATGACTGCCAGTTCCAACTTTGGCAACGTGTTCTCGGTCCTGGTGGCCAGTGCGTTCATTCCGTTCCTGCCGATGCTGGCGATCCACCTGCTGCTGCAGAACCTGATGTACGACTTCTCCCAGCTGTCGCTGCCGTGGGACCGCATGGACAAGGAGTTTCTCAGCAAGCCCCGCAAATGGGACGCCCGCAACATCGGCCGCTTCATGCTGTGGATCGGCCCTACTTCGTCGATCTTCGACATCACCACCTTTGCCCTGATGTGGTATGTGTTCGCCGCCAATAGCGTCGAGATGCAGGCGCTGTTCCAGTCTGGCTGGTTCATCGAAGGGTTGCTGTCACAGACCTTGGTGGTGCACATGCTGCGCACCCGCAAGGTGCCGTTCTTCCAAAGCACCGCTGCGCTGCCGGTGGTGCTGGCAACGGGGCTGGTGATGGCATTGGGTATCTACATCCCGTTCTCGCCGGTGGGCGCGATGGTGGGCCTGGTGCCGCTGCCATGGGCATACTTCCCTTGGCTGGTTGCTACCCTGCTGGGCTACTGCGTGGTCGCGCAAGGGATGAAGACCCTTTACATCCGCCGCTTCGGGCAGTGGTTCTGAGCCAGGCGAGGAGAGCAGAGCATGCGAGTACTGATCTGTGCGGGACGCAACTATGCCGACACCCGGCGCTGCCGCCAGGCCCTGGATGACGTTCAGCGCCAGCGGCCGATCCGGGTGTTGATCCACGGTGGCAGCCAGTTCCTGGGCGGCGAGATCGAAAGCTGGGCACGTGAGCACGGTGCCGATCTGGTGCGCTACCCGCCGAACTGGCAGTTGCACGGCAAGCAGGCCGAACGCCTGCGCAACCTGTTCATGCTTAACGACAGTCGCCCTGATCTGTTGCTTGCCCTGCCCGGGGGCGATGACACAGAGGAACTGCTGGCCAGGGCTCGCGGCGCGGAGGTTCCGGTGATTTGCGGCAGGCAACCACGGCGGCCCGAGCGGGATGAACCTGGCGTGGGATAAGCCTGCCTGCCACCAGTCCTGTGGGAGCGGGTTCACCCGCGAAGAAGACACCGCCGTGGATGGCACGGGCTTCGCCCGTGTTCGCGGGGCAAGCCCGCTCCCACAGGGATCGCGCCAGCTTTTAGAAGTTGAGCAAGACAGTTGCGCCCACAATGACCGCGCTAGGTTTCACGTTTTTTGCGAGACAGTCGCTGGTACAAGTACAGCGTGGGCCGAAGCCGGCGCTGTACTTGCGGCGCCTCGGTGCCGAGCTGCTCAGCCCGGCTGCGCAGCAAGGTTATTGCTCACGTTGCGCCCCAGCACCAGCACGGTGACAAAACCACAGCCCACCAACGCGGTAGCCAGGCTCAACAGCACCGCCGTGCCCATATGGTCGACCACCTGCCCGCCGAAGAAAGAGCCCAGCGCAATGATCACCTGGAACATGGCTACGAACAGCGGCATGCCACGTTCAACATCCTTAGGTGCCACCACGAACATCCAGATGTTGGCGCAGGCCGGGAACGCACCGAAAGCGAAGCCCCACAGCGCGATCAGCATGGCAGCGCCCGTCATGCCGGTGGCGAAGTGCGGGAACAGGGCGGTGCTGACAGCAATCATCAGCGCAACCAGCATCAGGGTATGCCGCACGCTGCGGTTGGCAGCGTAGCCCGCGAAAATGTTACCCATGAACCCGGCGACGCCATACAGCAGCAACAGCGATCCAATCGTAGGCCCGTCAAAGCCGGCATTCTGTTTGAAGAACGGGGCAACATAGGTGTACGCGGCAAAGTGCGCCAGGCCGATCAGCAGCACGGCAATCAGCCCGACCCGCGCTTGTGGGTTGATGAACAAGGCCGGCAGGTCGCTGATGCGAATGGCCTTTTCCGGCAGCAGCCGCGGCAGCAGGAATACCTGCGCCAGCAGCACAGGTATGCCCACCAGTGCGGTGACCAGGAACGTCATGCGCCAGCCCATCAGGCCGCTCAGCCAGGTGCCCACGGGCACGCCCACTACGGTCGCCAGGGTTACGCCGGCCATGATGATCGAGTTGGCCTTGGCTACGCCCATGCCGTCGGGGGCCAGGCGGCCGCTGAGGGCGATGGCGGTTGCCCAGAAACCACCGATACTGACACCCAGCAGCACGCGGCCGACCAACAGCAAATTGAAGTCGACGGCGTAGGCCACGATGGTGTTGGCGATGATCATGATCAGCGTCAGGCCGATCAGCAGGTAGCGCCGGTCCAGCGCGCCGACCCCCACGGAAATCAACGGCGCGGCCAGCGCGGCCATGATACCGGGCAAGGTCACCATCAGGCCGGCAAGGCCTGCACTGATGCCAAGGTCACTGGCCACATCGTTGAGTACCCCCACCGGGAGGAACTCGCTGGTGACCAGGGCGAAGGCACCCACGGCGACCGAGAGGATTGCCAGCCATTGCTGTGTGACGCTCTGCTGATTATGTTCGGGAAGGCCGCGAGGGGCCTGGCGGTTGCTTGGCATGGGGGTCGGTTCCATGAGGGATGGCGCCTGTAGCAGGCGCAGGAGCGGAGGGATTTGCAGGCGATTATAGGGATGGCCTTGCCAGGCCGACAGGCAGCCCGCTTGATAGTCATCATCAGCGTAATCGATGAAACCCCTGGTTTAGAGCGGAAACTATTGCGTTGTGGGGCCACGAAGCCAGTTTCAGGGCGGTGTCACAGCCGTTTGCTTCACCGGTAAGACACCGCCCAGCACCATCTGGGTGACCGTGCGGGTGGCGCGATCAAAGTCCAACTTGTCAGGTATAGCCACGCCTCTGAGCTGCGACATTTGCCAGGCAAGATTGGTATAGGTACGCGTTGCCGACCAGATGAAAATCATCAGGTGTTCGGGGTCACAGGGCGCCAACCGGCCATCCTCGATCCAGTTGCGCAGGCAGGCGACGTTGCGCCTGGCTTCCTCCTGCAGCATGTTCTTGCACACCTCAGGCAGGCGCGTGCCCCCTGAGAGCAACTCCTGGCTGAACACGGCGGCGCTGAACGGGTGCTCTCGAATGATGCGTATCCGGGCTTTGACATAGGCCCGCAGGCCCACTATCGGGTCGTCGCTTTTTCGCAACGCTGCCGAGGCCCTCACCAGCGGCTCGATGAAGCTCATCAGCACCTGGACGTACAAATTCTCTTTTGTCTGGAAGTAGTAATAGAGATTGGCCTTGGGCAACCCGGCGCGCTCGGCAATTTCGTGCGAATGGGTGGCGGTGAAGCCGGTGACGGCAAACGCTTCGCTGGCCGCCTGCAGAATAAGCTTGTGATTCTTGCGCCGGATACCGGGGTTGCCCAGCGCGTGGTCGACCGAGCCGAAAGTGGCGTCAGCACCCTCGCTGGTCGTGTGTGGCAGGTCGGGTTGGGCGTACATCACGGTTTCATCTGGGCTTTTTGAGAATCGGTGTATAGAAAAGTATATAGCGAGTGTTATGCTTTTCTTCAGCCGTTGCAAGGCTGCCATTTACACACCAGGGCCAAACTCATGCATTTTTTGATCAGGCAGGCGACGGCCGCGGATTGTGATGCGATCAGCCAGGTCGCGGCACGCACTTTTGCGCTGGCTTGCCCGGCAAATACGCCTGCGACGGAAATTAGCGCCTACATCCAAGGCGCGTTGATGCCAGCCGACTTTGAACGCTTGAACCGGGAACCGGAAATGCGCCTGTCGGTAGGCCTGATGCGCCGTACGGTCGTCGGCTACAGCCTGGTCAACCTTGCCCCAGAGCCCCTGGGCATTCCGGCTGCCGATGGCATCGCCGAGCTCAGCAAATGCTACGTGCTGCCCGAATACCACGGGGCGGGTGTGGCCCAGCGGCTGATGGCTGATGTGCTGCAGGGCGTTGTGGGGGCTCTGCGGTTGACGGTCAATGACAGCAACAGCCGGGCTATTGCTTTCTACTTGCGCAACGGCTTTGCAGTGGTAGGTGAAACCACGTTCCAGTGCGGGGCGGATGTACATCGGGACCTGGTGATGCTGCACGCAGGCCGGGCAGCCCCCTGAGGGGGGCGGCCCGCCTGGTCTTGCGTGCTAGGGCGTGACCAGCACATCACACTGCGATTCGTTCAGTACATGCTTGGTAACGCTGCCAACCAACAGCTCCTCCAGCGCGCTCGCACCCTGCTTGCCGACTACGATCAGGTCGCACTCCAGCGCCTGTTCCTGCTCGGCAATGCGCCAGCCAGGGTCACCGTGCTCCAGAGTCTGCCGTGCATCGGCAATGCCCGCGGCCTCACTCAATGCAGCGAGTTGTGCCTGTGCGTCCTTGCGGATGACATTGCGGTAGTGGGTGAGGGTGTCGTAGTCGATATGGGCGAAACGCACGCTGCCTTCGAACGGGGCTTCGTACACATGGAGCAGAATGATTTCGGCCTGTGGGGCAATGGCCCTGGCCAGTTTGATGGCGCGCAGCGAAGCGGGAGAGAAATCGACCGGCACCAGCACCGTGCGATAGGCATCACGAGGCGCCGGCTTGACCACCAGCAAAGGGCAGGGCATGTGGTTGAGCATTTTCTGCACGGTCGAACCCAGCAGCAGGCGCCGCGCCACGCTCTGGCCCTTGGCGCCGCATACCAGCAGGTCGCTGTGTTTGTCCTGCACCACCCGGGTGATTTCCGTGATCACCGACCCGCTGGCGACCTGCACACCCGCGGAAATGTTGTAGCGCTGGAACAGCAGGGCTGCCAGTGCGCGGGTTTTTTCGCCGGCGCTGTCCAGTACCCGCTTCAACAGGTCGTCATCAGGCGCCACCAACTGCTTGAGGCGCTCGAAGGGGGCCGGGTTGGCAACGTAGAGCAGGTCCAGTGAGGCCTGTTGCGCGTTGCTCAGGTAGGCAGCGCGCTCTGCCGCGTTGCGGGCATGGGGGGACAGGTCGGTGGCTACCAGTATGTGTTTCAGCGGGTTCATGTGGGGCTCCTTGTCCATGGCCGCGCGCAGTGTTCGACGGTTGTGCACTGTGCGCCTGGCGGTGCTTGAGTCATTCCTTGCTTGCAGCCATCGTCGCGCGAACCCGGCGCGAGGGCTTGATTTGAGTCAATGGAGCGTAGATGCCGCAGCGGATCATGCCGGCAGCAACAGGCGCAGCCCCCCCGTCATCACGATGGTAAATACCACCACCGGCAAGAGGGAAAACCGCGTTGCTGCGTACACCGTAAGCCCTAGCGCAATCAGGTCGGCCGGGTGCCCGGAAACGAACTTGGGTGCGATTACGGCAATCAGCACGCAGCCGGGCGCGGCGTTCAGCACCTGCGTCAGTTGCGGCCCAAGGGTGCGGTTGCGCAGCAGTAAAAAGCCCAGCGCACGGGTCAGGTAGGTGACCACGGCCATGCCCACGAGGGTGACCAGTGTAGGAAGGTCAATCATGGTTTGGCCCATAGGTAAGCAGTGACCAGGCCGGCCACGGTGCCCGCGAGCACGTACCAGCCACCGGGAATCAGCAGGTAGAACAGTGCGGCGGTGAGCAGGCTGAACAGCCAGGGCACGGCGGCGTGTACGCTTTTCCACATGCCCTTGAGCAGCACCAGGAAGACCGCGGCAAAGGCCATGTCGAAGCCATAGCTGCGCAGGTCGCCGAGCAGCGGCCCAACCTGCGCCCCGAGGCTGGTGAACGTGACCCAGGTGGCCCACAGGCACAGCGACACACCCATGAAATAGCGCAGGCTGAACCCGCCGCGCTGGCGCGCATCGGCCAGGCCCATGGCCCAGCTTTCGTCACACATGAAGAACAGCGCCCCCAATGCCTTTGGCAGCGGCAGGTGGCGCATGTACGGCGCCAGGATTGCGCCCATCAGCAGGTGGCGGCTGTTGACCAGCAGGGTCATGGCGATAATCACCCATATTGCCGGCGGTGAGGTCCACAGCTCGACAGCGGCAAACTCCGAGCCGCCACCGAAGTTAAGGCCTGTCATCAGAGCCACTTCGCCTGCTGCCAGCTGGTGCTGGGAAGCCTGCGCGCCGAGTACCAGGGCACAAGGGATGAACCCCAGCAGCACCGGCAGGGCGGCAACGGCACCACGGCGCAGTTCGCTTTGCGGCGTGGTGGCAGGGGGATCGTTCAGTACAGGTTCAAGGGTATTCATGGTCACCTCCAGTGGAGGTAAATTATTCCAATGGAGCGCTAGGACCCGGCCAAGGTCGCGCTGGGCCTCACCCTGTTCGTGCGGGTGTGGCTCAAGCGCCAGGACCAGGACACCACCGACGCGTTCGTCGAAGCCGTGCGCCAGTTACCCGAAGTGGTGGAGTGCCATGTGATGGCGGGCGATTGCGACTTGCTGTTGCGGGTGGTGGCGGCAGACCTGGAAGCCTATCGACGCTTCCAGATCAAGCACCTGACCAGCCTGAGCGTGGTGCAGAACGTCAAGACCGAAGTGCCGATGGAAAAGATCAAGCTGACCACCGAGCTGCCGGTGTAGTCGTGCTTTGGCTCAGGCTCGCCTGGCGCGTTCTGCAACACGCCTAACTGCTACTGGGCTGTCCGCCCTGCAAAAGCAGCTCGCTAAGTTTGTCCATGGCCGGTGTCGCTTGGCTGCCTTTGCGAGTGACCAACTCGTAAGGGTCGCTGACCGAGCCCATGGCCAGGGGCAGCATGCGTACTTGCTGGTTCATCGCGCATTGCCGGGCCACGTCAATCGACACCAACGCCACAAAGTCGGGGCGGTCCTGCAGCAGCGACAAGGTCGCCAGGATCGAGGTGGTTTCAACCAGGTGCAGCGGGAAGCGCAGCCCGGCGTCGTGGAATTCACGCTCCAGTTGCACGCGCATCGGCATGTTGGCCCGGTATACGATCCAGCGGCTTTCGGCCAACTCGGCAAGGCTGACGGTTTGGGCGTGTTTGAGCGGGTGGTCGACATTGGCGATGACCGCCAGCGTCTCATCCTGGACAAAGGTGCTGGCAAACAGCTGCGGCGCGTTGCTGACACTGGTGCGGCACAGGGCCATGTCCAGCCGGCCGCTTTCGATCTGTGCCAGCAGCGACTGGCTGGTGTCTTCGATGATCTCGAACGACATCTGCGGCTGGATACTGGCCAGCTGTGATACGGCCCGCATCAGCAAGGGCACGGCGCCCATGATGGCGCCCACCGCCAGCCGGCCGCCCACACCGCGCAGGATGGCATCCAGGTCATGGCGCAGGTTGGAAATATCGGTTTGCACCACGCGCGCGTAGCGGATGGCGCAGTGCCCGGCGGCAGTGGGCTCCAGCCCGCGGTTGGTGCGGTTGAACAGCACCGTGCCGAAGGTGGTTTCGATTTCCTGCAGCGCCTTGCTGGCACCGGGCTGGGTAAGCCCGACGCTGCCAGCCGCACCCAGCAGCGAGCGGTGCTCGTCCAGCTCGATGAGCAGGCGCAGGTGACGGGCGTGCAGCCTGGACATGATCGAATTGAGTGACGGGGTCATCTGGTATGCGTCCTGGTTATACCGATATGGATTGTTCTCAATACCATGGCCAGGCGCGCATTCCTATACTGGCGCTGCACAGTGTCGCATCCAGTGCGGCTAAACCGCCCAGAAAAACAAAGCCAGGAGCCTGCTGAGCCTTATGTCCCTGATCAACTACATCACCCAGATCCAGTTCGATATCGGCGCCATTGCCCTTTTGCCTGCGGAATGTGAGCGCATTGGTATAACCAAGCCTTTGATCGTGACCGACCGTGGCGTGCGCGCTGCCGGTATCGTCGATACGGCGTTGAACACCTTTGCCGACAGCGCTGCCCAACTGCCGATCTATGACGGTACCCCACCCAACCCCAACGAGACCGCGGTGCGCGAAGCCGTGGCCATGTTCAAGGAGTGTGGCTGTGACGGCATCATCGCCATCGGCGGCGGCTCGGCGATCGACCTGGCCAAAGGTGTGGCCGTGTGTGCCAGGCACGATGGGCCATTGAGAAACTTTGCGGTGATCGAGGGTGGCCTGGCGCGAATCACGCCGGCAACCGCGCCGGTGATTGCCGTGCCAACCACGGCAGGGACGGGCAGCGAGGTAGGGCGGGGCGCCATCCTTATTCTCGACGACGGGCGCAAGGTGGGCGTGATTTCGCCCCATGTGGTGCCCAAGGCCGCCATCTGCGACCCGGCGCTGACCCTTGGCCTGCCTGCACAACTCACCGCTGCCACCGGGATGGATGCGATTGCTCACTGCCTGGAAACGTTCATGGCGCCTGCATTCAACCCACCTGCAGACGGCATCGCCCTGGACGGCCTGTGGCGCGCTTGGCGCTTTATCGAAAGCGCTACCCGAGACCCGCAGAACCTCGAAGGCCGTATCAACATGATGAGCGCTTCGCTGCAAGGTGCACTGGCCTTCCAGAAGGGCCTGGGCTGCGTGCACAGCCTTAGCCATGCATTGGGCGGGATCAACCCGCGCCTGCACCATGGCACCCTCAACGCGATTTTCCTGCCTGCTGTCATCACCTTCAACCGCAAGGCCGCAACTGTGCTGAACGAGCACAAGATGGCGCGTATCGCCCAGGCGATGGGGCTGGCAGACGAAAACCAGATCGAACAGGCCATCCGCGACATGACCCGCGCGTTGGGCCTGCCGACCGGCCTGCGCGAACTGGGTGTCAGCGAAGAGCAGTACCCACGCATAATCCAGGGCGCGTTGGCCGATCACAGCCATCGGACCAACCCGCGTGAGGCGTCTGCCGAGGACTACCAGGGGTTGCTTGAAGCGTCGATGTAAGGCGCCAATCCGCTGTTCAATCAATAACAACAAAAGTGAACGCCCATGAATACCAAGTATGCGCAAGCCGAGCTTGCCCCCTCGGGGGAAGCGGTCGCCAGCCCGAACCCGTTCAAAAAGTACCAGGTCATTACCGTCAGCCTGTTGCTGGTGATCGGCATCATCAACTACGTCGACCGCAGTGCGCTGTCGATCGCCAATACGTCTATCCAGCGCGACATGGGCATCACGCCGTCGCAGATGGGCATTTTGCTGTCAGCGTTTTCCCTGGCGTATGCCTTCTCGCAGCTGCCGCTGGGCATGATCATCGACCGCCTGGGCAGCAAGATCTCGCTGGGGGCGGCACTGCTGGGCTGGTCAGTGGCGCAGACGGCCTCCGGCCTGATCAACAGTTTTTCCGCATTCATCGGCCTGAGGGTGGTGCTGGGGATTGGCGAAGCACCGATGTTCCCGTCGGCCGCGAAAGCCCTGGCGGAGTGGTTCGAGGCCGAAAAGCGCGGCACACCGACGGGCATCGTGCTGTCATCGACCTGCATCGGGCCATGCCTGGCGCCACCGTTGCTGACCCTGCTGATGATCACTTGGGGCTGGCGCGGCATGTTCATTGTCACCGGGGTGTTCGGCATCCTGGTCGCCGCCTGCTGGTTTGCCTTCTACAAGAGCAAGGCGCGTTACCTGGCCGAGCTGCCTGCAGAGGAACGTGAGCGGCTGCTGGCGACACAGGCCCATAAACAGCCGGTGGCAAGCGCCAGGCCGAGCCTGCGGGCACAACTGGCGGCCTGGACCGAGCTGTTTCGCCACAAGAGCACCTGGGGCGCCGTACTGGGCTTCATGGGGGTGATCTACATGCTGTGGCTGCACCTTACCTGGCTGCCGGGCTACTTCGAACGTGAGCATGGCTTGAGCTTGTACCAGACGGCCTGGGTGGTATCGCTGGCCTATGTATTCGGCGCGTTGGGCACCATTGTCGCGGGCCGCATCTGCGACCGCCTGGTGAAGAACGGCGCCAGCGTGTTGGGTAGCCGCAAGCGGGTAGTGGTGACGGCGTTGTTCGCGGCGGCGGCATTCACCGTTCCCCTGTCGTTCGGCAGCGGCTTCATGCTCAGCGTGGCGCTGCTGTGCTGCGCGCTGTTCAGCGTGAACATGGCCAGCTCGACTGCCTGGATGATTGCCAACACTGTGGTCGATAGCCAGCGCGTGGCCTCGTTTGGCTCGATCCAGAACTTTGGTGGCTACCTGGCAGGCTCGGTGGCACCGATCGTGACCGGGTTCAGCATCCAGCAGACCGGGTCGTTTGCCTCGGCGTTCCTGATCAGTGCTGCGGTGGCGACGGTGGCAGCGATGGCTTATGTATTGCTGCTGAAGCAGCCGGTTTCTGCTGACCAGTGATCGTCAGGCCTGTGCGATCCCTGTGGGAGCGGCCTTGTGTCGCGATTGGGCCGAAGAGCGGCCCCAGGATCCTTGCAGGACCGTCGAGACCGGTGGGGCCGCGTTGCGGCCCAATCGCGACACAAGGCCGCTCCCACAAGGATCGCATCAGCTTCCAGAAGTCGTTTCATAACGGTTTGTGATGCCAGGCATCATGACAATATATTTATCCTTATCAATTCCAGGCCCTAGCATCGGTTGCCCGGCATCGCCCATTTCCATGAGGTCTTGATGAACAGTTCGCTTTTCGTACCCCAACGTACCGCGGCCCTGTTGCTGCAGCACTGGCGCAGCGGTGAATTGCTGACGGAACTGCCTGCCAGCCTCAGGCCCGAAACCTTGAAACAAGGCTATGACAGCCAGGATCAGTTCTTCGCCGCCGCCGCTGGTCAGCGTGCCGGGTGGAAGCTGGGTGTCGGCAGCCCCGCAGGCATGCGTGCGGCCAACCTGTCCCGGCCGCTGATTGGCCAACTGGAAGCAAAGCGCTGCCACGCTGATGGTGTGCGCATCGAGCTGCCGGCGGTGACACCTGTGACCATCGAATGCGAGATCGCCTTCGTGCTTGACCGCGATATCCCCCCGCAAGCGGGACGCCTGCCGGCCAGCGAGGATATTCGCGCAACCTGCGTCACTTTCGAGGTGGTGCGCTCACGCTTCGTCGACCGCAAGCGCGTCGGCTGGCCAAGCTTCGTGGCGGACAACGTGGGCTTTGAAGCGTTGGTCGTGGGCAACAGCCTTGGGGCAGGCATCAACGTACCCTTGCTTGCAGACCTGGCCGAGACCACCGAGGTGTACGTAGATGGCGAGTTACGCGCCCGCGGCTTGTCTGGCGATGCTGCGACCGACCCGCTGGTGTCGCTGGCCCACCTGTATGCCCATGCTGCCGAACGCGGCCAGACATTGAAGGCAGGTGATGTGGTGACCACGGGGGCCATGTGCCAGCCGTTCGACCTGAATCAAACAGGCCATCAGGTTAGCGCCAGGTTCCTTGGCCAGGCGCTGTCGTTCACGCTGTAACCGCCGACCATTGATCAAACGCCGCCTGCATCCTCTGCCGGGTTTGTGGGTCGGCGGGGATCAGGTGCTCGATCCGCAGTGATTCCACGGTGATATCCAGCGGCATGCCGAAGGTGGTGAAGGTCGACAGGAACCTGAGCTCGCCATAGGGGGTGCTCACGCGGGTCAGCAACACGGGCGCGATACCTGCCGCCTGCTCTGGGTTGGCCGGGGTTGGAAGATTGCGCAAGTGTTCTGCCAGCGTCGGGTTGCCCACTGCCTCCCTGGATGCACGTTGCCAGGCAACGGCACGAATTTCCTGCGCATTGGCCAGATGATCGCCCAGGCCGCCAGGGCGCAGCAGTGTATCCAGAAGGTTAAGGCCAGGCGCCGCCTGCGCCGCAACACCCACCATCGCCAACAGCAGGCCGGTACTGGCATTGGCAGCGATGACCTGCCAGTTGCTGTCGATGACGATTGCAGGTGCAGGGTTGTTCGCCTGCAGGATGTGTTCGATGGCGGCATGCACCAATGCCAGTTCAGGCGCGTCGAGCGGCGAGGCCGCGTAGCGGGGCGCGTACCCGGCGGCAATGAACACTTCGTTGCAGTGCTCCAGTGGCGCGCCAAGGGCCGAAAGCAGGGCATGCAAGGTGCCAGGGCTGGCCTTGGCGCGCCCGGTTTCCAGGCAGCTCAGGTGGCGCTGCGATACGCCAGCCAATAGCGAAAGCGCCAGCTGGCTGAGCCCGGCCTGCTGGCGCAAGTGACGCAGATGCTGGCCTGCCGAAGTATCCGGCGCAGGGCTTTTGCGATGGAACAGATGATGACTCATGCCTTGATCCTTATCGTCCTTGATTGCAGCGTCCATGACCTCACAGGTCATTGAGCGCAGGCAACCCTATCACTACTGTGCCGGCAAACCCTACAGAGGAAAGGACGATGGGCTTGCGTATCTGCGCGCTGGCGTTGCTGGTGCTGTTTTCGCTGTATACCGGCTGGACGATGCAGATTGCCGAGCAGTCGCTGCTGGCGTTCGGGCTAACGCTGCTGTCGCGGCCAGACACTGCTCAGGTGGTCATTGACCTGTATCTGATGGCGGGGCTGGCCTGCGTCTGGATGGTGAGGGACAACCGTATGCGGGGCGGGAAGGGGATATCGTTGCTGCCCTACCTGTTGCTGACGGCTGTGTTCGTTTCGGCGGGGCCGCTGTTGTATCTCGTCAACAGAGGCGTTGCCGGGGTGCGTCAGCCATGAGCAATGCCTTGAGTGTTTATGCGCTGTGGATGCCATCGGGGCTGTCTGCCTGTTGGGTTTCTGCGCACTCATTACCGCGAGCGTAGGTAAATGAACCAAAATATTGCATGAGTCATCTTGATGCTTTGACATAAGACTACTAATACTTAAGCACTGCCGAAGAGGGACGATCATGCAGACGCGCTTCGTTGTGGTGCCCGCAGTGCCAGTAAAGCGAGAGGTTTACCCTCGGCGTCTTGGCTTTCCCGCCGCCCTGGGAGAGGGTTATGACCTTTACGACACCCAGGAAAAGATGCGCTTGAGCCTCAACTTTGTCACACGGGCCCAAGCCGAGTTCGAGTGTGCGTGCCGCAACCGCAGCCAGGAAGGCGATGAAGCGGGTATTGTCGGTATTGGCTGATTCGGTGAAGCCCAGATAAGGGACGGGATAGCTTTAATGATGGCACCGGCGCAGCCGGTGCCAGCCATCGAGCCCTCAACCTTGTTTGCGCAGCGCTTCTACCAACTCTGCCTTGGTCATGGTGGAGCGGCCCTTTATGTCTTTGCTGCGCGCTTCCTTCATCAGGCTTTGCTTGCTCTGGCTTTCCAGAGAAACACCCGAACTGCGCGAATGACCCTGGCGTGACTTGGCCGCGCGTTTGGCTGAGTCGGAGCGGGCTGTCTTCTTCTCGCTGGCAGCCGTGTGGCTCCCCGAGCCACCCTTCTTGTCGCCACCTCCGGACTGTTTGTTGACGGTGGCCCAGGCACGGGCTTCGGCCTCTGCTTTCGACAATCCCCTTTCTTCGTAACTCTCCTCTATATGCTCGGCCTTGCGCTTCTGTTTGTCTGTGTATTTGTCCTTGTCACCGCGTGGCATGGTGTTCACTCCTGCTGGATTTGCCTGCACGGTTGAGGCCAGGCGTCCATCGAGAGTGCCGGACCATGGACGAGCGGTGCGTCATGGCATAGGCAAAAAGCTCTACCGTGCGGCCTGCCACTCAACAGTCACAAAGCTGTAACACAGCTGATGCAAAGTGTGCCGGCCATCACAAGGAGCACTTTTTGATGAAACGCCTGATGAAGTCTGCTGCACTCGCCGTTGCGGTCTCCCTTTGCGCCACTTCGGCAGCCTTTGCTGCAGAAAACGTTCGCCTGACAGGTTCCGGCGCCAGCTTCCCTGCACCGATCTACCTGACCTGGTTCAAGGACTTCAGCAAGAACACTGCTGGCGTCACCGTTGACTACCAGTCCAAGGGCAGCGGGGCGGGCGTTCAGGACTTCCTGAACAAGACCGTCGACTTCGCCGCCAGCGACTCGGCCATGAGCGAAGCAGACATTGCCAAGGTTGGCGAAGGCGTGCAGTTGCTGCCAATGACCGCCGGTGAAATCGTCCTGGCCTACAACCTGCCGGGCAACCCTAAAGGGCTGAAGCTGCCGCGCGAGGTGTACTCCAACATCTTCCTGGGCAAGATCACCCAGTGGAACGACCCGCAAATCGCCGCGGCCAACCCTGAGCTGAAACTGCCAGCTACCCCGATCACTGTGGTCGTGCGTGCCGACTCCAGCGGTACCACTGCGGTCTTCACCAAGCACCTGTCGGCCATCAACGCTGACTTCAAGCAAGGGCTGGGTGAGGGCAACACCGTCAACTGGCCGGCCACCGACAAGTTCATCAAATCGCCGAAGAACGATGGCGTAACCGCCACCGTCCGCCAGACCCCGGGCGCCATCGGCTACATCGAATACGGCTTCGCCAAGCTGGCCAAGGTCGACTTCGCCGTGCTGCAGAACAAAGCTGGCCAATACGTCGTGCCAAACGCAGAGAGCGGTGCCGAAGCACTGGCTGCGGTAAACATGCCGGAAAACCTGGTGGCCTGGCTGCCTGACCCGGACGGTGCCAAGTCCTACCCGATCACTTCCTACACCTGGATGATCTTCCGCAAGGACAACGGCAACCCGGCAAAAGCCAAGGCCATGCGTGAAATGGTCGAGTACAGCCTGACCAAAGGCCAGACCATCGCCGACTCGATGGGTTACATCCCGCTGCCTGCGTCGGTTGTCGACCAGGTGCGTAAAGCGTCTGCCAACATCCAGTAATACCCAGGCGCTCCCGGTATCGGCATGAAGCCATGCCGGGGGTGTTTGTCCCTTGTCCCGGAACTTGCCCATGAACACACCCTTTGCCATACCGGATAACCCCGATTCCGCGTGCCAGCCACCGTCTGCGAAAGACTTCCTGGTCGATCGCACCTTCCGTGCGCTTGCACGCATTGGTGTGGTGCTGGTACTGGCGCTGGTCTTCGCGCTGGTCTACGAAGTGGGCCGCAAGGCACTGCCCGGCATCGAAAAGCATGGCTTTGACGTGCTGTTCGGCAGCGTCTGGGACGTCAACCAAGGCAAGTACGGTATTCTGCCAGCGATCTGGGGCACGCTTTACAGTGCCTTCATCGCCCTGTTGATCGCCGGTTTCTTCGGCGTCAGCATGGCCATTTTCCTCACCCAGGATTTCCTTCCGGCCAAGCTCGCCGCAGTGTTCCGCACCATCGTCGAACTGCTCGCCGCCATCCCCAGCGTGGTCTACGGCCTGTGGGGCATCTACGTTGTCATCCCGGCGATTCGCCCGCTGACCGCCTGGTTGAACAGCGAGCTGGGCTGGATCCCGTTTTTCGGCACCTCCCTGAGCGGGCCCGGCCTGCTGCCTGCTGCGCTGGTACTGGCGATCATGATCCTGCCGACCATCGCTGCCGTTTCCCAGGATGCGCTGACCAGCGTACCGATGAAAACCAAGCAGGCTGCCTACGGCATGGGCACTACCCACTGGGAAGCCATCCTCAAGGTGATGGTGCCATCGGCTGCTACTGGCATCTTTGGTTCGCTGGTACTGGGCCTGGGCCGCGCGCTCGGTGAAACCATGGCACTGGCCATGCTGGTCGGCAACGCCAACACCATTTCCCTTTCCTTGTTCGCCCCGGCCAACACCCTGGCGGCGCTGCTGGCGCTGAACTTCCCGGAAGCCGGCCCGAACGAGGTCGAAGTGCTGATGTACGCGGCACTGGTCCTGATGTTCATCACTCTGCTGGTGAACGTGCTCGGCTCGATGATCATGCTCTACGCCCAGCGTGGTAACAAACAATGACTGACTTGACGACCCCTGTAGCCGCATTGCCCAGCCTGCAACGCAAGCTGGAAGGCCGTGCCCTGCGCAGCGTGCTTTTGACCACCCTGGCATGGCTCGCGGCGCTGGTGGCCAGCGTGCCGCTGATTTCCGTGCTGTACATGCTGATCACCCGCGGCGGTGCACGCCTGAGTCTGGAAGTGTTCACCGAGCTGCCGCCGACCGGCTTCGAGATGGGTGGCGGTTTTGGTAACGCCATGGCCGGTACCTTCGTCATGGTCGGCATTGCCGCCGCCATCGCGGTACCGGTCGGTATCCTGGCAGCAGTGTTCCTGGCCGAACTCGGCCCCGACAGCAAGCTGGCCAACGCCGCGCGCTTTGCCGCCAAGATGCTCACCGGCCTGCCGTCGATCCTGGCCGGGGTGTTTGCCTACGCCCTGGTGGTGATGACCACCGGAACCTACTCGGCGCCGGCTGGCGGTGTGGCCTTGGCAGTACTGATGCTGCCGATCGTGGTGCTGACTGCTGAAGAGTCGATGAAGATGGTGCCCAAGATCATGAAAGACGCCGCTTACGGCATGGGCTGCACCCGTGCTCAGGTGATCTGGAAAATCGTCCTGCCCACCGGCCTGCCGGCGATCCTCACCGGCGTCATGCTGGCCGTGGCCCGCGCCGCTGGCGAAACCGCGCCGCTGCTGTTCACCGCATTGTTCAGCAACTACTGGATCTACCATGACGGCAGCCTGGCGGTCATGAACCCTACGGCTTCGCTCGCCGTACTGATTTACAACTTCTCCGGCATGCCATTCGACAACCAGCTCGAGCTCGCCTGGGCGGCCTCGCTGGTGCTGGTCATGATCGTGCTGGTCATCAACATTCTGAGCCGAGTCTTCGGCAAGCCCAAGTATTGAGAAAGGGAGCATCCAACTTGAACGTATCCACTGCGCAAAGAGCCGCTCCCATGGTCAATGAAGCCACCCCGATCGTCATGGACTGCAAGCTGGACAAGATTTTCTACGGCAACTTCATGGCCGTGCGTGACAGCCATGTGCCGATCAGGAAGAACGAGATCACCGGCTTCATCGGGCCGTCGGGCTGCGGCAAGAGTACCGTGCTGCGTAGCCTCAACCGCATGAACGACCTGGTGAAGGGCTTCCGGTTTGAAGGCCATGTGCACTTCCTGGGCCAGGATGTCTACGGCAAGGGTGTTGACCCGGTGGTCGTGCGCCGCTACATCGGCATGGTATTCCAGCAGCCCAACCCGTTCTCGATGAGCATCTTCGACAACGTCGCCTTCGGCCTGCGCCTGAACCGCTACAAGGGCGACCTGGGTGACCGCGTGAAGCACGCCTTGCAAGGCGCCGCGCTGTGGGACGAAGTGAAGGACAAGCTCAAGGTCAGCGGCCTGTCGCTGTCCGGCGGCCAGCAGCAGCGTCTATGCATTGCCCGGGCCATTGCCACCGAACCGGAAGTGCTGCTGCTGGACGAACCCTGCTCGGCACTCGACCCGATTGCCACCCGTCGCGTGGAGGAGCTGATGGTCGAGCTGAAGAAGGACTACACCATTGCCCTGGTCACCCACAACATGCAGCAGGCGATTCGTGTGGCGGACACCACGGCGTTCTTCTCGGTCGATATTTCCCAGGGCAGCCGCACCGGTTACCTGGTCGAGATGGGCCCTACGGCGCAGATTTTCCAGAACCCACGCGAGCAACTGACCAGCGACTACATCAGCGGCAAGTTCAGCTGAGTCAGGCACGCCAAGGTGGCCGGGTGTTGCAGCCAGGGAGGTTGCAGCAACCGGCCGCGTTACCTTCCGTTAAAGTGTTACCCGGGATTTCCAATGCGAGCAACGCGTCGTCTTGATCTTTCAGCGGTAGAGCGCGCACTGCGCGAGGTGCAAGGCCGCTTTGCCGAACTCAGCCGGCATTTCACCGAACCGCGGGATCCGTTTACCGACGAGGTGCTGCTGAACGTACTTGAAGGCTATGCACTGATTGACGACTATGTCGCTCGCGGTATCGACCTGTTCGACCTGCAGCAGCTGAACCTGATGCTGGAAATCAACGCCACTGTGCTGTGCGGCAGCGACCCGGCCCGTCGCCTGGAATATGCCCCGCACCTCGCCGCAACCGAGGCGCACTTTTTCAACAACGTCGAAGGTGGCATCAAGGACTTGTACAACTGGTACTGCTCGTACCGCAGCGATTCGATCTGGAAGCGGGCAGCCGGTGTTTATGTACGAATCCTCAGCAAGCCGCAGTTGTTCATCGAAGGCAACAACCGCACAGGTTCGCTCATTGTCAGCTACCTGCTGATGCGTGCCGGCTTGCCGCCTTTCGTGCTGTCGCTGGACAACGCCGAGGGTTACTTCAACCCGTCCTCGGTCATACGCAACTCCGCTAAACACGGTGTCAAGGCTTTGTACGAACTCCCCAAGATCAAGAAAAAGTACGCCGCTTTCCTCGAAGAGAAGGCGCCTGAGCCCGGCAAGTTCTTCCTGAGCGGCACGCCTGTGCCTGTCTGTGAGGGGCGCCGCTGATGCAACGTTACTCCATGTTCGCACGCGGGCGCCAAGCCCTTGAACGCAAGCTCAAGCGTGGCCAGGTACGCATTTCGTTCGATATCGACGACACGCTCGCCTGCCTGCCCGAACACGCTGCCGCCGAAGACAGCAAGCTGCCGAATTTCGTCCATCGCTGGTTGGGCGAGCCCCTGCGCAGTGGCACGCGCTCGCTGATCCGCGACCTGCGCCGCCAGGGCTGCAGCATCTGGATCTATACCTCGTCGGGGCGCACCCCGGCCTACATCCGGCGCTGGCTGATGCTTTATGGCATCCATGTCGATGGTGTGGTCAACAGTGACCGGCACCAGCATATCCTGGCCCAGAACGGCCTTGAGCATTCGCCTTCGAAGTTGCCATCGGCGTTCGATATCGATCTGCATGTCGATGATTCCGAAGGCGTGCGGCTTGAGGGCGTCGACCATGGTTTTCGCGTAGTGGTGGTGTGCCCGAAAGACGAAAACTGGGCCCAGAAGGTGATGGACGCGGCGGTCGACGTGCAAGCACGGCTGGCCTGGCAGCAACCGCACCGCTATGAGATGCCCGAGCGCCAGCGCTCGCAGGCGCTTGCTTCCTGAGGGCAGTGGTCAGCGCAACAACGGGGCCGCAGGGCGGCCCCAGTTCGTACAGATGTACTGATACCCGCCTGCTATTCATGCGTACACCCTAAGTCTTGCCTCCTGGCCAGACCTGGTACCGCGACCAAATCATCAGGCCGCATTCGCCAGCCCAAGGCCGCTACCCGCTCGCCCGAAAGCAGCGTATCTGGCCATTTGGCCACTTCCGATAATCGCCTCCGACATCCTGTCCCCGTTTGGAGCGCGCCATGCACAACAACAATAAGCACCTGCCGCCTCGTTTCCTCGCAGCCGCCATCGCCAGCTTTTCTGCCCTGGGCCTGAGCGGCGTCGCCGAGGCCGAGATCATGCTGTACGACAAGGACCAGACAACGTTTTCCACCGACGGTTACATCAATGCTTTCTACGTCAACAGCAAGGTCGACCGTGAGGGCGAACAGTTCGACCGCCGCCAGTCGCGGGTGAAAATGGGCTTCTTGCCTAACTACCTGGGCTTCAACATGGGCAAGCAGGTGGATGACCTGAAGCTCGGCGCGCGTGCCTCGTTCTGGGTAACCATCAACGACAGTGAAACCAACGGCACCGACACCGCCATCGACGTGCGGCAGTTCTACGGCACCGTGGCCAACCCCGCGTGGGGCGAGGTGTTGATCGGCAAGGACTTCGGGCTGTTTGCCCGCTCCAACATCCTGCTGGACGAGCTGCTGGCAGGGTATGGCCAGGTCAGCGACACGCTGGGGCTGGTGGACGGCGGCGGGGTGTCGTTCGGCAACATCGGCAGTGGTTACCCGTACCCGTTCCCCACCTCGCAGATCACCTACCGCACCCCGGTGATGGACGGCCTGCGAGTAGCAGTGGGCATCATGGACCCGGTAGACACCAACGACAGCAGCCCGACCGGCAAGGCCTACCAGGAAAACCCGCGCACCGAAAGCGAGATCACCTACCAGTTCGACCTGGGCGGGGCGCAGATCTACAGCTGGGTCAACGGCAGCTACCAGACCTCGGACAATACCGATTCGACGGTGAAGTCCGTCACCTCCAAAGGTGTCGGCTATGGCGTGCAGGCCAAGATGGGGGGCTGGTCGCTGACCGGCTCGGGGTTCCAGGCAAAGGGTATCAACCCGTTCTTCACCAACAACGCTGGCGAACCGGTGTTGCGCAATGTCGACAGTGACGGCTACCTGCTGCAGGGCTCGTACACGTTCGGCAAGAACCGCGTGGCGCTGTCCTATGGCAAGACCAAGGACGATGGCAATGGCGCGGTGGGCAGCGGGGCAGACTATGAAACCCGCGGCGTGGCGCTGTTCCATGATGTGAACGACAACCTGAAGCTGGTGGCTGAGTACAACCAGTTTTCCATCGACGGGCATGACACCCGTGCGCAGAACGAAGACACCGATACCTTTGCGGTGGGTGCGGTGTTGACCTGGTGAATCCCTGGGGCCGCAAGGCGACCCCAAATGATGCGGGCTATTACGCCCATGGAACCGCCCACCCGCTACCCAAGTAGCATTCGTCCCCCTTGCTCACCTTCGTACACTGACCCCTCAGCCACCCCGCGCCGGAGACCACGATGCAGCAGGCTCAAAACGACGGTGTGGTCCGCGCCATGTCCCAGGCTAACGACGCACGGCAGGCCGCCCAGGACCTGGCGCGCCAGTTGCTGCACCCGCACCTGGGTTTCGTGCTGTTCTTCTGTTCCGCCGAGTACGACTTGCAGGCCCTGGGCGAAGCATTGGAGCAGGATTTCGGCGGCATCCGCCTGGTCGGCTGCACCAGCGCTGGCGAAATCACCCCGCTGGGCTACGGCCGCAATTGCGTGACGGCGGTGGGCTTCGATCACCGGCACTTTTCGATTGCCACCGAATTGATCGATGAAATGGAGCACTTCAGCCTGATCGACGCGCAGCAGATGGTCGAGCGCCTGGTCGGCACCTGTCGCAGCAACACCCTGGCACCGATCAAGGGCCACAGCTTTGCCCTGACCCTGCTCGACGGCCTGTCCAGCCGGGAGGAGATGGTGCTGGCCGCCCTCAGCGCAGCCTTGGGGGACATCCCGCATTTTGGTGGTTCGGCAGGCGACGACAACTACCTGACCCGCACCCATGTGTACTTCGGTGGCGTGTTCCACAACGGTGCCGCTGTGGTGGTGCTGGTCAACACCTGGCTGGATTTCGAAGTGTTCACCACGCACCACATCCTCCCACGTGAGGAAAAACTGGTGGTAACCGGCGCCGACAGCGGCCAGCGTCGCGTCTTCGAGCTGAATGCCGAGCCTGCTGCGGAGGAGTACGCCCGCCACATCGGCGTGCCGGTGGCAGCGCTCGACTACCGGGTATTCGCTGCCCATCCGCTGGCCGTGCGCATTCATGATCAGTATTACGTGCGGGCGATCCAGCAGGTGCACCCGGACCTGAGCCTGAGTTTCTACTGCGCGGTGGAAAACGGCATCGTGCTTACCGCCATGACTCCAGGCCCGCTGTTGCCGAACCTGCACCAGCTGTTCGACGGCTTGCAGCAGCGCCTTGGCCCGCCGCTGCTGACCATCGGTTGCGATTGCTTTCTGCGGCGCCTGGAGCTGGAAGACCGGCACGGCCTGGAGCCGGTCGGTGCGTTCTTGCGCGAGCAGCGGGTGATCGGCTTCAACACCTACGGAGAACAGTTCAATGGCATGCATATCAACCAGACCTTCACCGGGGTCGCCATTGCCCGCAACCGGCCTCCTGTCGGGCGCTGAACTGCAGGCCGAGGTCATCCGGCTGCAGCACGAAAACCACAAGTTGCAGCGAATCAACGGCGCGTTGATTGAACGCATCGAGTCGGGGGTAACGCGGGGTAACGACCCCTATGCGGCGTTCCAGCATTCGGTGGTGCTGGCCGAGCAGGTACGTGAACGCACTGACGCCCTGAACCAGGCCATGGCTGAGCTCAAGGCCGTCAACCGCCTGCTCAGCGAGGCCCGACAGCGGGCCGAGACCGCCCACCAGCACCAGATTCGCCTGATCACCGACAATGTCCCGGCGCTGATCGCTTACCTGAATGCCGATCTGGTCTACGAATTCACCAACAAGGTTTATGAAGAATGGTATTGCTGGCCGCACGGCGTGATGCTCGGCCAGAGCCTGCGAGAAGCCCACAGCGAGCAGCATTACCAGCGGCTGGAAGCTTACGTGGCGCGGGCGCTGGCGGGTGAAAGCGTCACCTTCGAATTTGCCGAAACCAACATCAATGGCCAGGAGCGCTACATGCTGCGCTCCTACGTACCGAACCGCCTGGCCAATGGCGAGGTGGTGGGCATTTTCGTGTTGATCCGCGACATTACCGAGCGCCGCAATACCGCTCAGGCGCTGCACCAGGCCTATCAGCACCTGGAGCAACGTGTGCGCGAACGCACCGCGGAACTGACCAGCCTCAACGACCAGCTACTGCGTGAGATCGAGGAGCGCAGCCGGGCCGAGTCGCGCCTGCGGGAGGCCAAGCGCGAGGCCGAACAGGCCAACCTGTCGAAAACCAAATTCCTCGCTGCGGTCAGCCACGACCTGCTGCAACCGCTGAACGCGGCGCGGCTGTTCACCAGCGCGTTGCTCGAGCGCCGCGAGCTGCAAGACAGTGCCCACCTGGTTCGAAATGTCAGCAACTCGCTGGAAGATGTAGAAAACCTGCTAGGCACCCTGGTGGACATTTCCAAGCTCGATGCCGGGGTGATCAAGGCCGATGTGGCCCCGTTCGCCCTCAGCGAGCTGATGGACAACCTTGCCGCCGAATACGCCCAAGTGGCGCGCAGCGAAGGGCTTGAACTGCATTTTGTAGGTTGTTCGGCGGTGGTGCGCAGTGACACCCAGCTGCTGGCGCGGATCCTGCGCAACCTGCTCAGCAATGCCATCCGCTACACCCGCAGCGGGCGCGTGGTGCTGGGCTGTCGGCGCCAACGTGGCGGCCTGCGGATCGAAGTGTGGGACAGCGGTATCGGCATTGCCGAAGAACACCTGGAAGACATGTTCCAGGAGTTCAAGCGCGGCGACGTCCAGCGGCCGGACCAGGACCGTGGCTTAGGCCTGGGCCTGGCGATCGTGGATAAGATCGCCGGCATCCTCGGCCACCGGATCCGGGTGCGCTCATGGCTCGGCAAGGGCTCGGTGTTCGCCGTCGAAGTGCCGCTGAGCGCCACCGCGCCCAAGCCCCAGCCAAGCCAGGTGATCTGCGAGCCGATGCTTGACCGCCTGGGTGGGGCGCGGGTGTGGGTGCTGGATAACGATGCGGCGATCTGCGCAGGCATGCGCACCTTGCTGGAGGGCTGGGGCTGCCAGGTGGTCACTGCGCTGTCGGAAGAAGACCTGGCGCGGCAGGTGGACAATTACCACGCCGAGGCCGACCTGCTGATCGCCGACTATCACCTGGACAACGACTGCAACGGTGTCGACGCCGTGGCGCGGATCAATGCCCGCCGCGCCCAGCCGCTACCGGCGCTGATGATCACCGCCAACTACAGCAACGACCTCAAGCAGCAGATCCGCGAGCTGGGGCACACCCTGATGCATAAACCGGTGCGGCCGATGAAGCTCAAGACGGCGATGAGCCACTTATTGGCCAGCAGCATGACATAGCCGCTGGCCTTTTCGCAGGCTTCTGTGGGAGCGGGTTCACCCGCGAAAAGGCCGTTACAGGTCAACGCCTCAAGTAATCGGCAAAATCGATATCGCCGGCACTCAGGATCGCCTGCACCCGATTATGCACGTTCAACTTGCGCAAGATCGCCGAGACGTGCGCCTTGACCGTGGTTTCGGCGATATCCAGCGTGTAGGCGATCTGCTTGTTCGATTCGCCCTTGGTCATGCGCTCGAGCACCAGCAGCTGCTTGCGGGTCAGGGCCTGGAGCATTTCCGGCGGGAAGCTCGGTGTATCGTTGTGGCGCCGGCTGGTACTGCTTTTTTGCGCGCGGATGATGTCGGGTGGCAGGTAGACATTGCCATTGAGGATCTGCTCGATCGCTTCGATCATCTGCGAGCGCGGCGAAGACTTGGTGATGAATCCCACGGCACCGTAGGTGATGGCCTGCAGCACGATCTGCTTTTCCTGCTCGGCTGAAACGATCACGACCGGCGTGGTCGGCGCCTCGTTGCGCAGGGTGATCAGGCCGTTGAGGCCGTGCATGCCGGGCATGTTCAGGTCGAGCAGGATCAGGTCGAGGTCGTCGTGCGCCTGGGTCAATGCCAGGGCGCTGTCCAGGTCGGCCGTCTCCATGACCTCGCTGCCTTCAAAACCATCGCTGATGACGTTGTGGATGGCTTCGCGAAACAGCGGGTGATCGTCGGCAATCAGAATTTTGTACATGGCCTTTTCACCTTGTTTTTATTGGATGGGCACGCGTTCGCAGGCAAGTGATTCAGGGAAAGGGCACGGGTTGCGCCGGCTGCAGCGGCAAGTTGGCCTGTTGCCAGGCGTCCAGGCCGTCGCGGTACCAGTACAGGTTGTTATAGCCCAGGGCCTTGGCGCGTTTTACCGCGTTCCAGCTTAACCAGCAATCGGAGCGGCAGTAGAAGACCAGCGGTTGCTCTGGCTGCCCGGCGGTGGCTTTTTGCAGGTTACGCATGAAGTAGTCCTGCCAGGCCGGGCTCAGTTCACCGTCGCCGGTGTTGGCCAGCCACAGGCTGCCGGGGAGGTTGCTGTGCGGCTCGTCTTCGATGAAGCGGCCTTGCAGCCACTGGCGGCGATAGACGTCCACCAGCACCGGCCTGGGGGCCTGGCCTAGCAGGCGTTGCAGCGTGGCGGTGTCGATGACCTGGCCACCTTCGACCTGTTGCGGGGTGGGGCTGCGGTAGAGCGTGGTGCGATAGCCTTCGGCGGAGAACAGTGGGGTGGTGTCGGCCTGGGCAATACCCAATGACAGACACAGCGAAAGGGCAGCCAGCAAGGGGCGCAGGGCACGTGGCATGGGGATTTTCCTTTTTGTTATAGGCCCATTACATGCCAGTGGCGGTGCTTTGTGAATGCGACGATTAGACAGCAAAGGCAGTACTAAAGTAGTAGCTTGCGGTTAAAAAGAGAGATGCCACTTCAGCCCTGACGCTCCTGCACAGAGCAAGCAACAGAAGCTCAGCGGGGCTTGCGCAGCGCCGCATGCTGGGGGTTGAAGGTGAGTACCGCCAGCAGGGTAAACAAGGCGGTCAACCCCAGGCACACCGCCAGCGCCAGCAGGTTCAACCGCTCATAAAGCGCAAACCTCACCAGTTCCACGGCATGGGTAAACGGGTTAACAGCACACAGCCAGTACAACCACTGGCTGGCCTCGCGCATCTTCCACAGCGGGTACAACGCCGACGACAGGAAAAACAGCGGAAAGATCACGAAATTCATCACCCCGGCAAAGTTCTCCAGCTGGCGGATCGCGTTCGACAGCAACAGGCCCAGGGCGCTGAGCATGAACGCCACCAGCAGCAATGCCGGCAGCGCCAGCAGCAAGCCCGCGGCAGGTGGCTGCACGCCGTAGAGCCAGGCGATGGCGAGAAAGGCATTCACTTGCAGCAGGGAAATCAACGAGGTCGCCAACAGCTTGCTGCCCAGCAGGAACGGCCGCGGCAATGGGCTGGTCAGTAACACGCGCATGCTGCCCATCTCCCGGTCATAGACCATCGACAGCGAGCCCTGCATGCCGTTGAACAGCAGAATCATGCAGGCCAGTCCCGGAATGATGTACACCTCGTAAGGAATATAGGTGTCGTAAGGCTCGATGATGGCAATGCCCAGCGCCGCGCGAAACCCGGCGGCGAACACCAGCAACCACAGCAGCGGGCGCACCAGGGCACTGAGCAAGCGCGTGCGCTGCAACACGAAGCGCAGCCATTCGCGCAGCATGATGCCGTTGAAACATTGCCAGTAAGCGTTCATCGGGCGTCGGCTCCTGAGTGGGCGCTGGTCAGGCGGGCAAAGGCGTTGTCGAGGTCGCCGCCGTGCTCCAGGCTCAGCGCATCGGCGGTACCACGGGCTACCAGGCGCCCGTGATGCAGAATCAGCAGGTCATCGGTGGGCTGCACTTCGTCCAGCAGGTGGGTGGTCCACAGCACACTGAGCTGTTGCTCGCGGCATAACCGGCGCAGGTGCTGGTTGAGCGCCAGGCGGCTGGCCGGATCGAGGCCGACGCTGGCTTCGTCGAGCAGCAGCACGCGGGGTTCATGCAGCAGTGCGCGGGCAATTTCCACCCGGCGGCGATGGCCGATGTTCAGCTCGCGCACACGATCGCGACGGCGTTCGCCAAGCCCCTGGCGGGCCAGTTCGGCTTCGACCCGCAGGTTGCTCTGGCGCCGCGACAGGCCATGCAGCGCGGCGTGGTAGCGCAGGTTCTGTTCAACGCTCAGGTCCAGGTCCAGGGTGCTTTGCTGAAACACCACGCCCAGCTGACGCAAAGCCGGGCGTGCAGCGTTGCGCAGCGAGCAGCCGCACACGCGGATGTCGCCGTGTTGCAGGTCGTACAGCCGGGTAAGCAGGGCGATCAAGGTGGACTTGCCGGCGCCATTGGGGCCCAGCAGCGCGGCGAAGCGCCCGGGCGCCAGGCTGAAAGCCACCTGTTTGAGCGCTTCGCGGTGGCCGTAGGCGAAGCTCACATCAATGACGTCGAGGGCATTCATGGTGTTACCACCACGCCCCAGGGGTAGCGCCCGACCTTCACCGACTTGAGTACCTTGAGGTTCTTCGCGTCGATCACCGAAACGTCGCCACTGACGCCGTTGGTGGCCAGCAACTGGCTCTGGTCCGGGGTGAACGCCAGCTGCCAGACCCGCCGCCCGACCAGCAGGTAGTCGAGCACATCAAAGGTCGTGGCATCGACCACCGCCACATGGTTGGCCGGCCCCAGCGCGACGAACGCGTACTTGCCGTCGGCGCTGAGCTTGATGCCCACCGGTTGCACCTTGTCCGGGTGAACACCCTTGATCTGGAAATTCAGGGTTTTCAGCACCTGGCGCGTGGCCACGTCGAGGATGGTCACCGTGCCACCAATTTCCGCCGAGGCCCACAACCGCGAACCGTCCTTGTTGAACTCGACGAAACGCGGCCGCTGATCGACCAGGGTGCTGTCGGCCAAGGTCTGGGTGCTGGTGTCGATCCAGTGCAGCATGTTGGTGGTCTCACTGGTATTGACTGCCCACTTGCCGTCGGGGCTCACCGCCATGCCTTCGGGTTCGATACCAACGTCGATCTGCCCCAGCACCTTGTCGGTGACGGTGTCGATCACCGTCACCAGTGCGTCGTCCTCGTTGGACACATACAGCCAGCGGTCGTTGGGGTGCAGGGCAAACTGCTCGGGGTCCTTGCCGGAGGGCAGCTCCTTGATGATCTTGCGGGTGGCCACGTCCATCACCTGTACCCGGTCCGAGTCGCTGGCGCAGATGTACAGCAGCTTGTTGTCGTGTGACAGCAGCAGGCCGCGCGGGCGCTGGCCCACCGGCAGGGTCTCGGTGACTTCAAGGGTTTGCATGTCGATCAGGCTGAGGCTGTTGTCCTTCTCGTTGGACACCCAGGCAGTGGCGGCCATGGCCTGCCCGCTGGCCAGCGCCAGGGCGCCCGACAGCAGGCTGGGGTAAAGCAGGGCCCGGTGGAAGAGGGGGCGGCGCATGGCGAATTCCTTATTGTTGTGGTTATCGGGTCAGGGGTAGCTGCAGGTCACTTCGGGTTTGTCGTAGCCCAGGCTGTCCATTTCGTTGAAAGGGTGCAGGAAGCCCTCCTGCGGCGACGTGCTGACCAGGGCGCGCGGCTGCACCAGCGCGATTGGCTGGCGCAGTTCGCCGTTCCACGGGCGGTAGCTGAGCTTGCGGCCCTTGAAACCATCCAGTGGCAACTGTTCGCTGAGCAGCAGTTGTTGTAGCGCGCGGGGTTCGGCCTGGCGCAGCTTGCTGGCCGCGCTGGCAATGCTGCGCACGGCCATCCAGGCAGCAAAGTCACGGTCATTCATCCAGCGCCCGGCCTGGGCTTCGAAGCGTTTTTGCAGCTGCGCGGCGCCAAAGGTTTCCACGGTCTTGTGCCAGCCGGTGGGGGTGAGGCCCTGGGTGCCGGCCACGGGGCGGGGGTACCAGGTCTGGTAGGGCAGGTACTCGCCAAAGTCGCCGCGCTCGTCGGCCACCAGTACAACGTCGTATTCAGCGGTTTGGGTGAACAGCGGCATGTCGGCCTGGGCGCTGCGGCGCTGGTCGTTGTCGAAAGTCCAGGTCTTTTCCGCGACCAGTTGCAGGCCAAAGCGTTTCATTGAGCGGCGCAGGGCTGCGGCGTAGGCCTGGTCGTCTTCGGTCTGGCCGGCCACCAGCAGCGCCCGCTGCCACTTGCGCAGCACCAGGAATTGCACCAGCGCATCGGCCAGCATGGCGCGCCCCGGCAAGCTGTGCAGCACATTGCCCAGGCACTGGCTGCTGCGCAGGCCGTCGTCGGGGCTGCCGGCGTTGAACAACAGGCTGTCGGGGAGGGCGGCAGACAACGCGCGCAGGCTGGCGGCCGGGGCATTCACCACGAACAGCCGCAGGCCTTGGTCGTGCTGCGCCCTGGCTGCCTGCAACAAGGCCTCGGGGCTGTCGACTGTGGCGGGGGTCAGCTGGAATTGCTGCTTCAGGAAGCGCCCGGTGCTGTTGCTGTCGACAACCGCCAGCTCGGCGCCCTGGCGCCCGGCATCGGCAGGCTCAGGAATGATGTTGGACAGCAGCGGGCCGGGATCGGGGCGATAGCCCAGGTAGCCGATGCGTACGTTTAGCGCGTCTGTGGGCTGAGCGGCGGGCGCCAGGGGCGCAGCCAAGGTCGCGGCCAGGGCCAGCAGGCAGGTCAGGGCAAGGTGGGCAGGCTGGCGCATAACACACTCCACGGCAGATGGCGCCAGCATAGGAAGCCCGCCGTGAGGGGGAAATATGCAGAAAGTAGCGCCAGGCCGGTACCAAGGTAGTAATTCGGCGCGGCTGTTGCGGTTTTACGATGGGCCACAACGCCCCGAGGAGAATCGCCTGTGCGCCTTGTCAACCTGTCGGCTCTGTGGCGGATCAACCTGTGGGTCACGTGCTGTTTCGCCCTGGTGACGCTGGCCTGTGCCGGCGCGCTGTTGCACCAGGCGGTGGCGGATGTCGAGCGTGAATTGCAGTCTGCCGAAGCGGTGGTGGCGTACCTCGGTGACACTGCCGAACGCGACCCGGCAAGCCTGCAACCCCGGCTGACCCAGAGCCTGCGCCATGTGCGGGTGCACTGGCTAGCGGCGGGTGAAGCGCTGCGGCGACCGGCGCAGAGTGGCCTGGATGCCTGGTTGGGCCGCCAGCTGTTTGACGAGCGCCACAGCAGCCGCCGGCTGCTGGACCTGAATGACGGGCGCCGGGTGTTGATTGCTGTCGATCCACGGGATGAGATCGATGAAGTCTGGGACTCCCTGCAGCAACTGCTGGGTTTGTGTGGCGTGGCCTGGCTGTTGAGCCTGCTGACCATCCGCTGGGCGGTACGGCGGGCCATGGGCCTGCTGGATGAACTGCTGTGCGCCTTGCGTCAGGTTTCGGGCGGGCAGTTGACTGCGCGCTTGCGCGAGGCTGGCCTGCCGGAGGCACGCCAGCTGGCTACCTACTTCAACCACATGACCGCGACGCTGGAGCAGGCTCGGGCCGACAACGCCCGACTGACCCAGGCCCTGCTGGCGGCGCAGGAGCAAGAGCGCACCCAGCTGGCGCAGACCCTGCACGACGACCTTGGGCAATACCTGGCCGGTATTCGTGCCCAGCTCTGTCTGTTGCGTATGGTGGCTGAGCAGCCTGCGGTGGTGACACAGACGGCGCACGACCTCGAACTCAATTGCGAGCGCCTCCAGCAAGGCTTTCGCGCGCTGGTGCACAACCTGTACCCGGTGGCGCTGCACTACATGCCGCTGGCCGAGGCTTTCGGCCTGCTGGTGAGCCAGTGGCAGGCCAGCCAGGGTATCGAATGCCGGCTGCGGGTTGGCGAGCACTTGCCGGCGCTCCCCGGGGCGAGCAGAACGCACTTGTACCGCTTGCTGCAAGAGGCACTGACCAACGTCGCTCGGCATGCCGGCGCAAGCCAGGTGCGGGTGCGCCTGCAGCGCAGTGCCAAGGGTTTGCGCCTGTTCATTCGCGACAATGGCCGCGGGGCGCACCCGCCCCAGCGCCCAGGGGTAGGCCTGCACTCGATGGCCGAACGCGCCCGTAGCCTTGGCGGGGAGCTGCGCATCTTGAGCCGGCCGGGTAGCGGCTGGGCATTGGCCCTGAACATTCCCAAGGAGGTGTGATGAATATCCTGTTGGTCGATGACCATGCCGTGGTCCGCCAGGGCTATGCCAGCCTGCTGCGGACGGTGTTGCCGGCGATGCAGGTACGAGAGGCGGCCAGTGGAGAAGAGGCCTTGACCCGTGTGCAGGAGCAAGTGCCGAACCTGGTGGTCATGGACTTCGGCCTGCCCGGTATCAGCGGCCTGGAAACCACCCGCCGCCTGCGCCAGCGCCTGCCTCAGCTGCGGGTGCTGTTTTTCAGCATGCACGACGAGCTGCCGCTGGTGCGCCAGGCGCTGGAGGCGGGGGCTTCGGGCTACCTGACCAAGAACTCGGCGCCCCAGGTGTTGATCGAGGCGGTGCAGCGGGTGTTGGCCGGGCATGCCTACATCGAACAGCCCTTGGCTACGCAGTTGGCGTGCACGTCACAGCAAGGCAGCAGTGACCCCCGCTTGCAGCGCATGACCCAGCGTGAACTGGAGATTTTCACGATGCTGGCCAAAGGTACACCGATGCGGGTGATTGCCGAGCAGCTGTGCATCAGCGCCAAGACTGTGTCCAATCATTTGACCTTGCTCAAGAGCAAGTTGCAGGTCAGTTCGCATGCCGAGCTGGTGCACCTGGGCATCAACCTGGGGGTGGTGCGGGTGGCGGGGTGAGGTGTGTCAGCTGCGCTTGCTGGGGCTGCTTCGCAGCCCATCGCGACACAAGGCCGCTCCCACAATGACCGCGTACACACAGCAGTTGGTATGTACGCGGTCATTGTGGGAGCGGCCTTGTGTCGCGATGGGCCGCAAAGCGGCCCCTGCTAACTGAACTCATTTGTCCCATGTATCCGGGCATCCCTTGCACCCCTCCATGTTGGCCTCCTGGAAGTTCCCGTAATGCTGCCGCGCCCCGCGCAAATCCGCACGCGCCAGGTTGCTCTGGCCAAACTTGGCCTCCTGCAGGTTGGCATCGCTGAGGTTGGCCCCTTGCAGATCAGCCTTGCTCAGCCAGGCCATCTCCAGGTCCGCCGCCTGCAAGTTGGCCTGCTGCAGCTTCGCCCCGGACAACCTGGCGAACTGCAAGAAGGCAGCACTGAGGTCGGCCTTTTCAAACTGTGCCCCTTGGGCGAACAAGCCCCAGCCCTGAATGGCCACCAGCTTGCTGTTGCTCAGGTCCGCCACACGCAGGTTGCTCTGTTGCAGGCTGGCACGGGTCAGGTTGGCGCCCTGCAGGCGGGCTTTTTCCAGGTTGGCCAGGTCGAGCCGGGCATGGCGCAGGTCGGCATCACGCAGGTCGGCGCCGGCCAGGTTCATCTTGCGCAGGTCCTGGTTGGCCAGGTTGGCACCGCGCAGGTTGGCCCCCGGGCATTGGCTGGCTTCGGCAATGACGCAGCCGTTGATGGTCAACGGGGCATCGTTGCCATCGTCGTCGGCGCTCACGGCCAAGGCAGGGGACAGTACCAACAGCAAGGCAAATGGCAGGTAGTTCATGGTGAAAGGCTCTCAGTTGGAACAGGGCAGTTGTGGGGCGGACCTGAATGCATTCGGGATAAGCGTTATGGGGCCGCAATGCGGCCCCATAACGCTTTACCTCAGGCAGTCAACGCTGCGCAGTCTTGTTGTCCCAGCTCGGGATCTTGAACACCCAGAACGAGCCGCCCTGAGCCACCGGCTTGGTCAGCTCGGCCATGTCGCCGCCCCACAGCGGCACCGCGCCGCCGTAGCCCACGGTCACGCCGATGTACTGCTCGCCGTCCTGCTCCCAGGTGATGGGCGGCGAGACGATGCCGCTGCCGGTCTGGAACTTCCACAGCTCCTTGCCCGTCTTGGCGTCGAAGGCCTTGAAGAAGCCGTCGCCAGTGCCGGTGAACACCAGGTTGCCCTTGGTTGCCAGTACGCCCGCCCACAGCGGCAGATGCTCCTTGTGCTCCCACACCAGCTTGCCGGTGGTGGGGTCCATTGCCCGCAGGGTGCCGACATGGTCGTCGTACATGCGCTTGATACGGAAGCCCATGCCCAGGTAAGCCGAGCCCTTCTTGTAGTTCACTTCCTCGGTCCAGTATTCCTCTTTCCACTGGTTGCCCGGGATGTAGAACAGGCCGGTGTCCTGGCTGTAGGCCATGGGGTTCCAGTTTTTGCCACCCAGGAACGGCGGCGAGACTTCCACCGGCTTGCCCTTGGTTTCACCGGGCAGCGGTTTGGCCGGGCGTTGGCCGGGGTTTTCCACCGGGCGCCCGGTCTTCAGGTCGATATGGCTGGCCCAGGTGATGTTGTCGACGAAGGGGAAGGCGTTCTGCAGCTTGCCGTTGTTGCGGTCCACCACGTAGAAGAAGCCGTTGCGGTCGGCGTGCCCGGTGGCCTTGACCACCTTGCCGTCCTTGTCCTTGTAGTCGAACAGCACCAGCTCGTTGTTGCCGGAGAAGTCCCAGGCATCGTTTGGCGTGTGCTGGTAGAACCACTTCACCTCGCCGGTGCTGGGGTCGACACCGACCTGGCCTGAGGTGTAGAGGCTGTCGTAGTCGTGGGGGTTGCCATCCTTGGAGGTGCGCGCCCAAGTGTTCCAGGGGCCGGGGTTGCCAGCGCCAACGATGATGGTGTTGGTCTCGGCATCAAAACTGGCGCTTTGCCAAGGGGCGCCGCCGCCGTGGCTCCAGGCTTCGACCTTGCCGGTTTCGGTGGTCGGGTCGTCTGGCCAGGACGGCGCCTTGACGTCGCCGGTCGGGGTGCTGTCCTTGCCGTTCAGGCGGCCCATGTGGCCTTCGACGAAGGGCCGCATCCATACCTCTTCGCCAGTGTCCGGGTCGCGGGCGAACAGCTGGCCGACCACGCCGAACTCGTCGCCGGAGCTGCCGTGAATCAACAGCACCTTGCCGCTGGTCTTGTCTTTGATCAGCACCGGGGCGCCGGTCATGGTGTAGCCGGCGCTGTGGTCGCCGAACTTCTTGTTCCACACCACCTTGCCGGTATTTTTGTCGAGGGCGATGAGCCGCGCGTCCAGGGTGCCGAAGTAGATCTTGTCGCCGTAGATTGCCGCCCCGCGGTTGACCACGTCGCAGCACGGGCGAATGTTGTCGGGCAGGCGGTGGTTGTAGGTCCACAGGCGTTTGCCGGTCTTGGCATCGAGGGCAAATACCCGCGAGTACGAGCCCGTGACGTAGACCACGCCGTCGCTGACGATGGCCTGGGATTCCTGGCCGCGCTGCTTTTCGTCGCCGAAGGAATAAGACCAGGCCGGGGTCAGCTTGAACACGTTCTGGTCATTGACCTGGGCCAGCGGGCTCCAGCGCTGGGCATTGGTGCCCATGCCGTACTGCAGCACGTCCTGGGTGGTCAGGTGGTCGTTGGCGATGTCTTCCCAGGTGACGCTTTTGCCGGCAGGTGCAGCAGGTGCGGTGGCCGCTGTTGCCACATTGCCCAGGGCCAGGCTACCGGCCAGTAGCAGGACGCGCACGCTCAGGGCCAGAGGGGAAAGGGCAGGTAGCGATCTTATTGTCATGGTTGCAGTTCCCAGTGGAGGTTTTGGCCTGCACAGGGTGGGGCGGGGGCGCTGTCGCGGGATACGGAAAAAGTCCCGCCCTTGCCGGGAAGACTTCCCGAACGGCACCTCAATTGGCCCTTCGCCACAAGCCCTACTACCAAGGGAGTAAGGCCCGGCCACCAAAGCAGCATTCGAGCGTCCGCAGGCTGTTTCTAAGATGGCGGCACGGCCTCTGTGGTTGAGGCTTTGCGTGCAATGGTGAGGGCATAACAATGACAACAAAACGCAATGTGTTGCTTGCTGCAGGGCTGCTGGCCGCAGCGGTGCTGACCGGTACGGCCTGGGCTCATGGCAACGTGGTGCCCCAGGCGGTGGAGACCAAGGGCCTGACCCCGATCAAGGACGCCGGCGTAAGCCTGGACGGCGACGGGTGGGCTGCAGTAAACCCTTACCGCAGCTCGCCCGAGCACGACAAGGCCGTGGAAATCGGCGCCTCGGCTTACAACCAGAACTGCGCTGCCTGCCATGGCCTGGAGGCCAAGTCCGGCGGTATCGCCCCAGACCTGCGCATGCTCGATGCCGGTGACGCCGGGGATGAATGGTTTGTCGAACGGGTACGCCATGGCGCGGTCCGCGATGGCCGTGTGTACATGCCGAAGATGGCCGACTACCTCAGCCAGGAAGCCCTGTGGGCGGTGCGCACCTACCTGGACAGCGTGCACGTCGAGGAGTGACGGCCATGCGTCTGTTTGCCGTGCTGTTTTGTAGCCTGCTGCTGTGGTGCGCGACGGCCCAGGCGCAGGTGCGCAACTACGACGCGATCATCGCCGCCGGTGAGCTGAAAGTGGCGGTGTACAAGGATTTCCCACCTTACAGTTTCGAAGACCACGGCAAGCCCCGCGGCGTCGACGTTGAACTGGCGCAGGCGTTGGCCTCGGCCTTGGGGGTACGTTTGCAACTGATCTGGGCACCGCCCGGGGAAAAGCTCGATGACGACCTGCGTGACTACATCTGGCGCGGCAGCCCGCTGCGCCACCAGCAGTTGGCCGACCTGATGATGCGGGTGCCCTACGACCAAGCCTACGCACAAAAGCGCAACGAACTGGGCGAGCTGGAAAACGCCCAAGTGGCGATGTTCGGCCCTTATCAGCAAGAGCGCTGGCAGGTGGCCTACGACCGTCGTCGCCTGGCGTCGGTGGCCAGTGTGGCGGTGTTTCAGCAGCACCCGATCGGGGTCGAGGTGGACAGCGTGCCGTCGTTCTACCTCACTTCGGTGTTCAACGGCATGCTCAGTGCCAAAACCCACCACTACCCCGGCGTGCAGCAGGCGTTCAGCGCCATGCAGGCCGGCCAGGTGGACGCGGTGATGGCGATGCGCGGCGAAGTTGACTGGCAGTTGCACCAGGCCGCAGACCCGCAACTGGCCCTCGGGGAAAACGCCTACCCCAACCTGGGCAAGCAGGCCTGGGAAATCGGCATGGCCGTGCACGAAAGCAACCGGCAGTTGGCCTATGCCGTGGAGGAAGCCCTGGAGGCGATGATCCGCGATGGCCGGCTCAAGGCCATGTATGCCGCTTACGGCCTGCGCTACGAGGTCCCGGAGATGTATCAATAGCGGGGCACACACCTTCCCTGTGGGAGCGGGCATGCCCGCGAAGAATGCAACGCGGTGTCTGGCACCGGCTTCGCCGGTGTTCGCGGGCTTGCCCGCTCCCACAGGGCCTCGCTGAATCAGTGGCTTATGTGTTGTTCAATCAGGAGCAGGCCATGAACTGGCGAGCGACTTTCCTGCTGGCCTGCTGGATGCCTTGTGCAGCCCAAGCTGCCACCCCAGCCCCCCAGACGGACCCGGTGCCCTCGGTGATGTGGGACTTCTACCACAAGCAGCTGCTGGGCCAGGCCGCGTTCGTCTTCGATGAGCGCGTAAAGCTGCTGGCGCCGCCCTTTGCCGAGGACGCAAGGCAGGTGCCGCTGGAGATCGACGCCCGGGCATTCGCTGGCGAGGTGGTGCGGATAATTGCCTGGGCTGAACTCAACCCGCTGCCGCGCATTGTCGACTTTCAGCCCGGCGAGCGCGTGTTGCCCTGGTTGTCGATCCGTATCCGTATCGAACAGGCCACCCCGCTGCGCGCCGCCGTGCTGACACGCGATGGCCTGTGGCACGTCGGCTCAACCCTGATCGATGCCGCCGGTGGCGGATGTACCGCGCCCAGCGTGGTGCGCACCCAACCCGGTTGGGAAGACCACCTCGGAGAGGTGCTGGGCGGGCGCTACCCGCGTGGCGACAGCAGCCGCTTGCGCCTGCAGGTGGCCCACCCGATGGACAATGGCCTGGTCAGCGGTATTCCCGAGTTCTTCCTCAACCATGCCGAGTTGCTGGACGCGAACGGCCAGCGCCTGGCCAGCCTCGAGCTGTACCCGGCGGTCAGCGAAAACCCCAACCTGGGCTTCGATATCCAGGGTGCCGGACCGACCCGGCTGCTGTTGCAGGACAACAGCGGCAACCAGTTCGAGGCGGCGGTGCCCTGACCGCGCTGCCGCACTTTACCCCTGACCAGAGGCGCCCTTCATGCGTTGGATGATGCTGTTGCTGCTATGCCTGGGGCTACCGGCCTGGGCAGACCTGGACTACCGTCTCACGCCTCGGCAGATCGCCGAGGGCACCTGGTTGCTGGAGGGCAGCACCGACAACTTCGCCAAGGCCAATGGCGGCAATATCGTCAATACCGCGTTCATCGTCACCGACAGCGGCGTGGTGGTGATCGACAGCGGGCCGTCCAAACGCTACGGCGAAGCGTTGCGCCAGGCCATTGCAGCCACCACCGACAAGCCGGTGCTTGAAGTGCTGCTGACTCATCATCACCCTGACCATGTACTGGGTAACCAGGCGTTTGCCGATGTACCTGTCGGCGCTTTGGCCGGTACCGGCGACTTGCTGCGTCAGCAGGGCGAGGCCATGGCCGAGAACATGTACCGGCTGGTCGGCGACTGGATGCGCGGCACCGAAGTGGTGCTGCCGACCCGGGTGCTGCAGCCTGGTATCCACGAGGTGGGCGGGCACCGCCTGCGGTTGCTGGAGTTGAGCGGGCATACCGGCGCCGACCTGGCGATTCTGGATGAGAAGACCGGCGTGCTGTTCGCGGGCGATCTGGTGTTCTACGAGCGTGCCCTGACCACCCCCAACAGCCCCGGGCTTCAGGTGTGGCAAAAGGACTTGGACACCCTGCAAGCCTTGCCCTGGAAGCAGCTTGTGCCCGGCCACGGGCCGCTGGCCAGCGATGCCCGGCCGTTTGCACAGATGCGTGATTACCTGGGCTGGCTGGATGGGTTGATGCGCGACGGCGCGGCGCGTGGCGACGACATGGCCGAGATGATCCGCAGCCCCATCCCCGAACGCTTTGCCGGGATCAACCTGACCCGTTATGAGCTGATTCGCAGTGTCAGCCATCTGTATCCCCGCTACGAACGCCAACAACTGCAGCGCGTCGACGCCAACCCCTGACGCATTCCCCTGCAGGAGCGCAAGTCGAGGGGATGCGGCCCCGTACCAAGGAACTAGAAAACTCCGCACTGCGGGTAATTGTTGGCAACCGGGTCGGGACCAAGAATTCCCGGCACACCGGGAAATTTTCCCGGGCACAACAAAAAAACCAAAGGTAGCCGTCATGACCCGATCCCCGCGTCGCCCCTTGTTTGCCGTGAGCCTGGTGCTCAGCGCCATGCTGCTTGCCGGCGCGGCTCACGCCGCTGTCAGCAATGAAGAAATCCTCCAGGACCCGAAGAACCCGCAGCAGATCGTGACCAATGGCCTGGGCGTCCAGGGCCAGCGCTACAGCCCGCTGGACATGCTCAATGCCAACAACGTCAAGGAGCTGCGGCCGGTCTGGGCATTCTCCTTCGGCGGTGAGAAGCAGCGCGGCCAGCAGGCACAGCCGCTGATCAAGGACGGGGTGATGTACCTGACCGGTTCCTACTCGCGGGTGTTCGCCGTGGATGCCCGCACTGGCAAAAAACTGTGGCAATACGATGCACGGCTGCCGGATGACATCCGCCCTTGCTGCGACGTGATCAACCGCGGCGTGGCGCTGTACGGTGACCTGGTGTTCTTCGGCACCCTGGACGCCAAACTGGTCGCCCTGAACAAGGACACCGGCAAGGTGGTGTGGAGCAAGAAGGTGGCCGACCACAAGGAAGGCTATTCCATCAGCGCCGCGCCCATGATTGTCAACGGCAAGCTGATCACCGGCGTTGCCGGTGGCGAGTTCGGCGTGGTGGGCAAGATCCAGGCCTACAACCCCGAGAACGGCGAGCTGCTGTGGATGCGCCCCACCGTCGAAGGGCACATGGGCTATGTGTACAAGGACGGCAAGGCAATCGAAAACGGTATTTCCGGCGGCGAGGCGGGCAAGACCTGGCCCGGCGATTTGTGGAAAACCGGCGGCGCTGCGCCCTGGCTGGGCGGTTACTACGACCCGGAAACCAACCTGATCCTGTTCGGCACCGGCAACCCGGCACCGTGGAACTCGCACCTGCGCCCCGGTGACAACCTGTATTCCTCGTCGCGCCTGGCGCTGAACCCTGACGACGGCACCATCAAGTGGCACTTCCAGAGCACGCCGCATGACGGCTGGGACTTCGACGGCGTCAACGAACTGATTTCGTTCAACTACAAGGACGGCGGCAAGGAGGTCAAGGCTGCCGCCACGGCCGACCGCAACGGTTTCTTCTACGTGCTGGACCGCACCAACGGCAAGTTCATTCGCGGCTTCCCCTTCGTCGACAAGATCACCTGGGCCACCGGCCTGGACAAGGACGGCCGGCCGATCTACAACGACGCCAGCCGCCCAGGCGCACCCGGCAGCGAAGCCAAGGGCAGTTCGGTGTTCGTCGCCCCGGCCTTCCTTGGCGCCAAGAACTGGATGCCGATGGCCTACAACAAGGACACCGGGCTGTTCTACGTGCCTTCCAACGAGTGGGGCATGGACATCTGGAACGAAGGCATTGCCTACAAGAAAGGCGCAGCGTTCCTCGGCGCCGGCTTCACCATCAAGCCGCTCAACGAAGACTATATCGGCGTACTGCGTGCCATCGACCCGATCAGTGGCAAGGAAGTGTGGCGGCACAAGAACTACGCGCCGCTGTGGGGCGGGGTGCTGACCACCAAGGGCAACCTGGTGTTCACCGGCACGCCGGAGGGCTTCCTGCAGGCCTTCAACGCCAAGACCGGCGACAAGGTCTGGGAATTCCAGACGGGCTCCGGCGTGCTCGGTTCGCCCGTGACCTGGGAAATGGACGGCGAGCAATACGTGTCGGTGGTCTCTGGCTGGGGGGGCGCGGTACCGCTGTGGGGGGGCGAAGTGGCCAAGCGGGTCAAGGACTTCAACCAAGGCGGCATGCTCTGGACCTTCAAGCTGCCCAGGCAGCTGCAGCAAACGGCAAGCGCCAAGCCGTAGAGCAGTGGCCTGAGGCAAGCGGCCCTACTACCAAATGACGAGAGCCCCGCTGCCAACGATGCATTCGCCTGGCACGCGGGGCTTTTTACCATCGGTCCATCGCCTGTCGTGGGACAGGCATCGACCCGCAGAGGCTCAGCATGATCTACGCACAACCCGGAACCCCAGGCGCCGTCGTGTCCTTCAAGCCACGTTATGGCAACTTCATCAATGGCGAGTTCGTGCAGCCGTTGGCTGGCCAGTACTTCATCAACAGCTCGCCGGTCAATGGCCAGCCGATTGCCGAGTTCCCGCGTTCCACTGCCCAGGACGTCGACCGCGCCCTGGACGCCGCGCACGCAGCCGCCGAAGCCTGGGGCAAGACCTCGGTGCAAGACCGCGCCCTGGTGCTGCTGAAGATTGCCGACCGTATCGAACAGAACCTGGAAGTGCTGGCCGTCACCGAAAGCTGGGACAACGGCAAGGCGGTGCGCGAAACGCTCAATGCCGACGTGCCGCTGGCAGCGGACCACTTCCGCTATTTTGCCGGTTGCATCCGAGCCCAGGAGGGCGGCGCGGCCGAAATCAACGAGGGCACCGTGGCTTATCACATCCATGAGCCGCTGGGCGTGGTCGGGCAGATCATCCCCTGGAACTTCCCGCTGCTGATGGCTGCCTGGAAGCTTGCCCCGGCCCTGGCCGCCGGCAACTGTATGGTGCTCAAGCCGGCCGAGCAGACGCCTCTGTCGATCACCATTTTTGCCGAGCTGGTCGCCGACCTGCTGCCGGCGGGCGTGTTGAACATCGTCCAGGGCTTCGGCCGTGAGGCCGGCGAAGCGCTGGCCACCAGCAAGCGCATCGCCAAGATCGCCTTTACCGGCTCTACGCCTGTGGGGTCGCACATCATGAAGTGCGCGGCCGAGAACATCATCCCGTCCACCGTCGAACTGGGCGGCAAGTCGCCGAACATCTTCTTCGAAGACATCATGCAGGCCGAGCCCGCGTTCATCGAGAAGGCCGCCGAGGGCCTGGTGCTGGCGTTCTTCAACCAGGGCGAAGTGTGCACCTGCCCGTCCCGGGCGCTGATCCAGGAATCGATCTACCAGCCATTCATGGCCGAGGTGATGAAGAAGATCGCCAAGATAACGCGGGGCAACCCGCTGGACACCGAAACCATGGTGGGTGCCCAGGCCTCGGAGCAGCAATACGACAAGATTCTGTCCTATCTGCAGATTGCCAAGGAGGAGGGCGCGCAGCTGCTCGCCGGCGGCGGTGCTGAGCAGCTGCAGGGCGACCTGGGCAGCGGTTACTACATCCAGCCGACCCTGCTCAAAGGCAACAACAAGATGCGTGTGTTCCAGGAAGAAATCTTCGGCCCGGTGGTGGGCGTGACCACCTTCAAGGACGAAGCCGAAGCGCTGGCAATTGCCAACGACACCGAGTTTGGCCTGGGCGCCGGCCTGTGGACCCGCGACATCAACCGCGCCTACCGCATGGGGCGCGGCATCAAGGCCGGCCGCGTGTGGACCAACTGCTACCACCTGTACCCGGCGCATGCAGCGTTTGGCGGCTACAAGAAGTCTGGCGTGGGCCGTGAAACCCACAAGATGATGCTCGATCACTACCAGCAGACCAAGAACCTGTTGGTAAGCTACGACATCAACCCGCTGGGCTTTTTCTAGGCCGCGTCGCGGCCTTTTCGCGGGCTCGCCCGCTCCCACAGGGATCGTACAGGGTTTGAATGCTGTGCAATCCCTGTGGGAGCGGGCATGCCCGCGAAGAGGCCGGCACAGGAAACAAACTCCCCTACCAACGCACCCCGCAAGTTCCTTCCAAAGTAGCATTCGGCCCTGGCGCCCCCCGTGCATTAATGCATCTACCGGACTCCCCCGGCACAACAAGAGGACTGCCCATGTGGAATAAACCCGCCTTTACCGACCTGCGCATCGGCTTTGAAGTGACGATGTACTTCGCCAATCGCTGATGTGCCACCCGGCCACTACGGTGGCCGGTTCCTCTGACTGCCCGTGGCTGAGCCAGTGCTGCTCATTGGTCTGGTTGCTTTCGCTGCGGGATGCTTTACGCTGGCGGTTACCTTCCAGAACAATAAGAACAGGCTTGCCAATGAGCCAGAGTTTCAGCCCGCTTCGCAAGTTCGTATCGCCTGAAATCATCTTTGGTGCCGGCTGCCGGCATAACGTCGCCAATTACGCGAAAACCTTCGGTGCCCGCAAGGTGCTGGTGGTCAGTGACCCGGGCGTTATCGCCGCCGGCTGGGTGGCGGACGTGGAGGCCAGCTTGCAGGCCCAGGGCATTGATTACTGCCTGTATACCGCCGTGTCGCCCAACCCGCGGGTCGAAGAGGTGATGCTCGGCGCCGAGATCTACCGGCAGAACCACTGTGACGTGATCGTCGCCGTCGGCGGCGGCAGCCCGATGGATTGCGGCAAGGCCATCGGCATCGTGGTTGCCCACGGGCGCAGCATCCTCGAATTCGAAGGCGTGGACATGATTCGCGTGCCCAGCCCGCCGCTGATCCTGATCCCGACCACGGCCGGCACCTCGGCGGATGTGTCGCAGTTCGTGATCATCTCCAACCAGCAGGAGCGCATGAAGTTCTCCATCGTCAGCAAGGCGGTGGTGCCGGACGTCTCACTGATTGACCCGCAAACCACCCTGAGCATGGACCCGTTCCTGTCGGCCTGCACCGGTATCGATGCGCTGGTGCATGCCATCGAAGCCTTTGTTTCCACCGGCCACGGCCCGCTGACCGACCCCCACGCGCTGGAAGCCATGCGCCTGATCAATGGCAACCTGGTAGAGATGATCGCCAACCCGGCCGATATCGGCCTGCGCGAGAAGATCATGCTGGGCAGCATGCAGGCGGGGCTGGCGTTTTCCAACGCGATTCTGGGTGCGGTTCACGCCATGTCCCACAGCCTGGGGGGCTTCCTCGACTTGCCTCATGGCTTGTGCAACGCGGTGCTGGTGGAGCACGTGGTGGCGTTCAACTACAGCTCGGCGCCGGAGCGCTTCAAAGTGATTGCCGAGGTATTCGGCATTGATTGCCGCGGCCTTAACCACCGGCAGATCTGCGGGCGCCTGGTGGAGCACCTGATTGCGCTGAAACACGCCATCGGTTTCCATGAAACCCTGGGGCTGCACGGCGTGCGCACTGCGGACATTCCGTTCCTGTCGCAACATGCGATGGGCGACCCGTGCATCCTGACCAACCCCCGTGCGTCGAGCCAGCGTGATGTCGAGGTGGTTTATGGCGAGGCCCTCTGAAGAACAGCAGCGCGCGCTGGCCGGGCTGTTGGGGCTGGGTGACCATTCGGCACGCAAAAGCCATTACCCGGAGCTGGCGGCCCGCCTTGACGAACTGGAAGCCGAACGCAACCGTTACAAATGGCTGTTCGAAAACGCCGTGCACGGGATTTTCCAGGCCAGCCTGCAGGACGGTATGCGTGCCGCCAACCCGGCGCTGGCGCGTATGCTCGGTTACGACGACCCGCAAGCGGTGCTGTTTTCCCTGACCGACCTGGCCGCCAACCTGTTTGACGGCGGTGCCGAAGAGTTGCAGGCGATTACTGCGGTTCTCGCCCGTGAGCGCAGCCTGCACGGTTACGAAACACGCTTGCGGCGCAAGGACGGCAGCCACCTTGATGTGCTGATGAACCTGCTGCTCAAGCCTGGGCAGGAGGGCCTGGTGGAGGGTTTTGTCGCCGACATCACCGAACGCAAGCTGGCGCAGCAACGCCTGCAACAGCTCAATGACGAGCTGGAGCAACGGGTTGCTGCGCGTACCGATGAATTGCTGGAGGCCCGCGATGCTGCAGAAGCTGCCAACCGCAGCAAGGACAAATACCTCGCTGCCGCCAGCCATGACCTGCTGCAACCGCTGAACGCCGCCCGCCTGCTGATCTCCACGTTGCGCGAGCGGCCATTGCCAGAGGCCGAGCATGTGCTGGTGGAGCGTACCCACCAGGCTCTTGAGGGCGCCGAAGACTTGCTGACCGACCTGCTGGACATTTCCCGGCTCGACCAGGCAGCGGTGAAGCCGGACGTGGCCGTGTACCGCCTCGACGAGTTGTTCGCACCCCTGGTCTCGGAGTTCCGCTCGGTGGCCGATGCGCAAGGCCTCAAGCTGCATGCGCGCATCCCGGACTGCGCCATCAGCACTGACCTGCGGCTGATGACACGTATCCTGCGCAACTTCCTCAGTAACGCCTGCCGCTACACCGACGAAGGCCGGATCTTGCTGGGGGCAAGGCGCCGGGGTGGCCATTTGCGGCTGGAAGTGTGGGATACCGGGCGGGGTATTGCCGAAGACCGGTTACAGGCGATCTTCCTTGAGTTCAACCAACTGGACGTCGGCCGCGCAGCGGATCGCAAGGGCGTGGGGCTGGGGTTGGCCATCGTCGAGCGGATTGCCAAGATTCTCGGCTACCGGATTGAGGTACGTTCGTGGCCGGGGCGTGGCTCGGTGTTCAGCATCGAGGTCCCGCTGGGTAAAGAGGTGCCGCTGGCCGCTCACCAGGCTGTGCCGCTGCCAAGCGTCGGCAACCCGTTACCGGGCCGCCGCCTGTTGGTACTGGACAACGAAGTGAGCATCCTCGAGAGCATGGGCGCGCTGCTTGGGCAGTGGGGCTGCGAAGTGGTGACCGCGACCGACCAGGCCGGTGCCTTGCTGGCCTTGCAGGGGCAGGCCCCGGAACTGATCCTGGCCGACTACCACCTGGACCATGGCGTGGTGGGTTGCGAGGTGGTCAGGTATTTGCGTGAGCATTTTGCCACCGCCATACCTGCGGTGATCATCACCGCCGACCGCAGCGATCAATGCCGGCGGGGCTTGCAGAAACTGGGCGCGCCGCTTTTGAACAAACCGGTCAAGCCTGGGAAATTGCGCGCGGTATTGAGCCAGTTGCTGGGGTAAACCCATGCGGCATGGCACAGGCCTGCTTGGTGCTTTGCGGGAGCGGCCTTTTATTGCGACAGGGCCACGCCTAAAGTTCAGTGCATGCCTCTTTCACCAGCCAGTCGATCAATACCTGCAGGCGTCTGGGCATCGGGTCATGATGCGGGTAGACCAGGTAATAGCCATAGTGGGGGGTGTCGACGAACCCCCCGAACGGCAAGACCAGCTCACCTTGTGCAATGCGATCCTTGACCAGTTGTTCCCGGCCGATGGCGATGCCTACGTGATTCAGGGCGGCGAGCGTGCAGAGGTCGGAGCGATCGAATGTGAGGAACCGGCGCGCAAGGCTGACGCCAGCGCCTGTGGTGTCCGCCCAGAGTTGCCATTCTGCATCGAATGCAGCGTTGTCCCAGGCTGCTACGTCATGCAGGGTGGTGCAGTGATCCAGCGGTTGCAGGTCGCCGTTCAATGCATGGGTTTCTGCGTAACGGGGGGAGCACACCGGGGCGATCCGCTCGTTCATCAAGTGAATGCTCTGCAGGCCGGGATGATGGCCATCCGAATAACACAGGACCAGGTCGATCTTGCGTGTGCGGTAATCGATGCTCTCGTTGCCCACCCTGATATCCAGCTGAATATCAGGGTAGCGGGCGGTGAACTGCGCCAGCCGCGGCACCAGCCAGCACTGTGCTACTGAGGGGCGAACGTAAAACGTCAGCTGGCCGGCGATCTCGGCGTGAGCGCGTTCCTGCACGGCCTCGCTGAGCTCATCCATGGTCCGCTGCATGACCGCGAACAGGCGCTCGCCGTCTTCGCTAAGGCGGACCTTGCGCGGCATGCGGTGGAACAGCTTGAGCGCCAGCTCATCTTCCAGGCGATTGATGCGATGGCTGACGGCACTGGCCGTCAGGCATAGCTCATCGGCGGCGCGCGAGAAGCTCAAGTGCCGTGCGGCCACCAGAAAGACATGCAGGCTGCCCAGGTGCGAGCCATTGAGTTTCACGGCGCCGCCGCCGGGCTTTTTCATTGTTCAATCCTTCCTGCGCAGTTCACTGATTGCGGTTACAGGCTAGCCTGCGTGCTGCGCCCTTTCGCCAGATAAGCGTTGAATTCCTCCTCCGGCACCATGCTGCCACCCGTCCCCCAGACGAGGTGGGTAGCCTGCTGCAGCTGGGCTGGCGTGAAGCCCTGGCGAGCCAGGTACTCGCCTGCTTGCAGCACCCGTAGCATACCGGGTACGCCTGCCAGGGCAGAGGGTTCGAGTTTGACCTTGTCCTGCTCATGGGCAATTACCATCAAGCGGTACAGGGCTTCGTCAGTCACGGTGTAGTAACCATCGATAAGCCGCTGCATGGCTTTGCCGACAAACCCTGATGGGCGTCCGACCGCCAGGCCGTCGGCGGCGGTGATGTTGTCGATGCCGAAGTCCTGCACGCTGGTTTCATCATGCAGGCCGGTGTACACCCCCAGCAGCATGCAAGGGGAGTGGGTGGGTTCGGCAAAGACGCAGTGCACCGCATCGCCGAACACCAGCTTCAGGCCGAATGCGACACCGCCTGGGCCGCCCCCTACGCCGCACGGCAGGTACACGAACAACGGGTGATCTGCGTTCACCTGGATACCCGCCTGCTCGAATTGCCGTGCCAACCGTTCGGCGGCCACGGCATAGCCGAGAAACAGCTGCGGGGAGTTTTCGTCGTCGACAAAGTAACAGCTGGGGTCTGATGCCGCCTGCTGGCGGCCTTGCTCGACCGCCACGCTGTAGTCGCAGGCGTGTTCGACCACCGTGACGCCGTTGGCACGCAGCTTGTCCTTTTTCCATTGCCTGGCGTCAGACGACATGTGCACGCTCACCTGGAAGCCCAGTTTGGCGCTCATGATGCCAATCGATAGCCCCAGGTTGCCGGTCGACCCTACGGCGATCTTGTACTGGCTGAAGAATGCGCGGGCCTGGTCGCTTGCCAGTTTCGTGTAGTCATCCGCTGGCGTGATCAGGCCGGCAGCCAGGGCCAGGTCCTCGGCGTGCTTGAGCACTTCATGGATGCCGCCCCGGGCTTTGATCGAACCGGAGATCGGCAAGTCGCTGTCCGCCTTGAGCCACAGGCTGCCTGCGTTCTGCAGCGATCCTTCCTCGACAAGCAGCTGGCGCAGCTGTGGCAGCGGGGTAATGTGCGACTCGATGACCCCGCCGGCCGCTGCCGTCTCGGGGAACACGGTGGCCAGGTAAGGCGCGAACCGTTGCAGCCGCGCGCTGGTGGCTTGCACGTCGGCCGCTGTAAGGCCCACATCGTGCAGGGCTTCTGCTGCCTTGGCGATGCCAGGGTTGAACCAGCTGGTTTGTTTCAGGGCAACCAGCTCGGCGATGATCGGGTGGCTTTGTTGCCAGGCTTCCAGGGTTTTTCCGTGAATCATGATTTCACCTGTAGTGCGGTATGTGCAGAGTAGATCAGACAATCTTTGAAAGGAGCAGGGTCAGGCACAAGGCGACTACCGAGGCCAGCACTGTCGCGGCAGTGAATTTTTTCAATGCATCACTCAGGGAAAGGCCCAGGTATTCCTTCACCACCCAGAACGCCGAGTCGGTGATGTGGGTCCAGCCTATGGCGCCGGCACCGATGGCGATCACCAGGATTTCCCGGTTGTATTCCGGGTGCTGGCCAAGGATCGGCATGACCATGCCGGCCGCGCTGATCATCGCGACGGTGGCCGAGCCAACGGCAAAGTGCATGATCCCGGCGATCAACCAGGCGAGGATGATCGGGTTGAGCTGCGTCTGGTTGAGCACATCGGCCAGTGCCTTGCCGATGCCGCTGCCCACGAGCATGTCATTGAAGGCACCGCCTGCACCGATGATCAGCAGAATGCCGGCCAGGGGAGGGAAACAGCGCTGGGTCAGGCTCAGCAGGTCTGCCATATCAAGGCCGCGACGCAAGCCCAGGGCCCAGTAGGCAAACACCACTGACAACGTCAGGGCAATCAGTGGGCTGCCCAAAAAGGCCACCCACTCGTACAGTGCAGCGCCCTTGTCCAGGACCGTGACGGCCAATGTTTTGCCCACCATCAACACCAGCGGCAGCAGTACGGTGGTGAGTGTGATGCCGAACGCGGGCATTGCCTGTTCTTCTGCTGGGGTCACCGTGCGTGCAGACAAAAAGGCCTGCTGGGAGTCGCTGGCTTCGCGTCTACAGGTAAAGCGAACCCACACCGGGCCCGCGATGATAGCGGTTGGAAGGCCAACGATCAGGCCGTACAGGATGACAGTACCGATATCCGCATTGAGCATGCCGGTGATGGCCGTGGCGGCCGGGTGTGGCGGGAGAATGCAGTGCACCACCATCAGCGAGGTGGCCAGCGGCACGCCGAGGTACAGCATGCTGATGCGGGTTTGCCGTGCGACCACGTAGATCAACGGAATCAGCAGGACAAAGCCGACCTCGAAGAACACCGGGATGCCGGCGATGAAGCCGACGAGCATCATTGCCCATGAAGCATTGCGTTCACCCAGCCTGTTCAATAGCGTGGTGGCGATGCGCCTGGCGCCTCCGGATTCCTCCAGCAATTTGCCGAGGATACTGCCCAGGCCGATGATGCCGGCAAGAAAACCCAGCGTGCTGCCCATGCCTTTCTCGAAGGCGGCCACGATTGCCGTGGGTGCCATGCCGGTGCCGACACCCACTACCAGGCTGGCGGCCATCAAGGCCAGAAAGGGGTGTACTTTAAGCTTGCTGATCATGACCACGATCAGGAGTATCGCAGTGCCCAGGACGAGTAATGAGAACGTTGGAGTCATCGTGTGGTTATCTCTATCGCTGATCGCTTCCGTGCGAGCTTCTTGTTGGTTTGCACCCATTAGATTTCAGCGATTTGATCGACTCAAACGATCACTCCTCACCCCATAGGTGAGCCCATGTCATGCATGGCGCCGGCACTCAATGCCGTGCCGACAAGCCACAATTCAACGCTGCCACCGCAACCGCCAGTGCCGCCCCGGCATAGGCCCAGATCGCCGGTACCTGGGGCAGCAATACCCCCGCAAGCATCGGCCCGAGCCCGGCGCCGATGTCGCGCCATATGGCATTGCCGGCCAAGGCCTGGATGCGTTGTTGCGGGTTGCGCAGGGCGACCAGTGTCATCACCAGCGGCAGTTGCAGGGCACGCAGCACCAGTACGAAGAAGGCGCCGATAAACAGCCAGTGGCTGCCAAACAGCAGCAGCGCCATCGACGTGGCCAGTGACAGCACTACCAGCATGCGCAGCGGCCCGAAGCGGTCGGCCAGGCGCCCACCGAAGGGGCTGAAGAGCATTTCGCTCAGGTAGCGCACCGCCATCAGCACACCCGCTGCCAGCACGCCGGACTCACCCAGGTGGGTTTGTGCGTACAGCGAAAGGCCAAAAATGAACAGGCCGTCCAGGGTCACCCCTTCGATGAAGGACCAGGTGGCAATGCTGTCTGGCAGGCGCAGGCGTCGGCCACCCCGGCTGGCAACCGGGTGGCCGGTGCTGGGCAGGGCACGCGCACGCCACAGCCCGAACAGGGCACTGATGCAGAGCACAAAGAACACACTGCGCGGGCCATAGGCCTGAGCCATCAGCGCGCCTAGCGGCAAGGCCAGCATTGGCCCGATGGAAATGCTCGCCCGTGAACGCCCGGCACGCCGCGCCGCGCCTTGTGCTTCAGCGGTGGCGAGGGTCTGGGTGCTGAGGTTGAAGGTGGCAAAGCACAGGCCCCAGACCAGGCGCAGCACCAGCAGCGCGGCGAAACCGGTCAGCACCGCATTGCCCAATGCACACACGGCGGCGGCGAAGGCGGCAAGGCTGCACGCCGCGCGGTCACCATGGCGAGCGTAGAAGCGCACAACCCAGCCGTAGCCGATGATGCGCACCAGGCGGTTGGCCGCCAGCAGAATGCCAGCCTCGGCCAGGGTCACGCCGAAATCGGCTGCGTACATCGGCAGCAGCAGGTAGAGCAGAACGTCACTGGGCAGGCACAGGCTGAGCACCTGGGCGGCATTGCGGGAGTCTTGGTCGGCGCGGTGGGTTTGCACCGGTGTGGCAGCGGACGACATGACAGCCTCGTGACAGGGGTGAGGGGGGCAGGATAACCCACAGCGTCTCGAATATTGCACATTGGCTTCACTGACGTGTTGCCTGTAATGGCCTCTTCGCGGGCTTGCCCGCTCCCACAGGTACTGTGCAAATATTCAAGATTGTGATGATCCTGTGGGGGCGGGCGAGCCCGCGAAGAGGCCGGTACAGGCACCAGAGGATCTGAACAGTTTGCTCATTCAGCCATAAGGCGGCGCTGGCAGTTCGGCCAGCAGGTTTTTCAGACCGTCACTCCACTGCCTGCGAATCTGCTGGTAATAGGCATCGTCGCTGGTAATGCGCTTGGGCGTCATGCTTTCCAGGCTGTTAGTGCGGTACACCAGCAAGTCCAGCGGCATGCCCACCGACAGGTTGCTGCGGATGGTGGAGTCGAACGAAATCAGGCCGCAGCGCAGCGCTTCATCAAGCGGCGTGCGGTAATCCAGGTTACGGTCCAGTATTGGCCTGCCGTACTTGCTTTCACCCAGCTGCAGGAACGGCGTATCCGGCGTGGCCTGGAAGAAGTTGCCTTGCGCGTAGACGTTGTAGATGGCCATGGGCCCACCGGCTATCTGGCCGCCGACAATGAATGAGCTGCTCAGGTCGATGTCGGCCGTCAGCTTGCTGCGGTCTCGGCTGACCACTTCACGCAGGGTGTCGGCAACCAGCACCGTTGCATCGTACAGCGTGGCAACGTTCTGCAGGTGGGGGCCGCTGCCTTGGGTGCGCTGGCGCAGCAGGTTCACCACCGATTGCGAGGTTGCCAGGTTGCCGGCGGTCTGCAGCACGATCAGCCGCTCGCCCGGTACGCTGAAGATGAACAATTTGGCAAAGGTGGAGATCTGGTCGATGCCGGCATTGGTGCGTGAGTCGCTGATGAAGACAAGCCCGTCCTCCAGGTGCATGGCGACACAGTAAGTCATGGGGTTTCCCTTGTGTTGCGTGTGGGGTGATCTTGCCTCAAACGCGCGGCAAGATCGGCCTGCAGCAAACCCGTCACTGGCGGTGCACGTGGACGCTGGCCTGCATCGCTTCGGCGCCACCGCCGCGGCGTACGCCCCTGACCGGGCAGGCGTCCAGGTAGTCCAGGCCCACTGCCAGTTTCAGGTGACGTTCTGGGCGTGTCAGGCGGTTGGTGATGTCGAAGCTGTACCAGGCCTGGTCAACCCAGGCTTCGGCCCAGGCATGGCTGGCCAGGTGCTGTTCGTCCTCGGTGCACAGGTAACCAGACACATAGCGTGCCGGTACCCCAAGGCTGCGGGCGCAGGCCAGGAAGGCGTGGGTGTGATCCTGGCACACACCGGCGCCACCGCTGAATGCTTCGATGGCCGTGGTGCCCACCGAAGTCGCCCCAGGGCTGTAGGGCATGTGCTCGGCCAGGCCTTGCATCAGCCCGATCAGCGCTGCCCGGTCGCGGTGGCTGCCGCATTGCCTGGCGGCAAATGCGATGAGCGCGCCATCGGCCTGGGTCAGGTGGCTGCCGCGCAGGAAGGGCAGGGGAGACTGCTGTTCGGCTTCGTGTTCGCAGTCCGGGTCGATCTCGACCTGGCCGCGGGCAGTCAGCGCCAGGTGACCATGGGGTTTGTCCAGGGTCAGTACATGCAGGATGTTGCCATAGGGGTCGATCTGGCTCCTGACCTTGCAAGGCAGGTCCAGTTGCCAATCATTGATGCGCTGGCGTTCACTGCTACGCGGGGTCAGGCGCAGAAACTGAATGCTGTTGCTCACATCGCTGGCGTAGCTGTAGGTGGTGTCGTGGCGGATGGACAGTTTCATACGACCTCCAGGTAGGAGTGATGGACGGCCTGGCCCAACTGGTTGATGCGGCCGATGAAGTCGCTCAGCCAAGGGTGGAGGCCTGCGTCGAGTATTTCGTCGATGGCGGTGTAGCGCAGGCGCGCGTTCAGCTCGGCGGCCATGCGTTGGGCGGCGCGGCCGCTGCTGCCCGGCAGGCCGGCCAGGATCAGGTCCAGCTCCTCGATGCAGGCATGCAGTGAACGCGGCACGTCCACCCTCAGCAACAGCAGCTCGGACACCGGCCGGGCACTGGGCGCGGCGCGGTAAAGCTCGTTGAAGGCTTCGTACGAGGTCAGCGCGCGCAGCAAGGCGCTCCACTGGTAGTAGCCGCGGGCGGAGCTGTCGCTGACCTCTTCGGAGGCCTCGCCGAACATTTCGTAGCGCGCATCGAGCAGGCGCAGGGTGTTGTCCGCGCGCTCCAGGAAGGTGCCCAGGCGAATGAAGCTGTAGGCGTCGTTGCGCATGATGGTGCCGGATGTCGCGCCGCGGAACAGGTGCGAGCGTTCCTTGACCCAGTCGCAGAACTGGCTGATGCCGTAGCGGCCAAGCCCATTGCTGGCGATGTTGCGCATTTCGATCCAGGTGGCGTTGATGTTCTCCCACATGTCGGCGGTGATCCGGCCACGCACCGCATGGGCGTTGGTCCTGGCGGCCTGCAGGCAGCAATAGATGCTGCTGGGGTTGGTCGCATCCAGGGCGAAGAAGTGCAGCATGCGCTCGGTGTCGAGCTCGGTGTGGCGGCGGATGTAGTCGTCCAGCGTGCCAGAAGCGAGCAGCGACATCGCCAGCTCGGCATGGCCGTCGCTACGCCCGGCCTGGGGCATCAGTGACAGCGAATAACTGACCTCAAGCATGCGCGCGAGGTTTTCTGCACGTTCCAGGTAGCGGGACATCCAGTACAGGTCGGAAGCGGTTCGCGAAAGCATGGTTCAGTCCTCCACCACCCAGGTGTCCTTGGTGCCGCCGCCCTGCGACGAGTTGACCACCAGCGAGCCTTCCTGCAAGGCCACGCGGGTCAGCCCGCCGGGCACCAGGCGGGTTTCGCTGCCCGACAGCACGAACGGGCGCAGGTCGATGTGGCGCGGCGCGATGCCGCTGTCGACGAAGGTGGGGCAGGTCGACAGGCACAAGGTGGGTTGCGCGATATAGGCGTGCGGGCGGGCTTTGATCCGCGCGCGGAAATCCTCGATCTGGGCGCTGGTCGATGCTGGCCCCACCAACATGCCATAGCCGCCGGAGCCCTGGGTTTCCTTGACCACCAGCTCGGGCAGGTGGGCCAGCACATGGGACAGGTCTGCGGGTTTGCGGCACTGCCAGGTCGGCACGTTGTTGAGGATCGGCTCTTCGCTCAGGTAGAAACGGATCATGTCGTCCACATACGGGTAGATCGACTTGTCGTCGGCCACGCCCGTGCCGACGGCGTTGGCCAGCACCACATTGCCGGCGCGGTAAACCGAGATAAGGCCCGGTACGCCCAGCGTCGAGTCAGGGTTAAAGGACAGCGGGTCGAGGTAGTCGTCGTCCAGCCGGCGGTAGATCACGTCCACCTGCTGGGGGCCGGCCGTGGTGCGCATGTAGACATGCTCGTCACGCACGAACAGGTCTGCACCTTCGACCAGCTCGATGCCCATTTCCCGGGCCAGGAACGCATGCTCGAAGTAGGCGCTGTTGAAACGGCCGGGGGTGAGCAGCACGGCAGTGGGGTTGTCCAGCGGGCTGGCGCTCTTGAGCGTGTCCAGCAGCAGGTTGGGGTAGTGGTCGATGGGCGCGATACGCTGGGCGGCAAACAGTTCGGGGAACAGGCGCATCATCATCTTGCGGTCTTCGAGCATGTAGCTGACGCCGCTGGGGGTCCGCAGGTTGTCTTCCAGCACGAAGTAGCTGCCATCGCCGTCACGCACCAGGTCGACACCGGCGATATGGGCATACAGCCCACGGTGCAGGTCCAGGCCCTGCATGGCGATCTGGTAGCCCTCGTTGGCCAGTACCTGCTCAGGCGGGATGATGCCGGCCTTGAGGATGCGCTGGTCGTGGTAGATGTCCTGCAGGAACAGGTTAAGGGCCTGCACTCGCTGGATACAGCCACGCTCGACCGTGCGCCACTCGCTGGCGCGGATGCTGCGCGGGATGATATCGAAGGGGATCAGGCGCTCGGTGTCCTGGCTATCGCCATACAAAGTGAAGGTGATACCTGCACGGTGAAACAGCAGGTCGGCCTCGCGCCGGCGCTGTTCCAGCAGCTCCAGCGGGGTGTTGGCCAGCCAGCGGGCGAACTCCTGGTAATGCGGGCGGCAACTGCCGTTCGCTTCGTACATTTCATTGAAAAAAGCCCGGGACATACCCACTCCTTGCCGCCGTCGCCGGCAGCTCATTGCGTTTCTCTAGCGGTCTTCTGGGTGTGGCCTTGCTGGTTGATGGGCGCTGTGTCTCGTGTGAGCCTCTGTTGCGTTTGATTGCCTGTGCCTTGCGCACAAACAGCCTTTGCAATGACAGTGCCGAAAACGCTTGGCAGTGCCGGGAATGCGGGAAATGCGAGGGGCATTGCGGACCGGCGCTGTCGGGGGGCTCTGGCCGATGCATCAAAAAAGGGCGGTTTTGATCAGGGAGAGGGTATTGAACCGAGATGGGGCACGGGCCGGTGCCTGGCGGGGAAAAAAGGAAGTGTTCCGGGTGCATGTCTTGGGGTGTATGTGATGCGTATATCGAGCGCCGCCCGCGCGGCGCTCGATCGTACAGACGCTGAAAACCTCAACGCCCTCAAAGGCAGGCGTAAACCACCAGTTCCACCAGCATTTCTTCGCGGGCCAACCCTGCCACCACGATCGCCGCGCGGTTAGGGTAGGGGGCCTGGAAATAGTCGGTATACAGGCTGTTGACGGTAGCCAGGTATTTACGGTCGGTCACGTAGATCAGCACCTGGGTCACGGCATCCAGCGAGCTACCGGCGGCTTCCAGGGTATGGCGCAGGTTCTCCAGTGTCTGGCGGGCCTGCGCCTCGATGCCGCCTTCCACGACTTGCCCCTGTGCATCGATGGGTATCTGGGCGGTGTAGAGCGTGCCATTGCCCACCACTGCCCATTCCAGAGGGGCTCTGGAGGCGAACAGCTCGGTCTTGATTGCAGTTTTCATGGGGTGGTTTCCTGAGTGTTTAACCGCTTCAGTCAGCATCGCTGCCGCCGCCTGCGCCATGGCGGCGCGAGGTATCGGTGCTTTCGACGAGGATGTTTTCGGCCAGCTGCTTGAGCCGTTGCCAGGTGCGTTCGTTGACTGTAAAGCCTTGCTGCAAGGTGCTCTGCGCAGGGGCGCACGCCGGTGCGGTCTGGCCAGGCCGGCTGAACAGCACCGTGACGCTTTGCTCGGCCGCATCCATGGCGCCGGGCCGGCCTTCGCTGCGCAGGTCCGGGCGCTGGACGCCGGCGGTAAAGTCGGCCATGTGGCACTGACGGGCGTCCTCCCAGCGGGCTTGCACGTGCAGCCCCAGCACCGCTGCCCGGCTTAGGTACCCCAGCAGCAGCAAGCGGTTGTGGCAGTGCCGGATGCGCAGTTCGGCCTGACCACGGCGCATGGCCTTGGCTGCCGCCAGCTCCACCACTGTCGCAGCGCAGCGCAGCACGCTCTGGCCTTTGGCGTCGATTACCAGCAGGGCGCTATCCTCATGGCACAGGGTGTACGGCTGGGCAGCTTCGGCTTGCAGGTAGAGCAGGGCTTTTTCCAGCGCACCGACGCCATCCAGACCCTGCAGTTGCAGCCAGCCCACCAGCTCGGCGGCATCCTCGCAGTCGCCAGCGGCAAAGCCCATGCCTTCGAATGCCTTGCGGCACATCACCTGTATTTCGTTTAGCGATACGCGCATGGTCAAAGCTCCCCTTGCGGCATGACCGCAAAATTCCAGTCGTCTGCGAACGGCTGGCCGATGTCACTCACCAACGGTGCGCCTTGGAACAGGGTAATACGTACCCAGCGGCTGGACTTGGGGTCGAACTTGCCCGCGCCGAAAAACGCCAGTTTGCAGCGCAACAGGTGAATCGGCAGCATGTCCCGGGCCAACAGGTTGGCGCGGATTTCACCGTAGGCAGTCTGTGCCATGCCTTGCAGGCGGCGCACTGTGCCTTTGAACGCCGGTTGCGCGATCAGGAAGTGCGCGGTCAATGCCTGAGGCTCTAGCAGCAGGTGTTGCAGCAGCGCGGCATGGCACTGCTGGAGATTGCGGGCAATGCCCAGCTGCATTTCTTTGTCGGCCCCCGGTTCCTCGGCGCGCATGCCCAGGCGCGGCTCCTCTTTTTCGGCCGAGCGGTACCAGAAGAAGTGCTCGGCATCCACCGCACCGAAGTCGTAGCCCAGCGCCCAGCCGTACTGCTGCTCTATCAGCTGGCGCAGTTGCTCAAGGGGCATTTGGGCATCCAGCTGCCAGCTTTCGTTGACACCCATGTGCTCGGCCAGGGGCGTGACCTGCGCCGGGTACAGCTCCAGCAGCAAGCTTGCCAGCAGCTCCTGGCAGCCCACCCCGGTGTGCGCCTGCGCCCAGGCCTGCAAACGCGGCCAAAGGCCCTCGCCGGCGGCTTGCGCGTCTAGCCAGGTGGCCACCAACGCAAGCTCGGTCACGGTTTGCCGGTTTTGCTCCTGCTGGCGCTGGTCTTCGGTCTGAGTCTGGATCACGTGCACGCGGGCCCGCGCCAGCAAGCCCTGCAGGCGCGCCAGCTGGTCAGGTTCGGCCGCCTGCGCCAACACCACGGCCAGTGCCGTTTCCCGCGTGTGGATCCAGCGTTCCACCAGTTGCGGGTGGTTGATCAGGAACGGTGCCATGCCCAGCCCGGTCGCGTTGCCGACCCCCAGGTAGCGTTGCAGGGCCGGCGCCAGTTGCACTGCCCGCTGTGGGTCGAGTGCCTGGGCCATGTGGTTGATCTGCTCGATGCTGAAGTGGCGCAACAGGTAGACCGTGAACATCTGCGCGCTGAACGGCTGGTTGAAGTCCGGGTTGTCTTGCAGGCAGCCAAAGTCGGCGATGCCGAACTTGCCGTTGCCGTAAACCGCAGTGGTGCGATACAGGTAGCCGACTTCAGCCAGTTGCTGTGGGTCGGGCTGGCGGCCTTGCGCCAGCGCCGTCAGAAACCGGTCGAAATTGCGCAAGCTACGGTTGGCCCGTGACAGCACCAGCACGCGGGCATCGAAGCGGCCAGCCTCCTGCAGCGGCACGTTGCGCTGCAGGTCGGCCAGTTGCGCCGCATCGACATCGCCATTGACCATCACGAAGGTGACGTCCCACTGGTCGGCGATCACCCGGTCGCTGCGCTTTTCTGGCGGCAGGTAGGCCGAGAAGATCACGCAGTGGTAATGGCCATTCGGCGTGTCGATGCGGTAGATCGCGGTGCCGAAGCCTTGGCCGTCAAGGTCGAAGCAACAGCGCTGGATGCGCCAGTGCTGCTGCATCATCCGGCGCATGCTGCTGCGCACGAAGCTCAGCGGGCTCTGGAAGTGGCTGCCCAGCCGGGCCAGATCCATGACCTGGCTGGCAGGGCGCAACACCGGTATTGCAGGCACGTTGGCGGCCATTGTTGTTGTACCTGGATGGATCATGTTCAGACGCCTTGTTCGCGGGCCATGTGCCGGGCGATGCGCACTGCATCCCACAACGCTGGCAGGATCACCAGCGACACCGGCACTGCGGTAATGACAATGAAGGACTGCAGGGCCGTCACACCGCCTGCGCCGATGGTGATCAGTACCACCGCCGCCAGGCCCATGCCGATGGCCCAGAAACCGCACAGCCATTTCTTGGGTTTATCGTTGCTGGACATCGCCAGCGCCACGGTGAAGGCCATGGCGTCGCCATTGGTGGCCACCGAGATGAAGCTCAGGAACAGGAACAACGCGCTGATCAGGCCTCCCAGTGGCAGGTTCTGCGTCACCCCCAGCAGCAGGTCTTCGGGCTGGGCGCCATGGGCGGTGACGATGCCTGGCGTTTGCAGCTCCAGGCCGATACCGGTGCCGCCGACCACGGTGAACCAGAACATGGTCACCAGCGGCGCGATGATCGACAGTGTCATGATGATCTCGCGAATGGTGCGGCCGCGCGAGATCCGCGCGACGTACAGTGCCACCATAGGCGCGTAGCCGATGAACCAGCCCCAGTAGAACACCGTCCACCAGTCCAGCCACTTGGGGTCGGCGCGGAACATTGCCATCAACAGGAAGTGTTCCACATGCAGGGCAAAGGCCGCCGGGAAACCGCCGAGGATGAACAGCGTCGGCCCGAACACCACCATGAACAGCGCCAGGCCGATCATCAGCCAGACGTTGATCTCGCTGACAAAGCGGATGCCTTTGAGGCCCACCAGGCACGAGACGGTGTACATGGCCGTGACCAGCACAATGGTCAGCGACTGGGTGACGATATCGTTAGGCAAGCCCCACACCGCATGCATGGCGCTGCTGATCTGCAGGCCGAGAAAGCCGATCGGGCCGATGGTGCCGGCCACCACGGCGATGATCGAGCTGGCGTCGGCCAGGGTGCCGATCGGGCCTTTGAGCGCCCGCTCGCCGAACAGCGGGTAAAGCAGGGTGCGCGGCGCCAGCGGCAGGCCTTTGTCGTAGTGCAGGTGCATCAGCACGATCGCCAGCAGGCTGCCCAGCACGGCCCAGGCCAGAAAGCCCCAGTGCACGAACGATTGCGCCAGTGCCGCGGTCGCTGCAGCTTCGCTGTGCGGTTGCAGGCCGGCGAAGAAGGGCGGCGGGCTGGCAAAGTGCATCAAGGGTTCGGCAGCGGCCCAGAAGGCGCCGCCACCTGCCAGCAGGGCGCACATGATGACGGCGATCCAGTTGAAGGTGCTGATGTCGGGGCGTTGGGTAACGCCGCCCAGGCGTACGCGCCCGCTTCTGGAAAAGCCGATGAACAGGCTGACGGCGAAGGTTGCCAGCATCAGCACTTGCCAGTAGAGGCCAAAGAACCTGGTCGACCAGGCGAACAGCGTGTTGACCAGCGCCGACACGCTGTCGATGTCGATCAGCGCCGCCAGCAGGAAGGCGCCGAGGAAGCCGCCGCTGATCAGGAACAATGGCCAGTCGATGTCGCGTGCCATTGGCAGGCCCATGGCCTGGCCTTCAGCCTGCAGGGTGGTTGGGTTTTTCATGAAGCCTCCGGAACCTGCGATTGTTGTTATTGTTGATGCTGTCCGTGCAAGGGGCTCAGGCCTGTGCCGTGGTGGCGGTTTCCAGCAGGCGCAACCAGTTCAGCCCCATGATGTTGGCCACGTCCTGTTCGGCAAAGCCACGGGCGCGCAGGCCCTGGGCGATGTTGCCGAAATCGCGGCTGTCGCGGAACCACTGCAAGGGCGCCGGCCAGTTGGCGTTGTCCTTGGAGCCTTCGCCGTAGTCCTTGTCCTTGCTCCAGCGGCCGTTGCGCATCCATTCCAGCACGGCCAGCGGTTGCGCCTGGCACAAGTCGGTGCCGATGCCGATATGCGCCACGCCCATCAGGTCGGCGGTGCGCGCGACCATGTCGCAGAAGCTTTCCAGGCTGCACTGCGAAGCACCCTTGAGGTGGAACGGGTAGGTGCTGAAGCCCAGCAGCCCACCTGATGCTGCGATCCCGCGCAGCACCGCATCGGACTTGTTGCGTTTGGCGGCGTGGAAGCTGGCCGGGTTGGCGTGGGAGATGATCACCGGTCGGCTGGACAGCTCGATCGCCTCCAGGGTGCTGCGCTCGGCGCTGTGGGACATGTCGATGAGCATGCCGACCCGGTTCATTTCGGCGATCACCTGGCGGCCAAAGCGGCTGATGCCGTTGTCTTCGCGCTCATAGCAGCCGCTGGCCAGCAGGCTCTGGTTGTTGTAGGTCAGTTGCATGACAAACACCCCGAGCTGGCGGAAGACCTCCACCAGGGCGATGTCGTCCTCGATCGGCGAGCAGTTCTGGAAACCGAAGAAAATCCCCACCCGGCCTTCCTCGTGCGCCAGGCGGATGTCGCTGGCCGTGCGCACCGGGCGGATCAGCTCGGGCCAGGTCTCGAAGCGGCGGTTCCATTCACCCAGGCGTGACAGGGTTTCGCGGGCGTTTTCGTGGTAGGCGATGGTGGCGTGTACCGCACTCAGGCCACCGGCCTGCATCTGCTGGAAAATTTCCGGGCTCCAGTTGGAGTACTGCAGGCCGTCGATCATCAAAAGGTCATGCATGGCGTGTACTCCTTCAGGGCCGCAGGTAGGTGGTCTTGACCACGGTGTAGAAGTCACGGGCGTACTGGCCCTGCTCCCGTGGGCCGAAACTCGAAGCTTTGCGGCCGCCGAACGGCACGTGGTAGTCGGTACCGGCGGTCGGGAGATTGACCATCACGCAGCCGGTCTGGGCACGGCGCTTGAAGTGGCTGGCGTGGCGCAGCGACTGGGTGATGATGCCGGCGGTAAGGCCGTATTCGGTGTCGTTGAGCGTGGCCAGCGCCTCTTCGAAGTCACGTACGCGGATCACGCAGGCGATGGGGCCGAACACCTCCTCGCGGTTGATGCGCATGTCGTTGCGGCTGTCGATGAACAGCGCCGGGCGCATGTAGTAGCCGTCGCTCTCCAGTTGCAGGCGTTCGCCACCTTCGATCAGGGTGGCGCCTTCGGCCTGCGCCAGCTGCAGGTAGGCCAGGTTCTGTTCCAGCTGGCGCGCGTCGGCAACCGGGCCGATCTGCACGCCGGCCTCCAGGGCATGGCCGACCTTGAGCTGGCGCATGCGCTGGCGCAGGGCCTCGACGAAACGGTCGTGGATGGCGTCGCACACGATCAGCCGTGAAGACGCGGTGCACTTCTGCCCGGTGCCGAAGAAGGCGCCGTTGAGGGCGCATTCCACGGCCAGTCCGAGGTCGGCGTCATCCATGACCACCAAGGCATTCTTGCTGCCCATTTCCAGCTGGCAGCGCACCAGGTTACCTGCGGTGGCGACCGCCACGCGCCGGCCAGTCTGCAGCGAACCGGTGAACGTCAGGGCATCGATGTCAGCGGACTGCACCAGCGCCTCGCCGACGTCGGCGCCGCTGCCCATCACCAGGTTGAAGGTGCCGCTGGGCAGGCTCTGGCGGCTGATGATCTCGGTGAGTGCCCAGGCGCTGGCCGGCACCAGGTTGGCCGGCTTGAACACCACGGCGTTGCCGAAGGCCAGGGCCGGGGCGATTTTCCAGGCGGCGGTGGCCATGGGGAAGTTCCACGGGGTAATGATGCCCACCACACCCACCGGTTCGCGATGCACTTCGATGTCGATCCCGGCGCGCACCGAGGCGGCGGTCTCGCCCATCTGGCGCAGTACTTCGGCGGCGTAGTAATGGAAGAACTGGCCGCTGCGGTTGACCTCGCCGATGCCTTCGGCCAGGGGCTTGCCTTCTTCTCGCGAGAGCAGCTCGCCGAGCTCCTGCTTGCGCGCAATCAGTTCATCGCCGATGGCCATCAGCACTTGCTGGCGAGCTTCCAGGCCGCTGGCGGCCCACAGGGGCTGTGCGGCACGGGCGGCCTGGATGGCCTGGCGGACCTGTTCGGCGCTGGCCTGCTGGTACTGGCCGATCAGGTCGCCGGTGTCCGAGGGGCTGTAGTTTCCCAGGGTGGTTTGGCCTTCGCACCACTGGCCATCAATGTAGTTGTTGTAGGGCTTGTGTGACATGGATGAACGCCTCTGTTTGCATGGCATTCATGATGAGAGCAATATGCAGCAAATAAAAATTAATAAAAAAAATGCTTTGATAAGGAATGCTAACCATGTTGCCCGAGCTGAAGATCGCCCAGTTGCGCTACTTCGTACTGGTCGCTGAACTCAAGAGCTTCCATGCGGCCGCCCGACAGGCCTTTCGCACCCAGCCGGCGATATCCCTGGCCGTGCGTGAGCTGGAGCAAAAGCTGGGGCAGGCACTGGTCGAGAAGGGTGGGGGGCGGGTAGAGCTGACGCCATTCGGCGAGCATTGCCTGCCGTTGTTTCGCGGCTTGATCGAGCACCATGACCGCATTGCCCGTGAAGCCACGCTGCTTGCCCGGCATGAAATCGGCCAGGTCAGCATCGCCACCGTGCCTTCAGTGGCCAGCCGCATGCTGCCAGGGCCGCTGGCCCGCTTCGTGGCCGCGCACCCGAACGTACAGGTCAGCATCCAGGATGGCACGGCCGAACGTGTGCAGCAGTTGCTGGCCCAAGGTCAGGTGGATTTCGGCATCAGCAGCCTGTGGGTGGACGATGAGCAGCTCGAATTCGCCCCGATCGTGAATGATCAGGTGGGCGTCGTGTGCCGCAGTGACCACCCGTTGGCGCAGGCGGGTGATGCCCTGCACTGGGCGCAGTTGCAGGGCGAGCCGATGATTCGCAATGGCACCTCGCAACTGCTGGCCGGCACCGAGGCCGAGGGGTTGCTGACGCACAGCCGGCTGTTCATTTCCAACATGATTTCGTTGATCGCCATGCTGGAGGAGGGGGTGGGGATCAGCACGCTGCCGTACCTCGCCTTTCCGCAGGAGAACGAAAAGCTGGCGTTCGTACCGCTTGTGGAGCCCAAGGTCGAGCGGCATATCGGCATGCTCACCCGCAAGGGGCGCAGCTTGTCACCTGCGGCAGGGGCATTGATGGCGTTTCTGCAGGTGCAGCTGGCCCAAGCCGGCTGAGCCTGCGGCTCATGGCACCCCAGGCTGGCTGGTGCAGGCCGCCAGGTCCTCCAGAAAGGCCTGCAGGATGGGCGGGCGCGACACTCCGCGCCGGGTCACCACTTCGAAGGGTGAGCTGAGGTTCAGCGTGCTGGCCCCCAGGCGACGCATTTCGCCCGTCTTGACCCACTGCTCGGCAAAGTGCTCGGGCAAAAAACCGATGTAGGCCCCGGAAATGATCAGGATCGCCGCTGCCTCGATGTTCTCCACCGTTGCGTCGGCCTTGGCGATGCCCAGTTGCTCCAGGTCGTACTGCTGCATGTAGCCACGCACCACGATACGGCTCTGGCGCACGTCTTCCATCAGCCGGCCGTTGGCTGCATTGCTGGCGAACAACGGGTGGCGCCGGCCACAGTAAAGCCCCAGGGCCTCGTCATACAGCGGCAGGTAGGACAAGCCAGCCACCCGTAGTGGGAAATGGCCGATGGCCAGGTGCAGCCTGCCATCCAGCACGCGCTCTTCGAGTTCTGCCGGGGCACCGATGTAGATGTGCAGGTGGGCATCGTGCCCGCGTGAAACAAAGCGCTGGGTGGTGCGCGGTAGCGGCGAGACGGGGTCGGTCAGGGTGGAGTCGATGATGCCCAGGTTGAGCTTGCCGCTGATGTGCTGCTTGAGCACGTCGGCGTCCAGGCAAAAGCTCTCCACGGCACTGAGCAAGCGCAAGGTTGCCTCATGGATCGCCACCCCTTGCTCGGTCAGGCGAAAGCCGCTGCGCCCGCGTTGGCACAGCTTGACCCCCAGGCGGGTTTCCAGGTGCGTCATCTGTTCGCTGATGGTCGACTGGCCGGCATTGAGTGCCGCCTGCGCGGCAGAAAAGCCGCCGCACCGGACGATAGTGGTGAATACCCTGAGCAGCTTCAGGTCGACATCGTGGAGCTGGATCACCTTAGCCTCCCGGCCGGGCCTCACATCGCCCGTGCTGATATGAGCGCCCGTGCATTGTTCTTGTTGCGCAAGCTAACCATGAGTGCCAGGCCGCTGCAATGCCTGGCGTTGCCCGCCCGTATCGCCTTCGGATACATCGGAAGGGGCGATGTATGTATCTGCACTTGCGCATTTTTCCCTGCCCCGGTGGTTGCCATAGTGGCTGCAACGGTGGTCGAGCAGTCGCCCCGTCTCCTGACATACAACAAGAAGTGGAGAAACCAGAACATGGCAAAACACGGTTATGAGTCCGGCCGCCTGAACCTGCCTTTCGTGGGCCATTGCACGTTCGCCAAGGCGCCGGTATGCACCGACTGGGAGGCTATCGACGCCGACGTGGCGATTTTGGGCGCGCCCAACGACATGGGCACCCAGTGGCGTTCAGGGGCGCGTTTCGGGCCGCGTGGCATTCGCGAGGCATCCACCCTGTTTTCCTTCGGCCATGCCGGTGCCTACGACTTCGAGGATGACGCCACCTACCTGACCGAAGACCAGGTGCGCATGGTCGATGTGGGCGATGCCGACATCGTGCACACCGACATGGTCAGCAGCAACGCCAACATCGAGGCGGCCGTCAGGCAGATCCTCGCAGCCGGCGCCATGCCGGTGGTACTGGGCGGTGACCATTCGGTGCATGCCCCGGTGATCAAGGCGTTCGAAGGCCACGGGCCGATCCACATCGTGCATTTCGATGCCCACCTGGACTTCGTCGACGAGCGCCATGGCGTGCGCTATGGCCACGGCAGCCCACTGCGCCGCGCCTCGGAGCTGGATCACATCGTCGGCATGACCCAGATGGGTATCCGCAACGTGTCGTCATCCAACCGCGACGACTACGACGCCGCTCGCGAGGCCGGCTCGCAGATTCTTTCGGTACGTGACGTACGCCGCCTGGGCTGCGAGGGGGTGCTGGCGAAAATCCCGGAAGGGCGCAACTACTACATCACCATCGACATCGACGGCTTCGACCCCTCCATTGCCCCTGGCACCGGCACGCCGAGCCATGGCGGGTTCCTTTACTACGAAGTACTGGAAATCATCCAGGCGCTGGCCAAGCGCAGCCACGGCCGCATTGTCGGTATGGACCTGGTCGAAGTGGCCCCGGCCTACGACCCCACCGGCATGACCTCGATCCTTGCCGCGCAACTGCTGATGAACAGCATCGGCTTCATTTTCCACGCGCGCGCCAAAGCCCGCTGACCCGGAGACTGTACTGTGGACAACAAGGTAAAAGCCTATTTGCAGGCCTTTGGTGTTAGCGAGGCGACCCAACGCTTTCTCAGCAAGCCGCAGCGCATGTTCATTGGGGGTGCCTGGCTGGAAGCCAGCGACGGTGGCAGCGCCGAGGTGGTCGAGCCCTCTACCGAAGGGGTACTGACGCGCATCCCCATGGGTACCGCAGATGACCTTGACCGTGCGGTGCGCGCCGCGCGTGCGCAGTTCGACGGTGGCGCCTGGAGCCAGCTGAAACCGCTGGAGCGCGAACGCCTGATCCATCGCCTGGCCGACCTGATCGAAACCCACGGCGACGAACTGGCGCAGATCGAAGCCATCGACATGGGCAAGTCGGTGGTGCAGGCGCGTGCTGTCGACATTCAGGGCACGGTCGACACCCTGCGCTATTTCGCCGGTTGGGCCAGCAAGATTCATGGCCGCACCGTCGAGCCTTCGCTACCAGGCAATTACCTGGCATACACCCGCAAGGAAGCGGTAGGGGTGGTCGGCGCCATCGTGCCGTGGAATTTCCCGCTGCAAACCATGGCCTGGAAACTGGGCGCAGCGCTGGCCACCGGCTGCACCGTGGTGGTCAAGCCGGCGGAGCTGACCTCGCTGTCGGCATTGCGCTTTGCCGAACTGGTACAGGCGGCAGGCCTTCCCGACGGGGTGGTGAACATCGTGACCGGGCGCGGCAGCGTGGTCGGCCAGGCGATGTCCAGCCACCCGGGCATCGACAAGCTGAGCTTTACCGGCTCTACCCCGGTGGGTTGTACAGTGGGCAAGACGGCGATAGACCAGATGAAGCGCCTCACCCTCGAACTGGGCGGCAAGTCGCCAGTGATCGTGTTTGCCGACGCGGACATCGAGGCGGCGGCGCAAGCCGTGGCCAACGGCGTATTCTTCAATTCCGGGCAAGTGTGCGACGCCGGTACCCGTGCTTACATCGAGCGCAGTGTCTACCCGGCATTTCTCGAAGCGCTGGCGCGCTACACCGCGACGTTGAAGATCGCCCCGGGGCTCGACCCTGAGTGTTTCATCAGCCCCATGGTGTCGCAGCAACAGCAGCAGCGGGTGCTGGATTACATTGCTCTGGGCAAGGCTGAAGGCGCGCAGGTGCACTATGGCGGCGAGCCGCTGGACGGCCCGGGCTTTTACGTGCAGCCGACAATCTTCGCCCACTGCCGCAACGACATGCGCATCGTCAGCGAGGAAATCTTTGGCCCGGTGCTGGTCACCCAGCCGTTCGATACCCAGGAGCAGGCCCTGGCCCTGGCCAACGACTCGCTGTTCGGCCTGGCCGCGGCGATCTACTCCAACGACCTGGGCAGGGTGCACGGGCTGATCCCGCAGTTGCGGGCCGGTACCGTGTACGTCAACGCCCACAGCACCCTCGACCCGGCCATGCCGTTCGGTGGCTACAAGCAGTCGGGCTATGGCAAGGACCTGGGCGCGGAACAACTGGAGTTTCTGCTGGAGACCAAGGCGGTCTGGATCACCTTGCCCTGAGGTTCAGGGCCTGTCTGCGTCGCTGAGGTTTGGCGAGCGACGCAGGTTCAATCAAGCATCGAATTTCAAGAACAAGAACCTGTCGAGGTGATGCCGATGAACAGCCAAGTAGATGTGGAACGTGCGCAGGACCTGGAAAGGCGCCTGTGCGCCTACGAGGAATTGGAGAAGCGTGTGCAGTGGCCGGGCGCCTTGACGGCGGCTGACGTGGTTGCACTTACCCTGCTGGTGCTGGTGATGATTGCTGGCGCGTACTACCTGGGAGGCCAGCCATGAGCGCCTCCCGCGAGCAGGAGTTTCGCCTGGGTGCGGAACGTGGCGACACCCCCTTGCTACCCGGTGAGCGGGTCTGGGGCTTCTGGGGCTTTGCCTACGCCAACTCGGCGCTGGCGGTGGCCACCTGGGTGTTCCTGATCGGCGGCGCCACGGCGCTGTTCGTCGGGCCCTTGCAAGGGATTGCGGCGATCATCATCGGCAACATTATCGGCGTGGTGCTGGCTGCCTCGTCCACCTGCCTGCCCTGTGGCAAGTACGGCGTCGAGCAGTTCACCTTCCTGCGCAGCATGTTCGGCCTCAATGGCAGCCGCCTGGTCTACTTCCTCTCGGTGGTGGTGCTGACCATGGGGTGGCTGGCGGTGCTTGGGCTGATGTGCGGGCGGGCGCTGGACAACCTCGAGACCCTGGTGCAACAGCGCCAGCCCGGCGCAGACGGTTGGCTGGTAACCGCCGGGGCTTTGCTGGCCATTGTGCTGGCGGCCCTGGTTGCCATGCGCGGGCCGGACATGATCCGCCGCCTGAGTGCGGTGATCGCACCCAGCCTGATCCTGATCATGCTGGCACTGATGTACTTCATTTCCCGGCGCTACAGCCTCGACGAACTGCTGGCCATGCCGCCCTTGCAGCCACCCTTCCAGAACCCGCACGTCAACTTCATGGTCGCGGTGGAAATCAACATTGCTGCGGGCTTTTCGTGGTGGCCCTACATCGGCAACCTGTCGCGCCTGTGCAGCAACCAGCGTACGGCCTTCTGGCCCAACCTGGTGGGCATCTTCGGCGCCGCTTCGCTGGGTGAGTCGGTCAGCCTGTTCGCGGCCACCACCCTGGGCAGCAGCGACCCCACGGCGTGGATGCGCCTGGCCGGTGGCATGGGCTTCGGTATCATCGCCTTGAGTTTCCTGGCGCTGGCGAACCTGACCGGCATGGTCAACATCCTCTACACCGCAGTGATCGGCTTGCGCCAGCTGGCAGGCGAACGCCTGCGCAGTGTGGGTTGGGGGGTGTTGATCGCGCTGTTCTGCATCATCCCGGTGGTTATCGTGGTGTTGCTGCCGGGGATCTACGATGGCTTCTTCATCTTCCTGGTATGGACCTCCGCCCTTAACAGCGCTCTGGCCGGTATCGGCATCGCCGATTACTTCTTCCTGCGCAAGCAACGCCTGAACCTGCGGCACATCTACGCCGAACAGAGCGTGTCGCCCTTGCGCTACTGCAAAGGCTTCAACCCCGTCGCGCTGGTGGCGCTGGCGGCGGGCTTTGCGGTCTACGTGGTGGTGTTCAACCCGCAAACCCTGGCCCATACCGACTTCTTCACCTTCGCCACGGCCTCGCTACCGTCCTGCCTGCTGGCCGGGCTGGTGCACTACGGCCTGACCCGACTGCTGGCAGCACGCCTGGGTTGGGGCGGCTACCCAAAGCGTAATGCACGCAATATCGAGGCCGTAGGCCTTCGCGCACAGGACTAGAACAATGACCAAGCGATACGACTACATCATCATCGGTGCGGGCTCGGCCGGCTGCGTGTTGGCCAACCGCCTCAGCGAAGACGCCGGTACTTCGGTACTGGTACTGGAGTTCGGCGGCAGCGACCGCAGCGTGCTGATCCAGATGCCCAGTGCGTTCTCCTTGCCGATGAACACCAAAAAATACAACTGGCACTACGAGACCGTGGCTGAGCCGCACCTCGATAACCGGCGCCTGCACTGCCCACGGGGCAAGGTGCTGGGCGGTTCGTCGTCGATCAATGGCCTGGTGTACATCCGTGGCCATGCCTGTGACTTCGATGAGTGGGAAAGCCTGGGCGCGAAAAACTGGAGCTACCGCAATTGCCTGCCGTATTTCAAACGTGCCGAGCAATACAAATTCGGTGGTGACGACTACCGGGGCGGGGCGGGGCCGCTGTCGACCAACAACGGCAACAACATGAAAAACCCGCTGTACGGTGCCTGGATCGAAGCCGGTGCCGAGGCCGGCTACATCAAGACCGACGACTGCAACGGCTACATGCAGGAAGGCTTTGGTGCCATGCACATGACGGTGAAGGATGGCGTGCGCTGGTCCACCGCCAATGCCTACCTGCGCCCGGCCATGAGCCGGCCGAACCTGACCGTGATCACCCATGCCATGACCCGGCGCATCTTGCTGGAGGGCAAGCGGGCGGTGGGCGTGGAGTACGACCAGGGCGGGCAGACGCACAAAGTCATGTGCAACCGCGAGGTGCTCGTGGCGTCTGGCCCGATCGGTTCGCCGCACTTGCTGCAGCGCTCCGGCATCGGCCCGGCTGCGGTGCTGAAAAACGCCGGTATCGAGGTGCGCCACGACTTGCCTGGGGTGGGCGAGAACCTGCAGGACCACTCGGAAATCTACATCCAGTATGCGTGCAAGGAGCCGGTAACCCTCAACGGCAAGATGAACCTGTTGGGCAAGGCCCTGATCGGCTTGCGCTGGTTGCTGTTCAAGGACGGCCTGGGGGCCAGCAACCACTTCGAGGCGGGCGGCTTCATCCGTTCGTCCAAGGGCCTGCGCTGGCCGGACATCCAGTTTCACTTCCTGCCAGCGGCCATGCGCTACGACGGCGACAAGCCCTTCAAGGGGCATGGTTTCATGGTGCTGACCGGGCCCAACAAGCCCAAGAGCCGGGGCCATGTGCGGGCGTTGTCGGCCGACCCTTACCAGCACCCGCAAATCCGCTTCAACTACCTGGCGAGCGAAGAGGACCGCGAGGGCTTCCGCCGCTGTGTGCGGCTGACCCGCGAGATCATCGCCCAGCCGGCCATGGACCGCTACCGCGGCGAAGAGCTGGCGCCGGGGCCGCAGGTGCAGACCGACGAAGAAATCGACGCCTTCGTGCGCGCCAACATGGAAAGCACCATGCACCCGTGCGGCTCGTGCCGCATGGGCGAGGATGACATGGCAGTGGTGGACTCTGCGTTGCGTGTACACGGCTTGCAGGGGCTGCGGGTGATCGACTCCTCGGTGTTCCCGAGCGAGCCCAATGGCAACCTCAACGCCCCGACCATCATGCTGGCCGAGCGCGCCGCCGACCTGGTGCGCGGGCGCCAGCCGCTGGCACCGGCTGATGTGCCGGTTGGGCTGGTGGGGGGCTGGGAAGAAGAGCAGCGTAGCCGCAAGCCGGTGCGCGAGATGCCTGTCCGTTAAACTACCGGTTGACGCGGTCAATGTGGGAGCGGCCTTGTGTCGCGAAAGGGCTGCAAAGCAGCCCCAGGATTTCAGCGCAGAAGCACAAATTGCTGGGGCTGCTTTGCAGCCCTTTCGCGACACAAGGCCGCTCCCACAGAGGCCAGTCCAGGCCATGAGATTGGACTGAATGCGCTCCATTGGAATGATTTCGATACAGGTCGTGCAAGGACAGCGCTGGCGATGCCTTGGGCAGTTCTAGGGCCTGATTGACACAAATAGATGGAGTGACTTCTTTACAGCCGGTCCAGCCCTTTACGCCAGAACCCCTCTAACTCGCAGTATTTGCGCTTGGCACAGACCTTGCTCCCCCACCTTGCACTCGCTCGGCACTGAACGTTGTTCATCCGGTCCCGAGGGTTGAACTTGTGACGTTATAAAAACAATTAAACCAGCAAGGTACATAACAATGACTAACTTGCCGCACGGTCACTGCCCGCCTGAAGGTGACGCACACGCACTCAAACGCAACCTGTCCAACCGCCATATCCAGCTGATCGCCATCGGCGGTGCCATCGGCACCGGCCTGTTCATGGGCTCTGGCAAGACCATCAGCCTGGCTGGGCCTTCCATCATCTTTGTCTACATGATCATCGGCTTCATGCTGTTCTTCGTCATGCGCGCAATGGGCGAGCTGTTGCTGTCCAACTTGCAATACAAATCGTTCATCGACTTTGCTGCTGACCTGCTAGGGCCGTGGGCGGGGTTCTTTACCGGCTGGACCTACTGGTTCTGCTGGATTGTCACCGGCATTGCCGATGTGATTGCCATTTCTGCCTATACACAATTCTGGTTCCCCGACATGCCATTGTGGATACCGGCGCTGACCTGCGTGGGGCTGTTGCTGACGTTGAACCTGATGACCGTCAAGATGTTCGGGGAAATGGAGTTCTGGTTCGCCATGATCAAGATCGTGGCCATTTGCGCGCTGGTCTGCACCGGCTTCTACATGGTGGCGGCGGCCTATCAGTCGCCGGCCGGGCATGCCGCAGCGCTGGCCAACCTGTGGAACGACGGCGGGATGTTCCCCCACGGCGCCATGGGCTTTTTCGCGGGCTTTCAGATAGCGGTGTTTGCCTTCGTCGGCATCGAGCTGGTGGGTACGACTGCGGCCGAAACCAAGAACCCGGAGCGCAACCTGCCGCGGGCGATCAACTCGATTCCGGTGCGCATCATCGTGTTCTATGTGCTGGCGCTGATCGCCATCATGGCCGTTACCCCGTGGCGTGAAGTGGTGGCCAACAAGAGCCCCTTCGTCGAGTTGTTCGTGCTGGCCGGCCTGCCGGCAGCCGCAGGCATCATCAACTTCGTGGTACTGACCTCGGCCATGTCGTCGGCCAACAGCGGCGTGTTCTCGACCAGCCGCATGCTTTACGGCCTGGCGATGGACGGTGATGCGCCTGGCAAGTTCGGCGCACTGTCCCGCCGTGCCGTGCCCTCCAATGGCCTGATCTTCTCGTGTATGTGCCTGACCGGCGGGGCGCTGGTGATCTACCTGGTGCCGAACATGCTCGATGCCTTCACCCTGATTACCACGGTATCGGCACTGCTGTTCATGTTTGTCTGGTCGATCATCCTGCTGTCGTACCTGGCGTACCGCAAGCAGCGCGACCCGTTGCACCAGGCGTCGAAGTACAAGATGCCGGGCGGCACCGTGATGTGCCGGGTATGCCTGGCGTTCTTCGCCTGCATCCTGGCATTGCTGGCATTGGAGGCCGACACCCGCATGGCGTTGTACCTGGTGCCGGTGTGGTTTGCCGTGCTGGGCCTGGCGTACCGGTCCATCCGCCAGAAAAAACAGGCGACGGCGCAGTTGTCGTTTGACGCTGATTGACCGGCCCATTCATGTGTTGCCCAAGGGGACGGCGCGCTGCGCTGTCCCCTTGTTGTCTTGTTGCCAAACACGGATTTTGGCTGAGGAGCTTAGATGAGAATCCACGTCAATTTTGTCGACCGTGTCGGCATCACCCAGGAAATCCTGTCGCTGCTCGGGGCGCGCAACCTCAACCTGGACGCGGTGGAAATGATTCCGCCGAATGTCTACATCGATGCCCCGACGCTGTCCCCGGTCGTGCTGGATGAACTGTATGCCGCCTTGTTGGGGGTGGACGGTGTGCAGGAGGTGTCGCTGGTCGACTTCCTGCCCGGCCACCGCCGGCGCTTGCAGCTGGAGGCCTTGCTGGCCGCCATGAGCGACCCGGTGCTGGCAGTGGACCCCACTGGCCATGTGCTGCTGGCCAACCCGACGCTGGTCAGCCTGGTGGGCCACGAGCCGGCGGGTGAGCCGTTGAGCAAGCTGTTTGCCGAGCCGAACCTGGCGCAGAACCTGATCGACAAGGGTTTTCGCCTGCCCATGTGCGAGGTGAGCTTTCAGGACCAGTCCCTGCTGCTGGAGGCCACGCCCATCAGCGGCGGCGCCGAAGGCCTGGTGGGGGGCTTGCTGACCCTGTACCCACCCAGCCGCATCGGCGAGCGCCTGGCCTCGCTGCTGCATGACAACGGTGAAGGGCTTGGGGCGTTGCTGGGGGAATCGGCCGCGCTGCAGGCGCTCAAGGCGCGCTTGCACAAAGTGGCGAGCCTGGAGGCGCCGTTGCTGATCCAGGGCGAGACCGGTACGGGCAAGGAGCTGGTGGCCCGTGCCTGCCATGCGCTCAGTGCCCGGCGCGATACGTCATTCCTGGCGCTGAACTGCGCAGCGCTGCCCGAAAGCCTGGCCGAAAGCGAGCTGTTCGGCTACGCCGCCGGCGCCTTCACCGGCGCCCAGCGCGGTGGCAAGCCGGGCCTGTTGGAGCTGGCCGATGGCGGTACGGTGTTTCTCGATGAAGTGGGCGAGATGTCGCCCTACCTGCAGGCCAAGCTGCTGCGCTTTCTCAACGACGGCAGTTTTCGCCGGGTGGGGGGTGGCAACGAGGTGCGGGTGAATGTGCGGGTGGTCTGTGCCACCCACCGTAACCTGGAAAACATGGTGATGGAGGGCAGTTTTCGCGAAGACCTGTACTACCGGCTGAACGTGCTCAACCTGAAGGTGCCGCCCCTGCGCGAGCGCGGCAAGGACATTCTGCTGCTGGCCGAACATTTCCTGCGCCAGGCCTGTGCGCAGATACAGCGCTCACCCTGCCGCCTGGCGTTGGCCACCCATCCGCTGCTGTTGGGCAATCGCTGGTCAGGCAATGTGCGTCAGTTGCAGAACGTGATTTTCCGCGCAGCAGCCATCAGCGAAGGCGAGGTGATCGACTGCGACGACCTGGAACTGGCCGGCACCGCATTGAGCAGTCAGCAGGCCGAGGGGGCGGAAATCGTCAGCCTGGAGGCCGCCGTGCAGGCCTTTGAAAAGGCCTTGCTGGAGAACTTGTACCAGAGCTACCCCTCAACCCGGCAACTGGCCGTGCGGCTGCAGACTTCCCACACGGCCATCGGTCAGCGCCTGCGCAAGTACGGCATTGCCAGCCGGGTCTCGTAGCTGACCCGGTTCGAATGCGCTCCACTGGAGTGATTGCGCTCCGTTTTGCTGTGGAGCCCGCATCCAGTGGCGGGCCCCATAATCGATGATTGCCGGGCGCTGGCGGTGGAGCGAATACGCTCCGATGCAGGTACTTCGAAACGTTCGATCGCATGCTCCAAGCTACTGATAAATATAGAAAATACTGAGTTGGCATCGCCCTTGCTCTTGTGTCTGGCAGTCCCGCACAGGGACCCACCCGCTAACAAGAGAGGAACGTCCATGAGCACTCTGCGTTTTACGCCCGAACACGAATGGCTGCGTCTGGAAGCGACCGGCGAGCTGACCGTTGGCATCACCAGCTATGCCCAGCAGGCGCTGGGTGACGTGGTGTTCGTGCAACTGCCGGAGCCTGGCGAGTACGGGGAAGGCAATGAAGTCGCGGTGCTCGAGTCGGTAAAGGCCGCCAGCAACATCACCATGCCGGTGAAAGGCACGGTGGTGGCGGTTAACCAGGCACTGGCCGACGACCCTGAGCTGATCAACGCCTCGCCCATGCAGGACGGCTGGTTCTTCCGTATCCAGGCCAGCAACCCTGCTGACCTCGATAGCCTGATGGACCAGGACGGCTACGACCGCTTCCTGGCCGACAACGCCTGAACCGGGGTGGCCGCCATGAACAACCCGTGTATCCCGCTGGGCACGCTTGATGAATTTGTTGCCCGTCACATTGGCCCGCGCGAAGGCGATATCGCGGCCATGCTGGCGCTGACCGGCCATGATTCGCTCGACGCGCTGGTCGACAGCGTCATCCCCGTCAGCATAAAAGGCAGCAGTGTGCTCACGCTGACCCCGGGGCAGGGCGAGGCAGAGGCGCTGGCCGCACTCAAGGCGATTGCCGCGAACAACCAGCTGTATCGCAACCACATCGGCCAGGGCTATTACCCTTGCCATACCCCGGCTCCGATTCTGCGCAACCTGCTGGAGAACCCGGCCTGGTACACCGCGTATACCCCGTACCAGCCGGAAATTTCCCAAGGCCGCCTGGAAGCACTGCTGAACTTCCAGACCCTGATCAGCGACCTGACCGGTATGGAAATCGCCAACGCCTCGTTGCTCGATGAAGCCACCGCTGCCGCCGAGGCCATGACCTTCTGCAAGCGCCTGGCGAAGAACAAAGCCCCGGCGTTCTTCGCCTCCCGCCATTGCCACCCGCAAACCCTCGATGTGTTGCTTACCCGTGCGCGGCCACTGGGTATCGAGGTGGTCATCGGTGATGAGGCGGCGCTGGAGGGCCAACCCCTGGACGGCTATTTCGGCCTGCTGTTGCAGTACCCGGCCAGTACCGGTGCAATTGTCGATCACCGCGCCCTGGTGCAACGCGCCCATGCAGCGGGCGCGCTGGTTTCGGTATCCGCAGACCTGCTGGCCCTGACGTTGCTGGCGCCCCCGGGGGAGTGGGGCGCAGACGTGGTCATCGGCAGTGCCCAGCGCTTTGGTGTGCCACTGGGTTTCGGCGGCCCGCATGCGGCGTACTTTGCCACCCGCGATGCGTTCAAGCGCGACATGCCCGGCCGCCTGGTCGGCGTGTCCATCGACCGCTTCGGCAAACCGGCACTGCGCCTGGCCATGCAGACGCGCGAGCAACATATCCGCCGCGAGAAAGCCACCAGCAACATCTGCACCGCACAAGTGCTGCTGGCCAACATCGCCAGCATGTATGCGGTTTACCACGGCCCCCGAGGCCTGGCACAGATCGCCCGGCGGGTGCATCGCCTGACGGCGATCCTGGTGCAGGGGTTGCGCCAGCTTGGGCATCATGTCGAACAGGCGCACTTCTTCGACACCGTCAGCGTGGTAACCGCCAGGCCGTTGGCCGATGTGCTGGCGGCGGCCAACGCTGCCCGGCTGAACCTGCGCCTGATCGACGACGTTCGGGTTGGCGTCGCGCTGGATGAAACCTGCGAGCAGGAGAGCGTCGAGGCCCTGTGGCAGGTGTTCGCGGGCGCCGGGCAGGCGCTTCCGGAGTTCGCCGCTTTGGCTGCCGACGGTGCCGATTGCCTGCCGTCGGTGCTGCTGCGTGACACGCATTACCTGCAGCACCCGGTGTTCAACCGTTATCACTCTGAAACCGGGCTGATGCGCTACCTGCGTCGCCTGGGCGACAAGGACCTGGCCCTGGACCGCAGCATGATCGCCCTGGGCTCATGCACCATGAAGCTCAACGCTGCCAGCGAGATGATCCCGATTACCTGGCCCGAGTTCGGCGCCCTGCACCCGTTCGCCCCGGCCAGCCAATCGCTGGGCTACCGTCAACTGACCGATGAGCTGGAGGCCATGCTGTGTGCGGCCACCGGGTATGACGCCATGTCGTTGCAGCCCAATGCCGGGTCCCAGGGCGAGTACGCCGGCCTGCTGGCCATACGCGCCTACCACGCCAGCCGTGGCGAGGCCGGGCGTGATGTGTGCCTGATCCCGTCGTCGGCCCATGGCACCAACCCGGCCACGGCGCAGATGGCCGGCATGCAGGTGGTGGTGGTCAACTGCGATGAGCGCGGCAATGTCGATGTGACCGACCTGCAGCACAAGGCCGAGCAACACAAGGCCAAGCTGGCGGCCCTGATGATTACCTACCCCTCGACCCATGGTGTGTTCGAAGACGGCATCACGCGAATCTGCGACATCATTCATGCGTGTGGCGGCCAGGTGTACCTGGACGGCGCGAACATGAACGCCATGGTCGGGCTGTGTGCGCCCGGCAAGTTCGGTGGCGATGTGTCGCACCTGAACCTGCACAAGACCTTCTGCATTCCCCACGGTGGCGGCGGCCCCGGCGTCGGTCCGATCGGCGTCAAGGCGCACCTGGCGCCGTTTCTGCCGGGGCACGGCCACCTGCCCAAGCAGCAGGGTGCGGTCAGCGCGGCGCCGTATGGCAGTGCCAGTATCTTGCCGATCACCTGGATGTACATCCGCATGATGGGCGGGGCAGGGCTCAAGCGTGCCTCGCAGCTGGCGATCCTCAGTGCCAACTACATTGCCCGGCGCCTGGAAGAGCACTACCCGGTGCTGTACACCGGCGAGAACGGCCTGGTGGCCCACGAGTGCATTCTTGACCTGCGCCCGCTCAAGGACAGCAGCGGCATTGGCGTCGAGGATGTGGCCAAACGGCTGATCGACTTTGGCTTCCATGCCCCGACCATGTCCTTCCCGGTGGCCGGCACGCTGATGGTCGAGCCGACCGAGAGCGAGTCCAAGGAGGAACTCGACCGCTTCTGCGCCGCGATGATCTGCATCCGAGAAGAAATTCGCGCGGTGGAAAACGGCACCCTGGACGCGCTCGACAACCCGTTGAAGAACGCCCCGCACACTGCCAGCGAACTGGTCGGTGAATGGGCCCACAGCTATAGCCGGGAACTGGCGGTGTACCCGCTTGCCGACCTGCGCGAGAGCAAGTATTGGCCGCCGGTGGGGCGCGTGGACAACGTTTACGGCGACCGCAACCTGGCCTGCGCCTGCCCGCCGCTGTCGAGCTATCAAGACGCCTGACCCTGCTGACCCGGAGCCGCTCCGGGCCATATTTGCCGACCAGACAATCAAGGAATCACACCCATGTTCCATAAAAGCCTGACCCTGTCCGATTTCGACCCTGCGCTGTCCGGGGCCATCCGCCGCGAAGTGCAACGCCAGGAAGACCACATCGAGCTGATCGCTTCGGAAAACTACACCAGCCCGCAGGTGATGCAGGCCCAAGGGACCGAACTGACCAACAAGTACGCCGAAGGCTACCCCGGCAAGCGTTATTACGGTGGCTGCGAGCATGTCGACGTGGTCGAGCAGTTGGCCATCGACCGCGCAAAACAACTGTTCGGTGCGGGTTATGCCAACGTCCAGCCGCATTCTGGCTCCCAGGCCAACGCTGCGGTCTACCTGGCCTTGCTGCAAGCCGGCGACACCCTGTTGGGCATGAGCCTGGCGCATGGCGGCCACCTGACCCACGGTGCCAAGGTGTCGTCCTCGGGCAAGCTGTACAACGCTGTGCAATATGGCATCGATGCCAACGGCATGATCGACTACGACGACGTCGAGCGCCTGGCCGTCGAGCACCAGCCGAAGATGATTGTGGCGGGCTTCTCGGCCTATTCGAAAACCCTCGACTTCCCGCGTTTTCGGCAGATCGCCGACAAGGTCGGGGCCTACCTGTTCGTCGACATGGCCCACGTCGCCGGGCTGGTAGCGGCGGGGTTGTACCCCAACCCGCTGCCGTATGCCGACGTGGTCACCACCACCACCCACAAGACCCTGCGCGGGCCACGTGGTGGCCTGATTCTGGCCAAGGCGGACCCGGAGCTTGAGAAAAAGCTCAATTCGGCGGTGTTCCCGGGCGGGCAGGGCGGGCCGCTGATGCACGTGATCGCGGCCAAGGCGGTGTGCTTCAAGGAAGCTTTGGAGCCTGGCTTCAGGGACTACCAGCGCCAGGTCATCAGCAACGCCCAGGCCATGGCACAGGTGTTCATGCAGCGGGGCTTCGACGTGGTTTCAGGCGGCACCGACAACCACCTGTTCCTGGTCAGCCTGATCCGCCAGGGCATTACCGGCAAGGACGCCGATGCTGCGCTGGGGCGTGCGCACATCACGGTGAACAAGAACGCCGTGCCCAACGACCCGCAGTCGCCGTTCGTGACCTCGGGCCTGCGCATCGGCACCCCGGCGGTGACGACCCGTGGCTTTAAGGAAGCGGAGTGCCGTGCCCTGGCGAGCTGGATCTGCGACATCCTCGACCACCTCGGTGATGCTGACGTCGAGGCCCATGTGGCGGGCCAGGTCTCTGAATTGTGCAAGCTGTTCCCGGTATATCCGGCCTAGCAAATGGGGCCGCTCTGCGGCCCTTCGCGGGCTTGCCCGCGAAGGCTGCAAAGCAGCCCCTGTGATGCTGTCGGTCAATATCAGCCCAGAGCCAGGAGCCAGCCATGTCAACCGAACAACTGCAACACACACCACCGCGCCCGCAGCCGTTGCAGGCCGGGGTAAAACTGCGCGGCGCCGAAAAGGTGGCGCGTATCCCGGTGAAAATCCTCCCCACCGAGGATGTGCCACGCAAGCCCGACTGGATCCGCGTGGCCATCCCTACCACGCCTGAGGTAGCGCGGGTCAAGGCCCTGCTGCGCAAGCACAAGCTGCACAGCGTGTGCGAGGAAGCCGCCTGCCCGAACCTGGGCGAGTGCTTCTCTGGCGGCACGGCGACATTCATGATCATGGGCGACATCTGCACCCGGCGGTGCCCGTTCTGCGACGTCGGCCATGGTCGGCCCAGGCCGCTGGACGTCGACGAGCCGAAGAACCTGGCCATCGCCATCGCCGACCTGGGCCTGAAGTACGTGGTGATCACTTCGGTGGACCGTGACGACCTGCGCGATGGCGGCGCCGGGCATTTTGCCGATTGCCTGCGCGAGATCCGCAGGCTGTCGCCGGGCATTCAGCTGGAAACCCTGGTGCCCGATTACCGCGGGCGCATGGAGGTGGCCCTGGCCATCACCGGGCAGGAACCGCCAGACGTGTTCAACCACAACCTCGAAACCGTGCCGCGCCTGTACAAGGCGGCCCGGCCGGGCTCGGATTTCGAGTGGTCGCTGGACCTGCTGGAGCGCTTCAAGCAACAGGTACCGAGGGTGCCGACCAAGTCCGGGCTGATGCTCGGCCTGGGCGAAACTGATGAAGAAGTGATCGAAGTGATGCAGCGCATGCGTGAGCATCAGGTCGACATGCTGACGTTGGGGCAGTACTTGCAGCCGTCACGCAGCCACCTGCCGGTGCAGCGCTTTGTGCACCCGGACACCTTTTCCTGGTTTGCCGAGCAGGGCTTGGCAATGGGGTTCAGAAACGTGGCGTCCGGGCCACTGGTGCGTTCGTCCTACCATGCTGACCAGCAGGTGCAGTGAGCGGAACGGGTCGTTGCCGGTTGAGCGTTGTGCGCTGATCGGGGTATAAAAAGGGAGGGAATTCAAAGTTGGCATGAAAATCTCATGTACAGCGCTAGGCATGCGATTTTCGTAACCTTGCGTTCACCCTCCATGGACAAAAACAACAGGGGGCTTACATGAGTTGTCTGATTTGCGCAGGGCAGGCGCAATCCGTTGAATGCACCCATGGATGGGAAGAGCGGCATTGCTCCCAGTGTGGATGTTACCGAATGTCACAAGCGCTCATCCTGGTGATGATGGAAGAGGGGCAGATTTTCGATACGGCGCGCATGCGGGAATGGCTGGCGGCTCGGCGCGTGCTGGTGCCTGTTCCTTCCATCGATCATACCCAGGCAATATTGGCGCGTTGAACGCATGTAGCCGCGGGCATGGTGTACCTGGCTTGGTGGACTGCGGCATCATAGCGTGCCCGGCCATCAACGCACCCAGGAGACCACGATGATCAACACTGGCGATCTATTGCCCGACGTTACGCTGTACGCGTACAACAATGACGAAGGCGCCTGCGCGATCGGGCCGAATGCCTTTTCCGTTCACGAGCGCTGCAAGCATAAAAAAGTGGTTGTTTTCGGTTTGCCCGGCGCGTTCACGCCTACCTGTTCCGAACGCCACGTCCCAGGTTATGTGGCTGAGGCACAAGCGTTGTTCGCCGCGGGCGTTGACGAAATCCTCTGCGTGTCCGTGAACGATGCGTTTGTCATGAATGCCTGGGGCAACAGCCTGCAGGTGGGCGAAAAGGTCAGGATGATTGGCGATGGCAACGGCGAATTCAGCGACGCACTGGGCTTGATCCAGGACCTGTCCGCGCGTGGATTGGGGCGCCGTTCCCTGCGTTATGCCATGGTTGTCGACAACCTGGTGGTCAAGCACGTTGCTGTCGAAGCGCCTGGCCAGTTCGAGGTCAGTGATGCAGCGAGCGTGCTGGCGGCGTTGCGTCAGTTGTAAGCGCCAGGCCTTTCAGTCAAGGACTGTCATGGGCGCCGAAGAATATGTTCAATCCGACCCGATAACAACAAGGTATACCCGGTTGAAACTTCACCAACTCAAGGCGTTGGTCGCCATCCACAACGCAGGCAGCATCCTTGAAGCTTCCAAGCTCATGCACATTACCCAGCCTGCGCTGAGCCGTTCGATCAAGGAGCTGGAACGGGAAGTCGGCTTCAGCCTGTTGCAGCGGTCGCACAAAGGCATGGCCCTTACCGAGGAAGGCAAGCGCGTCATCCGCCACGCCAACCTCGTGGTGGAGAGCATCCGTCGCCTGCAGATCGAAGCGGCGAGCATTCAGGATGCCGCGCTGGGCGCGGTGTCGATCGGGGTGACCTCGCTGACGGCGATGCTCGATGGTGTCGATGAAAGCATCCTGGCCTTCCGGCGCAAGTACCCGCGGGTGAAGATCACCATCACCGACTTGCGTCCCAGCCAGATCCTGCAACGCCTGCGCGACGGCAGCCTGGACTTTGCCATTACCTCGCAGCAACCCCTGAGCCGGCTGAGCCTGGACTGGGAGGCGCTCGGCAGCATCAAGGGCAGGGTGATTTGCCACGCGTCCAATGCACAAAAGTTTTCCAAGTCTTTGCGCACCTTGCAGTACGGCCACTGGATCAGCCTGGATGAGCTGTCGGACCAGGCTTCGCAGTTTCACCAGCTGTTCGAGGTCAACGGCCTCCAGGTGCCGCAGAACACCGTTGAATGCACCTCGGTGATGATGGCGCTCAAGCTGCTGAAGAATACCGAATCGTTGATGACCATCAGCGAGCTGGCGGTGGACCAAGGGTTTACCTTTAGTGTGGATGGCGAGTACGTGGTCATGGCCGTGCAGGAGTTGATTCCGGACTACCCCATCAACCTGGTCTGTATCGACCGCCACAGCCTTACGGCGCCTGCCCAGGAGCTGTTTCACAGCTTGCGCGGGCAGGTGCTCAGGCAAACCCGTCCCGTGGCCTCAGAAGTGGTAGTACATGCCTAGCGAGACATTGCTGGGGTTGTCGCCAACCTGATCCACCGGGGTGCCAGCGTAGGTGACCGACGACGCACGCTGGTTGGCAATCAGGCCCAGCCGGCCATAGATGGCCCAGCGTGGGTTGATGAAATGGTCATAGCCAATCATCACGCCTGCTGCGTCCTTGTCGCGGGCGGTAACCTGGCGCTGCATCACGGCCAGGCGCAGCACGTCCCGCTCGCCGACCGGCGCCATCACCCCGAAGGTGTACAGCGTGGTACTGGGCGTGCCGGCCTGGTCTACGTCCTGGCGTTGCCAGGTCAGGCTGGTGGCCAGTGGGCCGAAATCGTAGAACGCCGACAGGCTCTTGTAGTAGTTGGCGGTCTGACGCGAGGTGCCAGCGTCGTCCCAGGGGTCGCTGTAGTACAGGTTGTAGGAGGCCAGCAGCATCACCCGGCTGTTACGATACTGCAGCCGGGCGCCACCACCACGCACGGTGCGCCCCTGGCTGGCGGCATCGTCGAAGCCGAAGCTTAGCGCGGTGCCGATGCTGAAACCGTTCAGGTTCGGGCTGGTGTAGGCCAGGGTGTGCTTGGGGCGCAGGTCCAGGTAATAGGCGCCCTTGCCGGCGGCAGGCAGGGCCAGGTAGGTGTAGGGCGAGCCATATGTGGCCAGGAACGGGTCGGCGTAGGTGGGCGTGCCCATGCTGTAGGTCTTGCCGAACTCAAGCTTGCCCAGGGTGCGCGAGCGCAGGGCTAGCGTTGCCAGGCGCAGGGTGCCAATGGTGTCCCAGGTGCCCTCCAGGGCTTTGCCATTGACGTTGAAGCCTTCCTCGACGTCCAGTTCCAGTACGGTGTCAGGGGTAAGCCCCTTGCGGGCATACAGCCCGACCTTGTTGGTCCAGGCGCCGCCGCCGGCCAGGCGAAAGCCCGAGTGGTGCTGCGAGTCGTGATAGCTGGCGAATGCATCCACGGTGCCGTAGACCTTGAGCTTGTCATCGAAACCGTAATCCACCCCGTAATAGCCAAAACCCGGTGCAATCCGGCCGAGCGTCGGAAAGCCCTCGGCCTGTGCCTGCACGGCAAGGCATGCCCCTTGGATCATCAACAACAACGACGTAGTGCGAGTGTTCATTCACGACTCCAGGCCAGCACAGTGATGTGGTGGCTGTAGCGTCGGTGAACAGCACGTTGCAGCGTGATTGCTTATTCGGCCATGTCATGCCGTTTGGTTAATCAAGGCCCCGCGGGGCGTTACGGTTGGCGAGAACGTCTGCGCTAGACAGGCTTCGAACCCGCGCGAGGCCGCGCTTGCTGCCCGGTTGAGTGAGCACTGATGGGGCAGCGCGCAGAGGCAGGGCAATCTGCGCGCCAGTTTAGGGCAATTTGGTCAATGACCGGGTCGGTCAATTAACCATCGGTTAGCCACATGCCGAAACTGCAAGTGTGTTGGGTGCCCGATTGGCCGATATTCGCTGCACGCCGCGAATTGCCATCGGAGATAACAATGACCAGACCGCTACCCGCACCGCCCCTTATGCAGACGGGCGCGCATTCAGCCGCGCAGGCATCTTCCTCACGTAAAACCTTGATTGCCTGCTCGCTGGGCAATGCACTGGAAATGTACGACTTCACGATCTACAGCTTCTTCGCTGTGCTGATCGGCAGGCATTTCTTCCCCTCCGAGTCGGCAATGGCATCGTTGTTGATGTCGCTGGCCACCTTCGGCGTCGGTTTCCTGATGCGCCCGGTGGGGGCGATGGTCATCGGTCGCTATGCCGACCGGCGCGGGCGCAAGGCGGCGCTTAGCCTTACCATCGGGCTGATGACCTTGGGCACAGCGCTGATCGCGTTTGCGCCCACCTACTCGCAGATCGGTATTTTTGCCACGGTGCTGCTGGTGGTCGGCCGGCTCATCCAGGGTATGTCGGCAGGCGGGGAGGTGGGTACTGCGTCAGTGTTCCTGATGGAGTCCAGCGCGGTTGGCAAGCGTTGCCAGAACGTCAGCTGGCAGGCCGCCAGCCAGGGCTACGCCGCCCTGCTGGGCGCCGGCTTCGGCTTTGCGCTCAGCCAGTTGCTCGACCCCGCTGCCCTGGAAAGCTGGGGCTGGCGCATACCGTTCATCTTTGGCCTGCTGATCGGCCCGGTCGGTTGGTACATACGCACGCGCTTGCCGGAAACCCACGAGGCCGCCGCAGCGCACAAGGCCGAGCCGGCGCTGGACGCCGAAGTGCTCAAACGTATCGCCCAAGGCATCGGCCTGATGGCCAGCTCGACCATCGGCATGTACCTGTTCGTGTTCTACATGCCCACCTACCTGACCACGGCCTTGCACTACCCGCCAGGCAGCGCAATGGCCATTGCCTGTATCAGCAGCGGCTGCATGGCGATCATCTGCCCGCTGGCGGGCAAGTTCGCCGACAGGTACCAGCTGCGCAAACGCCTGCTGGGGTGGACGGTAGCCACGCCAGTGGTGCTGACCCTGCCGGTGTTCTACCTGCTGGGGCAGGTGCAACACATGGGCCTGGCCATGATGTGCGTAGCGGTGCTGATCTTGCCCACCTGCATCGGTGCCGGTGCGTTCTTTGCGCTGATGATGGAGGGCTTCCCCAAAGCGCAGCGCTCCTTCGGTACCTCGGTCAGCTACAGCCTGGGGGTGACCATCTTCGGCGGGTTTTCGCCGCTGGTGGCGACCTGGCTGATTGCGGCGCTCGGCACCCCGTTGGCGCCGGCCTACTTCCTGCTGGCTGGCGGCGTTCTCAGCCTGGCCTGCCTCAAAAACTTCCCCGAAAACACAGGATGCGAATGACATGGGCACTTTGAACATGACTGTCTTCCAGAATGATCAACCTCAGGCCCCGGCAGCAGAGCTGGATGAGTTCGTCGTGATCCGCCGGCAGATTCACGCCGCGCCGGAGCTTGGTGGCGACACGCCTGACACGGCGGCGCTGGTAGCCGACAAGTTGCAGGCCTGGGGTTATGAGGTGCATCGCAACGTGGGCGGGCATGGGGTTGTCGGGGTGTTGCAGGTAGGGGAAAGCCCCCGCAGCATTGGCCTGCGAGCTGACATGGACGCACTGCCCATGAGTGAGAAGAACCCCTTTGCGCATGCCAGCAAAATCCCCGGCCGCATGCATGCCTGTGGGCATGACGGGCACACCGCGATCCTGTTGGCAGCTGCAGCACAGTTGGCGGCAACACGCAATTTCAACGGCACGTTGAACGTGATCTTTCAGCCGGACGAAGAGGGCCTGGCCGGGGCCAGGGTGATGATCGACGACGGCCTGTTCGAGCGCTTCCCGTGTGACTCGGTGTACGCGCTGCACAACATGCCCGGCATGCCGGTGGGCACCTGCGTGGTGCAAACCGGCCCAACCATGGCGTCCTCCGAGCGCGTCAGCATTCGTATCACGGGCAAAGGTGGCCACGGGGCGATGCCGGAACTGTCGGTGGACCCGGTAATGGCGTTGAACAGCCTGATCAGTGGCATCCAGACCATCAAGTCGCGCAACCTGAGCGTCGAGGACTATGCCGTCATCAGCATCGGCATGATCCAGGCCGGTACCGTCTACAACATCATTCCTGACGAGGCCAGCATGCTGCTGAGCGTGCGCACCGACACGGCCGAGACCCAGCAAAAGATCAACAGCCGCATTGACGCCCTGGCCAGGGGGCATGCCGAAAGCTTTGGCGTGGAGATCGATGTGCAATTCACTCAACTGGCGCCCGCGTTGTGCAACAGTGATCACGAAAGTGCGTTGCTGCGTGAAAGCCTGAGGCCATTGTTCGCCGACGGCTCGTTACTGGACAAGATGCCGAAGAAGGTCATGGGCACCGAAGACTTTGCCTACATGTTGCAGGCGCGACCTGGCTGTTACTTCATGCTGGGGAATGGTACAGGCGAGTTCCATGGGTGCTCGGTGCATAACCCGCACTACGATTTCAATGATGCGTTGGTGAAGATCGGCGCCGATTGTTGGGTAAAGTGGGTGCAGGACTACCTGCGTTGATGCCGTTGTCGGGGGGCCACGGCCCCCACAGCCCCTGCGAGCGCTGCTTCACCCTGTGGTAGCAGCTGTTTTGCACAGCGCCTGAAAGCCTGCGCGATCACGGTGGGAGCAACTGTCTTGCTCAACTTCTAAAAGCTGGCGCGATCACTGTGGGAGCGGGCTTGCCCCGCGAACACGGGCGAAGCCCGTGCCATCCAGCGCGCAGCCTGCTTCGCGGGCACGCCGCTCCCACAGCAGCCAACCCTGCCACGTGCTACAGCAATTGAACGTCCCGCCACGCCAGGGCTCTCACAAGCAAAGGGTACAGCGAGGCCACCTTCATGAGCATCGAGCGCAGCATTCCCGAACTGAAAGCCTGGTACGCCCAGTACGATGACATCAGTTACCGGCGCGAGTCACCGGATGCCTACCACCATGAACTGGTTCGTACCGCAGAAGCCCTGCGCGACGATGGCACCATCGACTGGGATGACTGGCTGGCGCTCAAGGCGCTGGCCGATGAGGCGCATATCCGCGCCCTGGAAGATGCCGTGCAGGCCCATGTCAGCGACCCTGACGCATGAAAGCGATGAAAATTGCCACCTTCAATATCAATGGCATCCGCAGCCGCTTGCCCGCGCTGCTGGCCTGGCTGGAGCGCGAGCAGCCCGATATCGCCTGCCTGCAGGAGCTGAAGGCGAGCGACCAGCAGTTCCCTCGCGCGCAGTTGGAGGCGGCAGGTTATGGCTGCCTTTACCAAGGGCAACCCTCCTGGAACGGGGTGGCCATCCTGGCGCGGGGCAGCGATCCGCTGGAGGTTCGGCGCGGCGTGCCAGGCATGGAGGATGACAGCCAGAGCCGCTATCTGGAAGCGGCGGTACACGGGGTGCTGGTAGCGTGCCTCTACTTGCCGAACGGCAACCCGCAGCCAGGGCCCAAGTTCGATTACAAGCTGCGCTGGTTCGAATGCCTGATCAAGCATGCGCATAGCCTGTATCAAAGCGGCCACCCCACGCTGCTGGCCGGTGATTTCAATGTCGTGCCCACCGACATGGATATCTACAACCCCCGCTCCTGGCTGAAGGACGCCTTGCTCCAGCCTGAGTCGCGCGCGTGTTACCAGCAACTGCTGGACCAGGGCTGGGTCGATGCCATACGCCATCTGTACCCGGACGAGCGTGTCTACACCTTTTGGGACTATTTCCGAAACCACTGGCCGCGCAATGCCGGGTTACGCATCGACCACCTGTTGCTGAACGCCGAACTGGCCCCCTACCTGAAGCAGGCGGGGGTGGATGCCTGGGTGCGCAACGAGGTCAAGGCCAGCGATCATGCACCCGCCTGGATAGCGCTGGGTGCACGTCGCGCCCGATCAAAGAACGTGTGAAAACGCCTGGCCCGCGCAGCTGCGCGGGCTCTGTTCGGGCGTCATTTTTTGCCGGGCAGCACTGAGCTGAGCACTTGCTTGGCCGTCTGCACAATGACCCCGGCCTGGTTCGGGTCACCCTTGAGCAAGGTGCTGGCGAACTTCTTTGCCTGCTCCAGCTTGATATGAGGTGGCAGAGGTGGCACGTTCGGGTCGGTCTTGAACTCGATCAGTACCGGCCGATCAGCGGCCAGTGCGCGCTCCCACGCTTCGGCGACGTGCTCTTCGCGGTCTACGTAGATCCCTTGCAGGCCAATGGAAATGGCGAATAAATGGTAGGGAACGTCAGGAATGGATTGCGAAGCCTCGAACTTGGGGTCGCCCTCCATCACCCGTTGCTCCCAAGTGACCTGGTTGAGGTCTTCGTTGTTGAACACTGCGCAGATCCACTGCGGGTTGTCCCACTGCTGCCAGTACTTGGCCACCGTGATCAATTCAGCCAGGTTGTTCATCTGCATGGCCCCATCACCTACCAGGGCAACCACCGCGCGCTGCGGGTGGGCGAACTTTGCCGCGATCGCATAGGGCACGGCCGCGCCCATGCAGGCCAGGCCACCGGACAGCGAGCACTGCATGCCCTGGCGGATCTGCAGGTCGCGGGCAAACCAGTTGGCGCAGGAGCCAGAATCGCTGGTGATGATGGCGTGCTCGGGCAGGCGCGGGGACAGTTCATGGACCACGCGTTGTGGGTTGATCGGGTCAGCCTTGACCAGGGCACGTTTGGCCACGGTCTTGTCCCACTGCGCACGCCAGGTCTCGACCTTGTCCCGCCAGCGCCGTTCGGTCTTGTGTTCGAGCAGTGGCAGCAGTGCGCGCAAAGTTTCACTGGCATCGCCGACCAGGTTGACCTCCATCGGGTAGCGCAGGCTGAGCATGTCGGGCTGCAGGTCGATCTGCACACCGCGCGCCTGGCCTTCCTTGGGTAAAAACTCGGAATAGGGGAAGCCGGAGCCGATCATCAGCAACGTGTCGCATTCGGTCATCAGCTGATAACTGGGTTCGGTGCCCAGCAGGCCGATCGACCCGGTAACCCACGGCAGGTCGTCTGGTAGAACAGCCTTGCCCAGCAGTGCCTTGGCCACGCCAGCGCCGAGTGTTTCGGCCACCGCAATAACCTCATCAGTCGCCTGCAGGGCGCCAGCGCCCACCAGGATTGCCACCTTGCGCCCGGCATTGAGCACATCGGCGGCGCGCTGCAGGTCTTCATCGAACGGCAACACCCGGGGCTTGCTGTAGCCGATGCCGGAATGCACGGTACCGTGAGCCCTCGGTGGTTCGTGGTAGGGCAGGTCCTGCAGGTCGTTGGGCAGGATCACAGCGGTGACGCGGCGTTCGCCGACGGCCGTACGCACCGCGCGGTCGAGCAGGTGGCGCACCTGCTCCGGGGTCGAAGCCTGTTGCACGAACGCGCCAGCGACGTCCTTGAACATGGACACCAGGTCAAGTTCCTGCTGGTAATGCCCGCCCAGGGCCGCACGGGCCTGTTGGCCGACGATGGCCAGCACCGGCTGATGGTCCATACGCGCATCGTACAGGCCAGTAAGCAGGTGCGAAGCGCCCGGGCCGGAGGTGGCCATGCAAACACCGAGCTCGCCGGTGAACTTGGCATGGGCGCTGGCCATGAAGGCGGCCATTTCCTCGTGGCGGGCCTGGATGAATTCAATCTTGCCGTTGGCCCGGCTCAGCGCGCCGAACACGCCGTTGATGCCGTCGCCGGGGTAACCGAAGATGCGCCGCACGCCCCATTGATACAAACGCTCCACCAGAAAGTCGCCTACCGTGCCGGTCATTGCCTGCTCCCGTTCCGTGATTGATAGGTGTCTGGACTTGGCACGCGTCGATAAAGTTTCAACGGTGTGCACACTGCAGTGAGCGGTCTGCAAGACGTGGCATCAGCGCCACCCTGTGCCTTTCTCCGGTCGCGCCCGATCTGGCGAGGCGCCTTCTCCTCATGCAGCCCGCTGCTCACCCTTGAGCAGTTTTTTCTGGGCTTCCATGGCAGCCCCCAGTTCGTCCAGTTGGTCTTTACCAAGAAGCTTTTTCGCCGTGGGGAAAAGCGCCTCTTCCTCTTCCTCGATGTGATGTTCGAGCAGCTCCTTCATCACCTTCACCCGACCGGCGAATTCAAGGGTGCCGGTGTCCGTATGGAGCAGATCAGGGAGCACCAGGGCATCGACAGTCCGGTGTTCTTCCTTGGCTTCGTAATACATCTTGGCTTCCTCCTTGCCACCGGCCTGCTTGATGGCGGGGTAGAGGATGTCTTCCTCAAGGGCCGTGTGAACCTGCAATTCCTGCTCGATGCGGTGGAGCAGATCGGCGCGCTTCTTTACGGCACGCTCAGTGGTCGAGGAGAGCTCTTCCAACAGCTTCTTGACCAGTTTGTGGTCTTGAATCAGCAGATCGATAGCATTCATGGTGTCACCTCGTTGCGGGCGAATGGATAATGGCTTCCTTGGTGTTGAGTGGCAGTGGCGGGCAGGGTTCAACGATGTTGATGTCTGGTAGCACAGGCGCGATGCGTTATCACCTGTGCTCTTGAGCGACTGGGGCCGTCGTGCGGTTCAAAGGATAGGTTTGCCCCCTGTAACGCCGTAGCGCGAACCCGAGATGTAGCTGGCTTCATCCGAGCCCAGCAAGACGTAGATCGGCGCCACCTCGACCGGTTGCCCCGGCCGCCCCATGGGGTAACCTGAACCGAAGTTCTTCACCGCTTCATCAGGCATGGTGGCCGGGATCAGTGGTGTCCAGATAGGGCCTGGGGCCACGCTGTTCACTCGAATCCCTTGTTTGCCCAGCAACTGGGCGAGGCCAGCGGTGAAATTGGCAATAGCCCCTTTGGTGGCGGCATAGGCCAACAGGCTGGGTGACGGGTCGTCGGAGTTGACCGAGCTGGTGTTGATGATCGAACCGCCCTTGGGCATGGAGGGCAGAGCGCGCTGGCAAATGCGGAAAATGGCAGTGATGTTGGTGTCGAACGTCATCACCCATTCTTCGTCGTCAATGTCGGCCAGGCTCTCGTGGGCCATCTGGAACGCGGCGTTGTTGACCAGGATATCGATGCGCCCGAACTGTGCCACGGTCTTGTCGACAATGTCGTAGCACTGCTGTTTCTGTGCCAGGTCGCCGGGTAGCAGCAAGCATTGGCGGCCAGCGGCCTCGACCCAGCGCGCCGTTTCCTGCGCATCTTCATGTTCATTCAGATAGGCAATGGCCACGTCAGCACCCTCACGCGCATAGGCGATTGCCACCGCGCGCCCGATGCCGCTGTCGGCTCCGGTAATCAGGGCGATCTTGCCTTCGAGCCGGTTGTTGCCGGTGTAGGTCTGCTCGCCACAGTCCGGATACGGCTCCATCTTGCGTTGTGAACCGGGAACGCTTTGCGGTTGGGATGGGAAGGGAGGGGTAGGGTAGTCGCTCATGGTGGTCACTCCAGCAGTCGGAAACGTTCGTTACCGTTCGAGGGGGGCAGCGCTGCCGGTGTTGAAGTGGATACTGGCTTTGTGCGACGGGCGGTTGTCCCATGCATTGCCAATGAATTTTCGTTGCCTGGACAGCTCTACCGCTGACCGGTCTTGCGCTGTCACGGGCAAGGCTCACGCATTCAAGGAGTACCGCAGTGCCTCGAATCATCACGCCCAGCACACCTGAACATGAGATCGATCAGCAAAATGCAAGGATGTTCGGTACGCCGAAAGAGCGGCTGGACTTCTATCGACGCGAAATTCAGTACGAGACCAGCATCCTGGCCAACCGCACTGATGCCTATCTCACGGCGCAGTCGTTTCTGGTCATCGCGTACGTCTCGGCGATGAATAACCTGAACCAGGGCTGGGGCGAGATGTTCACCTTGATGGTGCCGGCTTTTCTGGCACTGCTCGGTGTGCTCAGTACACTGAACGCCTGGCCAGGCATTCGCGCGGCGTTCCGCATCATCGAGCACTGGCAGTTGAAGCAAAGCCACTTGCTGCGCAGCGAGCCAATGATGGGGTTGGCTTATGATGAATCGCCGCTGTTCTGCGAGGCTGAAACTTCTCAGGCGGGCCACCGCAAGTCGTTGCTGTTTTCCTTGCGTACGCCCTGGATTTTTCTCGGGTTCTGGATCTTGCTGGGCAGCTATTCGGTTTTCATTCAGCTGGCGTGACCAGCGCCTCCTGGTCGGCAACCGGTGCGACCAGGAGACGGGCTGACGATGATCAGACTCAGCCTGCCAGCGCCTTGATCAATTGTTCATTGAAGGCAGGAATATCATCCGGCTGGCGGCTGGTGATCAGGTTGCCATCCACGACCACCTGTTCGTCCACCCACGTGCCGCCGGCATTGCGAATATCGTCCTGCAAGGTCTTGTAGCTGGTCATTCGCTTGCCTTTGGCCAACCCGCTCGACACCAACAGCCACGCGCCGTGACAGATGACGGCCAGCGGCTTGCCCGCCGCATCATGGCTTTTTACCAGCTTTTGCGCGCCGGGGATCAGGCGAATCGTGTCGGAGTTCTGCACGCCGCCGGGCAGCACCAGGGCGTCGTAGAGGTCAAGCTGCGCGCTGTCGAAGGTAGCATCCACATTGAATTCGTCGGCGGGTTTGTCATGGTTCCAGCCCCGTACGGTGCCTTCCTTTTCGCCCAGGATATCCACCACCGCGCCACTGTTTTGCAGCGCCTCACGCGGGCCGGTCAGTTCTACCTGCTCGAAGCCATCGGTGACCAGAAAGGCCACGCGCTTGCCGTTAAGTTGTGCACTCATCATATGTTTCCTCGTACTGATAGGCCTTCCATAAGGGCCCACAAACAGCGAGCAAAGTTCCTGCTAGATGCTCGGCGGGTCATCCAGCCATGACGAGCAAGCTGCATGAGGTAGCAACGCCCCCTGCTAAATTGGCTACAGTTAGCGTCACAAAAGATGGCGCAATGAAATTATTGACCGGCCGCACAACTATTTTCACCGGTAGATGTCATTTTCAACGCCGGTACGAACGTCGTTCAGCCGGCCAGGCATTTTTCAGGAGCGAAGCGCATATGGCAGCACTGCAGAACAGCACGTTGGAAGCAATTGTCGGTGGTCAGGGGCAGTTGTTGGCGGAGTGGCTCAGCGCCCTGGAGGCCAACGGCGCGACGCGCAACATTCGTGAACATGACTTGCGCCAGGAAACCCGTGACTTCCTGCAGTTGGTGATCGACGGGCTGCGCAAAGAGGCGGGTACGCACATTGGCGCAGAAGGTTGGGAGGAGGCCCGACGTTTCCTCGAAAAACTCTCTGCCAGCCGTGCCCAGGTGGGGCAGGAGTCGCACCAAACGGCCTATTTCATTTTCGCCCTCAAGGGGCCGCTATTCAGACTGTTGCAAGCCCATTACGCAGAGCACCCTGCGCTGTTGGCTGAACAACTGTGGGAAATCTCCCAGCTGTTCGATGCATTTGGCCTGCACACCATCCGCACCTATCAGAAAAACCGCGAAGGCGTCATCAAGCGCCAGCAGGAAGAGTTGCTCGAGCTTTCCACCCCGGTGGTCAAACTCTGGGAGGGTGTACTGGCACTGCCGTTGATCGGCACACTGGATTCGCAACGCAGCCAGACAGTGATGGAGTCGCTGCTGCAACGCATTGTTGATACCGGCTCCGAGATTGCCATCATCGACATTACCGGGGTGCCTACAGTCGACACCTTGGTCGCGCAACACCTGCTCAAGACGGTAACGGCTATCCGCCTGATGGGCGCCGATTGCATCATCAGCGGTATTCGTCCCCAGATCGCCCAGACTATCGTGCACCTGGGCCTCGATCTGGGCACGCTGACTACCAAGTCCAACCTTGCTGACGCCTTGAAGCTGGCGCTTTCGCGTCTGGGTACCAGTACTGGCGAGAAGGTGTGAGGCGATGGAGCGTATTCCCATTCTGCAAATGGGTGAATTCCTGCTGGTAACCATCCAGGTCGACATGCACGACCAACTGGCGCTGCGCCTGCAGGACGATCTTACTGAGCGTTTAGACCATACTTCGGCCCGCGGCGTGCTGATCGATATTTCCGCGCTGGATATGGTCGATTCGTTCATTGGCCGCATGATCGCCAGTATTTCTGGCCTTTCGCGGATAATGGATGCCGAGACCGTGCTGGTCGGCATGCAACCTGCGGTGGCCATCACCCTCGTGGAGCTTGGCCTGACCTTGCCCGGGGTAAGCACGGCATTGAATGTCGACCGCGGCATGCATCTGTTGCGGCAGCGGGTAGGCCACTCATGAGCATCCGCCAGAGTGGCAGCCAGCCGGTGCGCGTGGAGCAGGACGTGGTACTGGCCCGGCAACTGACCCGCAAGCTCGCCACCGACTGCGGCATGCGGCTGGTCGACCTGACCAAACTGGTCACGGCTGTCAGTGAGCTGGCACGCAACACCGTGGTATACGGGGGGGGCGGGGATATGGACTGGGCGGTCATCGAAGAAGCCGGGCGCGTAGGCCTGCGCCTGTTGTTTCGTGACGAGGGGCCGGGCATCGCCGATGTCAAACTGGCCCTCACCGATGGCTGGACGTCGGGTGGCGGGCTTGGCCTGGGCTTGACCGGCGCTCGCCGGCTGGTAGACGAATTTGATCTGGACACCACTCCCGGGCAAGGCACCCGGGTAACGATCACCCGATGGGCCTGAACCTGGCAGCGAGTTTGACGCAGGTGCTGCACATTGATGAGGCCAGCCAGGTCGGCCATGCCCGGCGTGTGGTCCAGAAGCTGGCCGAGCAGCTGGGTTTCTCTGCCGCCGACGCTGGCCGGGCAGCTATTGTTGCCACCGAGCTTGCCAGCAATGTGCTCAAGCACGCCGAGCGTGGCGAACTGCACCTTCGCGTGCTTGCGCATGGCGCCCCCCCGGGTATGGAGCTGGTGGCGGTGGACCGTGCCCAGGGGTTCGACCTGGCCAGTTGCCTGGCTGATGGTTATTCCACCGGCGGTACCCAGGGCATCGGGCTAGGGGCGGTCAGCCGGCTGGCACAAGTGTTTGACGTGCACGCCGACGCGAAAGGCGCTGTGGTACTCGCGCGTATTTACCGGCAAGAGCATACGGCCGGGGATATACGCATCGGCGTGTCCCAGCATTCGCTGCACGATGACCCCGCCTGCGGAGACAGTTGGCACGTGACGCTTGCCGAGCAGCGTTTCAGCGCCGTGATGATCGATGGCCTCGGCCATGGCGAAGAGGCCGAGCGTGCGGCCAAGGCGGGTATCCAGGCTTTTGCTTTGGCGCCATTCAGCGCGCCGGAGCACGTGCTTGGCGAAATGCACCATGCCATGGCCGGAACCCGTGGCGGTGCGGCTGCCATTGCCCAGTACGACGGCGCGGGTGACCGTCTGTCGTTTATCGGTATTGGCAATATCGGCGCAACCCTCGTCGGTACAGACCGGCCTCGCGGCCTTGCCTCACACCCGGGCATCGTCGGCGGGCAATACCGCAAGGGCCAGGTGTTCGACTACGCTCACGTGAAAGGAAATCTGTTGATCATGTTCAGTGACGGCCTGCAGTCCCGTTGGAATCTGCAAACCTACCCCGGGCTTGTTCACCGCCACCCGGCGGTCATCGCTGCCGTATTGCATCGCGATTTCTGCCGTGGGCGGGATGATGTGACGGTGTTGGTCATCGACCTGGAGACTGTGCATGGCTGAACCCTCATCGAACAACAGCGTCGAGCAGGCCGACCTGATCGCCCGCTTGCAGGCCGAAAACCAGGCGTTGTGCGCTGAACTGGAGGACACCAACCAAGGGGTGCTGGCACTGTATGCCGAGCTGGACAGCCAGGCTGAGCAGCTGCGCCAGGCGTCGGACCTGAAAAGCCGCTTTCTGTCCTACATGAGCCACGAGTTCCGCACGCCGCTGGGTTCGATCCTGAGCATCACCAGCCTGCTCGCCGACGAGGTGGACGGGCCGTTGAGCAAGGAGCAGCAGTTGCAGGTGGCGTTTATCAATACCGCAACGCGTGAGCTGGGCGACATGGTCGACGACCTGCTGGACCTTGCCAAGATCGAGGCCGGCCGCATCACCATATCGCCGGCCTGGTTCGATATGCTCGACCTGTTCGCGGCCTTGCGCGGCATGTTCCGCCCGATCGTCGACACCGGCGCGGTGGATTTGATCTTCGAAGAGCCCCAGGGCCTGCCGAAGATGTACACGGATGACAAGAAGCTGGCGCAGATCCTTCGCAACTTCATCTCCAACGCCTTGAAGTTCACCACCCGCGGCGAAGTACGCGTGTCGGCGCAACTTCTGGGTACTGACCAGGTCCGTTTTGCCGTGAGCGATACAGGTATCGGTATCGCCCCTGAGCTGCTCGGCAGCTTGTTCGAAGACTTTGCCCAGGTCGATTCGCCGCTGCAGAAGCGCTTGCGCGGCACTGGGCTGGGGCTGTCGCTGTGCAAGCGTTTTGCCGCGCTGCTGGGCGGCAAGGTAGGGGTGGAAAGCACGCCTGGCAGCGGGTCGTGTTTTTTTGTCATCCTGCCGATGGCGCTGGCCCCGGAGAGCGCTGATGAACGCTGACATCCGCCTGCTGATCGTCGACGACAACGTTACCACACGCTATGCGCTGCGCCGCCGCCTGGCACTGCATGGGTACACGGTGACGGAGGCAGGCACCGGTGGCGAGGGGCTGGCGTTGATCGGCAGCGGGCAGTTCGATGCGCTGATCCTGGATGTCAACCTGCCGGACATGAGCGGCTTCGACATCGTCCGGCTGCTGCGTGCCAGGCCGGAAACGGCCTTGCTGCCGGTGATCCATGTATCGGCAGCGTCGATCCAGAGGGGTGACATCATTACCGGGCTCGATGCAGGCGCGGACGCTTATCTGGTCCACCCTGTGGACGCTGATGTGCTGGTGGCCACCCTCGGCACCCTGCTACGGGTGAGGGACACCGAACGGGCCTTGCGGGAAAGCGAGGCCCGTTTTCGGGAAATCTTCACCAATGTGTCAGCCCCGATCGCCGTGGTTGATGCAGGGCTGAAGGTGCATGAATGCAACCATGCCTTCGAGCAGTTGATCCAGGATAATCGCAACCCCGATGCGTTGCAGGAATGCTTCGCCGATGACCAGCAGACCGCCATCGCCGATTTGCGTCAGCACCTGCTTGCGGGGCAGCGCTGGCGTGGCACGTTAGCCATGCACGTGGGCGGCATGCCCCGGGATACCGAATGGCAGCTATCGCCCTACCGGAAGCCGGGATTGTGCCTGGTGTTTGTCGAGGACGTCACCGAGCATCGCCACCGCGAGCGCTCGCATCTGGCGCGGCTGGAGGATGCCAACACCCAGTTGGCGCGAGAGACGGCCCAGCGTGAGCAGACCGAGGCGCAACTGTTGCAGCTGCAGAAGATGGATGCGCTGGGCAGCCTGACAGGCGGTATTGCCCATGACTTCAACAACCTGTTGACCGGCATCATCACCAGCCTGGAGCTGATCCGCAAACGGGTAGCAGAGAACCGGACCGAAAAGGTCCCTGCCTACGCCGACGCGGCCTTGACTTCTGCCATGAGCGCCGCCTCGCTGACTCACCGTCTGCTCGCCTTCGCACGGCAGCAACCTCTGGACACGCGGCCAGTGGACATCAACGAGCGGGTTCGTTCACTGGAGGAACTGATCAATCGCACCATTGGTGAGCGAATCGTGCTGCAACTGCAGCTGTCACGCGAGCCCACCACCGCGCTGGTCGACCCGATCCAGCTGGAGAGCGCGGTACTCAACCTGGTGATCAACGCCCGCGACGCCTTGGCCAAGGGCGGGCATATCTGGGTGAATACGGCGGCGACCTTCTCACTCGGCGACCCCAACCTGCGCGATGGCCCTTACGTGGCGGTGACGGTGCGCGATGATGGCTGTGGTATCGCGCCGGAGCTGCTGGAAAAGGTCTTCGATCCATTTTTTACTACCAAGCCGGTAGGACAAGGTACCGGTCTTGGGCTATCGACCATCTACGGTTTTGCCCGCCAGTCGGGCGGGCACGTGTCGATCCACAGCGCGCCGGGGGTGGGCACCGAAGTCACCCTGATGTTGCCTGCCAGCGACGAGCAGGAGGCTTGCGAGGCGCACAGGCCGCAAGTCGACCAGCAAGGGGCCGGTGAATATGTGCTGGTGGTCGAGGACATGGCGTCGGTGCGCCTGTCAGTGGCAGAAGTACTGACCGATGCAGGATATCGTTGCATCCTGGCCCAAACCATCGAGCAGGCACTCGATCATCTGCGTGGAGATAGCGGCATTCAGTTGTTGCTGACCGACGTTGGCCTGCCAGGCATAAGCGGCCGCGAGCTGGCCGATATGGCGCGGATCTACCGGCCAGGGCTGCCGGTACTGTTCATGACGGGCTACGCGGAAACCGCTCTGGACCGCCAGGCGTTCCTGGGCAGCGGGATGGACCTGCTGATCAAGCCGTTCCAGATCAGCGAGCTGCTCGTCAAGATACGCCGGGCACTGGGTCATGCGACATGAGGTGCACTTTGCAGCAACTGCCTGCATAAGGCCGGTCAATATGGCCCCGGCTGCGCCGGGGTTCGCGGGGCAAGCCCGCTCCCACAGGTACGGCGCATGAGTTGCACGCAATGCGGTCCATGTGGGAGCGGGCTTGCCCCGCGAACACGGGCGTAGCCCGTGCCAACCACCGCGCAGCCTGCTTCGGGCGCAAGCCCGCTTCCACAGGTTGTTTACAGGGAATCGGTTATCGCAGCTGAACGACCCGTCGCCACTGAACGTCAAACCATCATCGAGCACTTTACCAAGGCTGCTGCGCAGATGACCTTCATCGTCTGGTTCGCCATGCTGGGCGCAGTCTTGCTGCTGCTGGCGCTCTCTTCCTCCTATTTACGCTGGATTCCGGTGACTTCCTCGGTGGTTTGTCTGGTCTTGGGCATCGGCCTGGGAGCGTCCGGGTTGGGTCTTCTCCACCTGGATGTCAGCGGTTCCAAGGGATGGATGGAGCACCTGACCGAGGTGGCGGTGTTGTTTTCGCTGTTCTTCAGCGGCTTGAAACTGCGCTTGCCCTTGCACGACCGCCGATGGGGGAGCGCGTTTTACCTGGCGGGGCCTGTGATGATGCTCTGCATAGGTGGCGTCACGCTGCTATTGCACTACGGCCTGGACCTTGAATGGGGTATTGCAGTACTGATCGGGGCAATTCTTGCACCCACAGATCCCGTGCTTGCAACACTGGTGCAGGTGGCTGATGCCCAGGACGATGATCCTGTGCGCTTCAGCTTGTCCGGTGAGGCTGGCCTGAACGACGGAGTGGCCTTTCCCTTCGTCATCCTTGGGCTGTTGTTGCAACAGAACAGCGGGCATGCCTGGCTCGGCGACTGGTTGATCAAGGACATGCTCTGGGCAGTGAGTGCGGGTCTGCTGCTTGGCTACTGGATGGGGCGCGGGCTGGGCAAACTCACTCTGTTCCTGCGCCTGCGCAACGACGACAGCACTGTATCGCCCAACGATTACCTGGCCTTGGCACTGATCGCGCTGGCCTATGTGTTTGCCGAAACGATCCAGGCCTATGGGTTTCTCGCGGTATTCGCCGCTGGGCTGGGCTTGCGCCAGGCGGAGGCCAGTACCTCCAGCAGCCCTGGGCAGCCGGCTGCCGAACATCTGGTGCAGCCGGTAGTGGGCCACCAGCATGTGGCGCCGGAACAGGCCGTCAAAGGTGATGTTCGCGGGCTGGACGATTCCCAGGTTGCAGCAGGGATCATGCTCGGGGACATGCTGGCCTTCGGCAGCTTGATCGAGCGGGCAATGGAGGTTTTTCTCGTGACCTTGCTCGGGGTGGTGTTGATGGAGCATTGGGACTGGCGGGCATTGCTGGTCGGCGGAGCACTGTTTCTGGTGATTCGTCCCTTGAGCATTTTGCTGTTTCCGATTCGGGGGATGCTGGGTATTCGAGAACGTGGGCTGCTTGGATGGTTTGGCATCCGGGGTATCGGGAGTTTTTACTACCTCTTCTACGCCCTTAACCACGAGCTGCCTCCTGGTCATGCGGCCCAGAGCACCAACCTGGTGTTGTCAGTGGTGGCGTTGAGCATACTGCTGCATGGGTTGAGCGTTCAGCCGCTGCTTGCCCGATACGAAGCGTGGAAGCAGCGGACGTCATGAGGGCGCTTCAAGCCCTTTGTCTTCGATGCTCAGCGGTCAACGCTTCGGCGGCGCTGGCGCTGCAAGTGAGTGATCGCAAACCCGGCAATGGCGCCGAGCACGGCGGCGCTCACCAACACCAGTGTCTTGTCTTTTCGGGCTCTCCAGCCACCGTCCACACTGCGCCGGTCACTCGGTGGTTCAAACAGGTTCCCCGGTGATGTTGCGGCGCTTGGGCTACGGCTCAAGCCCCAACGGGTCAGCCATCCTGAAAGCAGCGGTAGCCCCGGCACGAGGTAGCTGGCCAAGTGTGCAAGGCGAGCGGTTGCCCCGACCGTAGTGCGCGCGCGCGGGGAGATGGCGCAAGCCACCATGGCCTTGGCCACCCACTCCGGGTCATAGACTGGCCCGGGGGGCGTCAGCGTGTGGCCAGTGTAGTTGCCACCATCCCTGAAACCAGGGGTGTCCATGACCGCAGGATAGATATCGCAGACATGAATGTCGGGGAACGCCGTCAGTTCTCCGCGCAGGGCGTCGGTCAGGCCACGCAGGCCGAATTTGCTCGCCGAATAGGCCGCTGCATAGGGTTGCGCGATCCAGCTTCCGAGTGACAACGTGTTGATCAGGATGCCGCTGCGCTGCGCCTTGAAATAGGGAAGGGCGACGTAGGCGCCACGAAGGTAACCGATCAGGTCGGTTTGGATGACTTGCTCGTGCGCCTCCAGTGGCGTGTCCTCAAAATTGCCGACCGCGCCGACGCCAGCGTTATTGACCCAGATATCGATTCGCCCATTGCCAAATTCGGCAGCCTGCGCTGCCAGCGCCTGCACCTGATCGCTGCGGCTGACATCGGTAGCGATTGCTACGGCGTCCGTACCGCAATCAGTGCACTCGTCCAGCACATCGAACAACGCTTCCTCATCTCGCGCAGCAAGCACCAGCCGAGCGCCTTTGCAGGCAAAGGCATGCGCAGCGGCCCTGCCTATGCCACTTGAAGCGCCAGTGATGACCACGACCTTGCCGCGCAACGGGCCTTGTGTTGATACAGCGGCGGCCGGTGGGGCAGGCTCGGCAGCCTGGGCTGGCGTGAGGTCCTCAGGCGCAGGCGCAAGGGTGGCGCTGGCTTCTATCATCGAGAGCTCAAGGGCGGTGCCGTCGACCAGCACCAGTTTCAAGCCCTCGACAGTGCCCGCTACCCTGTCCGCGTACACGGGCTCGCCCTCTGCATCCAGGCTGTCATAGATGAATCTGGTCCCTTCGAGCCAGCCGACTGCAGTCAGCAGTTCCGGGCCCAGGTAATATTTGCCGTCCTGAAAGAAACCGGGAAATTGATGGGCGCGTTCGATGTTCTCCACGCAGTAGCGTTCGCCTGGTTTCATGCCTGTCGCTTGATCAATCATGGTGCAGAACCCCTTTTGAAGTGTGTCAGCTAGCGTTCAACCTTCGTTGTGGACAAAGGCATCGAGTAAGCAGGGGAATGCGTGGGGCGCTGTAAAGTTCAGGTCGAGGGCTTCAGTGGCGCAAGGTGACCGCCGGTGTGCTGCGCGTGAACCTGTCGCGGTACCCGAGCCTCGACCAAGAGAGTGAGGACCAAGCGATGCCCGCACTCATCGAGAAACGGCTCGAGCAGGCCCGCACAGCCTTGCAAGCGGTGCTCATGGGTGATGGCGTTGGGTAACTTGACGGAAAAACGAAAGTGCTCAGGCACCGACGCGGCCCACCGGGCATGAGTTTGCGATCGATGAGCACGGTAAAACGAGGAGTTGATTTCTACCGCGTTCAAGCGCGCCGCGTAACGCTGCAAATGAGCCCCCTGCCGGGGAAAATGAAACACCGCAATCGCAGCGGCCCCGGGCGACGCGCTGGTTACCGAGGCCTGCTTGCAAAGGCGCTGAGCTGCCCGTTTACAGCACCTTGTCGAGGGTGATCGGAAACGCTCTCACACGCTTGCCAGTGGCATGGTAGACAGCGTTCGCCACTGCTGCTGCCACCCCGACCACGCCGATCTCGCCCACCCCCTTGGAGCCCAGCTCGTTGACGATGTCATCGTTCTCTTCAACGAAAATCACCTCGATATCGCCGCTGTCGGCGTTCACCGGAATGTGATACTCCGCCAGGTTGTGGTTGACGATGCGGCCCAACTGGTGATCGGTCAATGCTTCTTCGTGCAGGGCCATGCCCACGCCCCACACCACGCCCCCCAGAATCTGGCTACGCGCGGTTTTCGGGTTGACTACCCGTCCGGCTGCCACGGCGCTGACCACACGGGTGACCTTGATCGTGCCAAGGTCTTCGTCAACATGCACCTCCACAAAAACCGCCGAATGTGTGGCGGTGGAGAAGGGTTGGCGTTTGGCACCTGGCTCGGCTTCTATCTGCGCTTCAACATTTCGCCCCGGGGTGCTGGCGGCGATCTCGGCCAGGGCCAGGCGATGGTTGCCCGCATGCAGGTAGCCATCGGCGAAGACAATCTGCTCTGTCGGGGTGCTGGCCACTTCAGGGTACGACTTGCGCGCATGTTCCAGCAGCTTGCTGCGCAGCACCAGGCAGGCCTGGCGCACGGCCGAGCCCACCGACGACACGGTGAAAGAGCCACCCTGTAGCGGTGCTGTCGGCAGGGAGGAGTCCCCCAGCAGGAAGGTGACATCCTGAACCCTGGCGCCCACCGCATCCGCTGCTATCTGGGTCATGACGGTGTAGGTGCCGGTACCGATATCGGTGGTGGCGCTGCTGACGGTCAGGCGCCCTTGGGCATCGATGTGCGCCTTGGCGCTGGCCTTCATTTGCAGGGCCTCCCAGACGCCGCCAGCCATTCCCCAGCCGATCAGCTGGTGGCCATTGCGCATGCTGCGCGGTTGCGGGTCGCGGTTATGCCAGCCGAAACGCTCGGCACCTTGCTGGTAGCACGCCAGCAGCTCCTTGCTGGAGTAGGGCTTGCCCTCGTTGCCATTGTTAGCGGCGAAGTTGCGCCGGCGCAGGTCGAGCGGGTCGATCTGCGCTGCACAGGCGAGCTCATCCATGGCGCATTCGAGGGCGATCATGCCTGACGCGGCCCCGGGGGCGCGCATGTCCAGTGGGGTAAAGACATCGAGCGGCGCCAAGTGATAGCTGAGCGCAACGTTGTCACACTGGTAGAGCATGCCGCTCCATTCGACCAGGTGTTCGGTAAAGTCCTCGAAGCGTGATGTCTGGCCCAGCGCATCGTGGGCGATCGCCAGCAACCGCCCGCCTGCGTCCGCACCCAGGCGCAGGCGCTGCTCGGTACGGGGCCGGTAGCCGAAGGTGAACATCTGCTGGCGGGTCAGTGTGACGCGCACCGAACGTTGTAAATGCAGCGCCGCCATCACGGCCAGCGGTAACTGGTACTGCGGGCGCAAGCCCGAGCCGAAGGCGCCACCCACGAACGCCGCGTGCACGCGTATGTTGGCCTTGGGCAGGCCAAACACTTTGTGCAGGTAGTCCTGGCAATTTTGCGTGCCTTGGGTCTTGTCGTGGATTTCGAGGCTGCCGTCGGCCTTGTAGTGCACGGTGGAAGCATGCGGCTCCATCGGGTTGTGATGCTCGTTGGCCGTCAGGTAGGTGGCATCTACCCGCACCGGGGCGGCGGCAAACTGCCCGGCAAAATCGCCACGTGGTGCCGGTGTTTCGGCGGGGGCCTCATGCGACTGCCGGGTAGCACCCAGGTCTGTCTGGTGGGCCTGCTCGGCATAGTCGATTCTGATCAGCGAACCTGCGTACCGCGCCAGTTCGAGGGTTTGGGCGACCACCAGGGCCAACGGTTGGCCGCTATAAAGCACGCGGTCGTTGAACAAGGGGCGAAACGGCGACCCCTCGGCCGAGTCGGCGTCACTGTAATCGTCGTCATAACTGGAAATGTGCGGCCGATGGCCATGGTCGAGCACAGCGATGACCCCGGGCACGCGCATTGCCTGTGTACTGTCGATGGCGAGCACTCGACCACGGGCGATAGTACTGCACACGACGCTGCCGTGTAGCAGCCCGGCTTGAGGGTATTCACCTGCGTAGCGCGCCTGCCCGGTGACCTTGGCGACGCCGTCCACGCGGTCCAGGGGCGTGCCGACAATGGGTGTGGTGTCGATCATGGTCTTGCCCCTCTGGCTGAGGCACCGAGCACTGCCTCGCTCAATGCCCGAACGATTGCACGCTGCGCGAGTGCTACCTTGAAACCGTTGTGGCTCAGGGGTTGGGCCCCTTGCAGCACGGTGTGCGCGGCCTGGGTGAAAAGCGCTTGCGAAGGCGCCTGGCCGGCCAGCATCCCTTCTACCGCCGTGTCCCGCCAAGGCTTGTGGGCAACGCCACCTAGCGCCAGTCGAGCCTGCTGGATCACGCCGCCATCAAGGTTCAAGGCCGCGGCGACGGACACCAGCGCGAACGCATAGGAGGCGCGGTCGCGGATCTTCAGATAACGGTAATGCTGTTCGAATGCAGGGGGCGGCAACTCGATGGCGACCACCAGTTCATCAGTTGCCAGTTGATTGTCGCGCTCCGGGGCATCGCCGGGCAGGCGGTGGAAGGCCGCGAAGGGTATCTGGCGTTCAGCGGCAGGCCCCTGTACATGTACTACCGCTTCGAGCGCCGCCAACGCCACGCACATGTCCGAGGGGTGGGTGGCGACGCAGGCATCGCTGGCGCCGAGAATCGCATGGATACGGTTCAAGCCCGTACGCGCGGGGCAGCCGCTGCCCGGTTCGCGCTTGTTGCAGGGTGTGCCGGTGTCGTAGAAGTAGTAACAACGGGTGCGTTGCAGCAGGTTGCCGCCGGTGCTGGCCATGTTCCGCAACTGAGGCGATGCCCCGGCCAGAATGGCTTCGGACAGCAGCGGATAATGCTGTTGGATGATCGGGTCCCAGGCGAGGTCGGCATTGCTCACCAACGCACCGATCAGCACGCCGCCGTCGGAGGTGGCCCGAATGCCGTTCAGCCCAAGGCCGGAGATGTCGATCAGGCGGTTGGGGCGGACCACGTTTTCCTTCATCAGGTCGACGAGGTTGGTACCGCCGGCAATGAAGCGCGAGCTGGCATCTGCCAGGTTGATGGCTTCGCTGACTGATGCGGGCTTGTGGTAACTGAATGGCGTCATGGGGTCGTCCTGCCTTGCTGCCGGGGCACGTCCTTCATCAACAGCATGGCTTCCTCTACTGCGGCGACAATGTTGCCGTAGGCACCACAGCGGCAGAGGTTACCGCTCATCTGCTCGCGAATGGCCTCACGGGAGTCGGCATGCCCTTCGTGTACAAGACCGACTGCGGAGCAGATCTGCCCTGGTGTGCAATAGCCGCATTGGAACGCATCATGGCGAATGAAGGCGCGCTGCAGTGGGTGAAGTTCACCGTCGCTGGCCAGCCCTTCGATGGTCACCAGTTCGGCCCCGTCGCACATGATGGCCAGCGTGAGGCAGGCGTTGATACGTTTGCCGTCGCGCAACACGGTGCAGGCCCCGCACTGGCCATGGTCGCAGCCCTTTTTGGTGCCTATCAGGTCTAGCTGCTCACGCAGCAGGTCGAGCAATGTGGTCCAGGGCTGCACCTGCAGTGATCGAGGCTGACCATTCAGGGTCAGGTGGATGGGGTGTTCTACGACACCCTCGGGGGCTGTTGCGCTCATGGGAGGTCCTCACGGTCGGTCTTGCACTTGACTGCATCTCTGTGGTGCGACCGGGCCGGCTGTGCAAACGTTCAGCCGAACTGGCCAAAAACCGCCCGTGCCTTGTCTCGAAGCTTGCGCAGTCCCTGTGGGAGGCTACTCATCCCTGTGGGCTGCGCTGTCACGCAGAGAACAATGGCTGGTGTGGGAGCGGGCTTGTCCCGCGAAGCAGGCAACGCTGTGTATGGCACCGGCTTTGCCGGTGTTCGCGGGGCAAGCCCGCTCCCACAAGTTGAAGCCAACTCAATACGTTGTTCTATGAGGGCGGGCATGCCCGCACCCACAGGGCGCTCGCTAGCTTTCGGAGTTTGAGCTGCTCGCACGCAGACTTGGATGGGTTGGGTCAACCGCCTGAACCACCGCCACTACCGCCAGCGCCAGCGCCAGCGCCAGCGCCGGAACCGGAACCGCCCGAGCCTCCGCTGCCGGCGCCCGGGCCAGTGCCGCTCCCTGCGGCGCCACCCGTACCGTTACCGGCGCCTGTGCCCGTGCCCGAGCCGTTGTCGGTGCCGTCACCCCCGGTATTGTCGGTGCCATTGGTACCCGTACCGCCAGACCCGGTTCCCATGCCATCCCCAGGCGTGCCGGAGCCAGTGCCATCCAACGGGCCGTTGTCCTGTGTCTGCGCCCCAGGGGCGCGTTGGTCGTTCATGTCGGTGGCTGCCAACACCAACGGTGTGCTGGCACCGAGGCACAGGGCGAGCAGCAATGAATGGGGCTTGATGATGTTCATGCGCAATCACCTCTTTGCGTTGGTCACTTCTTCTTCGTCCTGCGCGTGCAGCCAATTGTGCGTCGGTACTGACGAACGGAATGCCCTTACTGGCGCTGATTACCACCACGACCAAAGCTTTTGGGGAGGAGCCCGCTAGCGGTTACGGGCGTTGACCGATGCAGGTGGCCACACCGTGTGACCGCTGAGCGCGGCTGCAATCGAAAAAAACTGAACGGTGGCATTGGCGCGCCAGTCAGAGCGTTTAACCTCATGAAAAAGGATGTTAGCGATGAAAGCGATGACTCGACTGCTCACCGGCCTGGCCATGGCTGGCGCATTGGCAAGCACTACAGCTTGGGCAGATCAACCGGGCGCTGACTGGAAGGTGAACAAGGATCAGGCCGAAGCCACCCTCAAAGGTGCCGGCTACACGCAGATCACCAAGATCGAGGCCGATGATGGGCATTGGGAAGGTGAGGGGATGAAAGCAGACGGCAAACAGTACGAATTCCAGGTCGATCCCCATGACGGCAAGATCATCAAGGATCAACTGGATAACTGATGAGTTGTCCACCCGTGGCATCAGCGCGCTGCCCGTTTCACGGGTAACGCGCCCGACCTTACTGTAATGGGATGACGGCTCAGTCCGTCATCACTTCATCGATTGCCTGCTCCAGGGTGCTGACCGTACGCTCGATATTGTGCAGTTTTTCGAGCCCGAACAGACCGATGCGGAAGGTCTGGAAGTCGGCTGGCTCGTCGCATTGCAACGGTACGCCGGCCGCAATCTGCAGGCCGTGATCGGCAAATTTCTTGCCGGTCTTGATGTCGGCATCATCGGTATAGCTCACCACGACGCCTGGGGCCTGAAAGCCGGCTGCGGCCACGCTCTTGATACCTTTGGCGGTCAACATGGCGCGCACCCGATCACCCAGCGCCTGTTGTTCGCTGCGCACCTTGTCGAAACCGTAGGCTTGCATCTCGTTCAACACGTCGTTGAACCGGGCAAGCGAATCGCTGGGCATGGTTGCATGGTAGGCATGTCCGCCCTGTTCGTAGGCCTGCATGATCTGCAGCCACTTCTTCAGGTCGCAGGCAAAGCTGCTGCTCTGCGTGTGCTCGATGCGCTCCAGGGTCAAGGCGCTGAGCATCACCAAGGCGCAGCAAGGGGAAGCGCTCCAGCCTTTTTGCGGTGCACTGATCAGCAGGTCGACTGCGCACTTTTCCATATCAACCCACAGCGTGCCAGAGGCGATGCAGTCCAGCACGAACAGGCCACCCACCGCATGCACGGCGTCACCGACGGCCCGCAGGTAATCGTCGGGCAGGATGATCCCGGATGAGGTTTCAACGTGGGGGGCGAAGACGATCTGAGGCTTGTGCGCCTGGATGCTTGCCAGCACTTCCTCCAGCGGCGGGGGCGCGTAGGCAGCCTGGTGCCCTGTGTCGACCGGGCGGGCTTTGAGCACCGTGGTGGCCGCCGGGATGTTGCCCATATCAAGGATCTGGCTCCAGCGATAACTGAACCAGCCGTTGCGTATCACCAGGCATTGCTGAGCGGTGGCAAACTGTCGCGCTACCGATTCCATGCCGAATGTACCGCTGCCCGGCACTACCGCAACAGCCTGGGCGCCATAGACCTGTTTCAGCGTGCTGGAAATGTTCCGCATCACGCCTTGAAAGGATTGTGACATGTGATTGAGCGAGCGGTCGGTGTAGACCACCGAGTACTCGATCAGCCCCTCAGGATCATTACTGGGATAAAGCGTAGACATGGGCGACTCCTAGGCAGAGATGTCAGTGGTATCGACCCTGCCCGAACCCTTGGCAAATGACAAGACAGATCGGGGCTGATTGCGCTGAAGCCCTTCCGCCGTGTGTCCGAAGCAGGCACCCGGAGCCGGCGAGCCCGGCTCCCACAGGTATAGCGCAGGCCTCGGTGGCTGATGACCTTCCTGTGGGAGCGCGATTGAATTCAGTCCGGAGTCTGCGCCGCCGTGATCTCGGCGGCGGGGGCCGCAACAGGCGCTTTTGCCTTAGCACGATTGCGACGTTCCTGGCTGCGATGCCGCGCAGCTTGTTGCTTGGCATGGATCGCCTGAGTCGCTGTCACTGTGCCAGCGACTTGACCATTCAAGTCCAGGCGCGGCGCATTCTCCACCATGCTTGCCCAGTACCGGGTACCCCGGCACCAGGTAGAAATGCCCAGCTTGAGCTGTTCACGGGTGATGCCGAGCAGCTCAAGGTGCTGCTCGGCATCCTTGAAAATGCCCTCTTTGAGCGGAACCTTGGGGGCCGGATTGACAGGGAAGGCCAATGGAAAGTGCTTTTGCAATGGCCAGATCGCTGCCACCGCCGGGTCCTGCTCACGAGGCTTTGCCTGTGGCGGGGACTTGCGCTTGGGTTGTTTCGGGCTATCGGCCTTTTCCTGCACTTTTTCCGCCCGCAGACGGTCACGTAGCTCAGCTAGTTGTTCAAAACCCATTGTTCAATTCACTGCTTCGAAGTTGATTGCGAGGCATAAGGATATGCCATGCAGCGCCACAGATCAGCTTAAACAGATGAATTGTGCCAATTTTCCTGGCCGAGGCATCCCCATTCATCAGGATGCCGGCTCATTCCGGATGCTGTGGCATATCGGTATTTAGCGCAGCTCAGTATCAGGCCCCTGCATTTGGTATCGCTCATCCGAAAGGCTGTGAATAAATACATCCACGTCAGGCAAGCCGCAGTCGTACGAACACACAGGCCTTTCTGTGTCTGACTTGAGGTAAGCGATCATGGCTAATAACCAAGACAAGGGCGCCAACCAGGGCAATGCCAGTGCAGGCGCCGGGAACAACACGGCGGGTACCGGCCAGCAGGGTGGTCAAGGCTCGGGCGGTGGCATGCCCAACCACCAGCAACAAGGTCAGAACCAGCCGGGGCAGAAGCCCGAGGACAAAATGAACAAAGACTGGGGCCGCGATACCGGAAGCAAGGGCGGTCGGCAGGAAGACAGCATGACTGACAAGGAGAACCCGGCGGATAAAGACCGCATGGGTCAGCAATCGCAACGCGATAACCCGCAGGGCGAACAGGACCGCTGATCATTGCTGATGCGCACCAGGGTGGGCAAGCCATCCTGGTGCAAGCGGGCCGCATGGCGGCTTCAGATTGAGCGCTGATTGACGCGTGCAGATAGCTGTTCGGCGGTTTCCTTGCGCTCTGAATAGCGATCCACCAGGTAATCCTGACGATCACGTAGCAGCGCGGTGAATTTCACCAGTTCCTCCATCACATCAACAACGCGGTCATAGTACGGCGAAGGCTTCATCCGGCCGGCATCATCGAACTCAAGGTAAGCCTTGGGTACCGAGGACTGGTTCGGCACCGTGAACATCCTCATCCAGCGGCCAAGCACACGCAACTGGTTGACCACGTTGAACGACTGCGAGCCGCCACACACCTGCATCACCGCCAAGGTCTTGCCTTGGGTGGGGCGCACGGCGCCCAGCGCCAGGGGAACCCAGTCGATCTGCGCCTTGAACACTGCAGACATCGCCCCATGGCGCTCTGGCGAGCACCAGACCTGGCCTTCCGACCATTGCACAAGTTCACGCAATTCCTGCACCTTGGGGTGCTCAACCGGCGCATCGTCAGGCAGCGGCAGGCCCGAAGGGTCGAAGGTTCGTGCTTCGGCGCCGAAGTGTTCCAGCAGACGCGCGGCTTCCTCCACCAGCAAGCGGCTGAAAGAGCGTTCGCGGGTAGACCCATACAACAGCAGGATGCGTGGTTTGTGCTCGCTTGCCACGGTTGCCGTTGGGGGCAGCTCGAACAATGCGAGGTCGAGGTTAGGGAGATGCTCGGACATTTTTGACTCCTGCTTATTGCGTGCCGATGCGATCCAGCTCGTGCTTGAGCTGATCACGGTCGAGGCGATCGAAGGGAAGGGCGAAGAAAGCGCGGCAGCGCGATGCGATGTGGGCCAGCGTGGCGTGGAAAGCCGCGTCGACTTGCGCCTCTTCACCCACGACATCGGACGGGTCCTGCAACCCCCAATGCGATTTCAGCGCGGGGCCGAAATAGACCGGGCAGGCTTCGCCGGCGGCCTTGTCGCAGACCGTAATAACGACGTCCGGCGGGCTGTTTTCGAAAGCGTCGTTGCCCTTGCTGCTCAGGCCAGCAGCCGAAATACCGGCCTGCTCCAGCGTGCTCAGGCTACGGGGCAAAACCTGCCCCTTGGGGACGCTCCCGGAGCTGACTGCCTCGAAACCGGCAGGGGCCAAGTGGTTGAAAAGTGCTTCGCACAGGATGCTTCGGCAACTGTTGGCCGTGCACATGAACAGGACTCGCATGGAGGGCTCCTCCGCCTTGTGGCGGACGTCAGAGGCGCTGGCGCTTGGGCCAGAGCCGAAAGGGTGATTCAGCAGCAGGCGGCATCGCGCACGGGGCGGTCGTCCATGCACGTGAGCCGACGTGTGTTGTCGGCCAGCCAGTGCGAATTGGCCTGCAAGGTGACCTGCAGCATCTCGTGAACCCAGGCCGGTAGCGCCGGGTTAAGGCGGTAATACACCCACTGACCCTGGCGCCGGTCCAGCAACATGCCATTGCTGCGCAGTTGCGCCAGATGGCGACTGATCTTCGGCTGGCTTTCGCCCAGCGCGCACATCAGCTCGCAAACACAGAGTTCTCCCAAGCTGGCGATGAGCAGGGTGGCGCGAGCGCGGGTTTCGTCAGAGAGGCTCTTGAAGACATCGGGCGGGGTAATCATGGCTGCACCAGAACATATGGATAATCGAATATACGCATTACCATATGTTCAGGGCAAGCCTCATGACACGCGCGTGCTGCCTGGATCGACAGCTATCGTTCACCGAGGGCTGCAATGGGCGGATAGCGAAGCGTGTACAGCCCGTTCAAGGTGGGTGCCTTGTCATGAGCGTGGCTAAAGGTTCTGTGAAATCAATTCAGTTCCATCGCCCAGTACCCCAACTTAAACTACGGGCCAATTATAGAAAATATGGATATTTGAGTGGGCGCCCCGCCATGACCAGTAACGACTTCAATTTTTTCATCAAGAGCATCCGCTTTGACGAGCATTATCAACCCTCCGAAAAGACGCGCCTCACTACCAACTTCGCCAACCTGGCGAGGGGTGTGAGCCGGCAAGAGAACTTGCGCAGCACCTTGCAGATGATCGATAACCGCTTCAATGCATTGGCGCATTGGGATAACCCCAAGGGCGACCGTTATACTGTTGAGCTTGATATTATTTCTGTCGAGATGGGTATTGAGGCTGAAGGCGGCAATCAGGCGCTACCCCTGATTGAAATGTTGAAAACAAGCATTATTGACCGACCCACCGGCGAGCGCTTTGCGGGCATGGTGGGGAATAACTTTTCTTCCTACGTGCGGGATTACGATTTTAGTGTGCTGTTGCGTGAGCATAATGCAAACCAGGCTGTATTCAGTACGCCAGACCATTTTGGTGAGCTGCATGGCAAGCTGTTCAAGTGCTTCATCAATTCAAGCACGTACAAGGCGCACTTCGACAAGCCGCCCGTCATCTGTCTGAGTGTTTCGAGCAGCAAGACTTACTCTCGAACGGATAATCACCACCCTGTGTTGGGCTTTGAATACCAGCAGGATGCGTATTCCTTGACGGATACGTATTTCGAGAAGATGGGATTGCACGTGCGTTACTTTATGCCGCCCAACAGTGTGGCGCCGTTGGCGTTCTATTTTTCCGGCGATTTGCTCAGTGATTACACCCACCTGGAGCTGATCAGTACCATCAGTACCATGGACACGTTCCAGAAAATCTATCGACCTGAAATCTACAACGCCAACTCTGCCGCCGGGAAATGCTACCAACCTAGCCTGCAGCATCAGGATTACTCCCTGACGCGCATCGTGTATGACCGAGAAGAACGAAGCCGGCTGGCCATTGAGCAGGGGCGCTTTGTCGAGGAGCACTTTATCAAACCGCACCACGCGCTACTTGAGCAGTGGTCCAACCACTACGCCTGCTGATCAACTGAATAGATAAGGTCTTCCTTCGTGAACAAATTGTTACCCACTTCGACTGCCGGCAGTTTGCCCAAACCCGCCTGGCTCGCACAACCCGAAACGCTCTGGTCACCCTGGAAACTGCAAGATGAGGCATTGATCGAAGGCAAGCAGGATGCCCTGCGCTTGTCATTGCAGGAACAGCAAGACGCCGGCATTGATATCGTCAGTGATGGTGAACAAACGCGCCAACACTTTGTGACGACTTTTATCGAGCACCTGAGCGGTGTTGACTTCGAGAAACGCGAGACCGTCAGGATCCGTGATCGCTATGATGCAAGCGTACCCACCGTAGTAGGCGCTGTTGCTCGGCAAAAGCCGGTATTTGTCGACGATGCCAGGTTCTTGCGTCAGCAGACCCGCCAGCCCATAAAATGGGCGCTGCCAGGCCCCATGACGATGATCGATACGCTGTATGACAGCCATTACAAAAGCCGCGAAAAACTGGCCTGGGAATTTGCCAGGATCCTCAATCAGGAAGCCCGGGAGCTGGAGGCTGCCGGGGTTGACATCATTCAGTTTGATGAGCCCGCCTTCAATGTGTTTTTTGACGAGGTCAATGACTGGGGGGTTGCCACCCTGGAGCGGGCCATCGAAGGCCTCAAGTGTGAAACTGCCGTGCATATCTGCTATGGCTATGGCATCAAAGCCAACACCGACTGGAAAAAAACCTTGGGGTCAGAGTGGCGGCAATATGAAGAGGCCTTCCCCAAACTGCAAAAGTCCAGTATCGATATCATCTCGCTGGAATGCCATAACGCTCATGTGCCCATGGAGCTGCTTGAGTTGATTCGCGGTAAAAAGGTGATGGTAGGCGCAATTGATGTGGCGACCCACACCATTGAAACACCCGAGGAGGTTGCCGATACCTTACGCAAGGCACTGCAATTTGTAGAGGCTGACAAGCTCTACCCTTGCACCAACTGTGGCATGGCTCCCTTGCCGCGTCGGGTGGCCAGCGGCAAGCTCAGGGCTTTGAGTGCCGGTGCAGAAATGGTTCGCAGCGAGCTCTCGGGCAATGACCATCGGGCATCATGGTGACCCGATCACTCGCGTTGTGTGCTGCTCATGATTGACTTGAGACACTTGCGCACACTCCATGCCTTGCGTGAAACGGACAGCCTGCCCGAGGCGGCCGAACGCCTGCACCTGACCCAGTCGGCGCTGTCGCACCAGTTCCGTGAGCTGGAAAGCCGCGTTGGCATGCCTGTGTTTGTGCGCAAATCCAAGCCGGTGCGCTTCACCACTGCGGGCCTCAAGCTGCTGCAGCTGGCCGACCAGGTGCTGCCGCTGATCCGCACAACGGAGCGCAACCTGAGCAAGCTGGCAGGCGGCACGGCCGACCGGCTGCACATCGCGATCGAGTGCCACAGCTGCTATCAATGGCTGATGCCCTCACTGGACGAGTTTCGCTGCGCCTGGCCGGAAGTTGAACTGGACCTGGCGTCGGGGTTGTCGTTCGCCCCACTGCCGGCCCTGCAGCGTGGTGACCTCGACCTTGTGGTGACCTCCGACCCGATGACCCTGCCGGGTATCACGTACGTGCCGTTATTCGGGTACGAGGCAATGCTGGCCATCGACAAGCATCATCCGCTGCGCGATAAGCCCTACCTGGAGCCTGCCGACATCGCCAGCCAGACCTTGATCACGTACCCGATCGAACGAAACCGCCTGGACATCTTCACCCGTTTCTTCGACCCCGCCGACATCGAACCTGCGCGGATACGTACGGCAGAAATGACTGTGATGATGATGCAGCTGGTGGCCAGCGGCCGTGGTGTTTGCTGCCTGCCGAACTGGGCGGTGCATGAGTACACCTCCCGCGGTTACGTGTTGGCCAAGCGCCTCGGCGAAGCAGGGTTGCAGGCCACCCTGTTCGCAGCGGTACGCAGCGACATGCTCGAAGTGCCCTACATGCGTGATTTCCTGCTCACGGCGAAAGACATTTCGTTTGCGACGCTGGAAGGCGTCAATGCGGTGTCAGGGCGAGCGGCGTGGGCGTCGGGCGCCTGACAGGGCGTCAGAAACCTTCCAGGACGATTTTGCCGCGTGCTTTTCCACTCTCGATCATGGCGTGGGCGCGCTTGAGGTGCTCGGCATTGATCGTACCGTAGTGCTCGCCGAGGGTGGTTTTAAGCACGCCATCATCGACCAGCTGCGAAACGCGATCGAGCAGTTGATGCTGTTTGATCATGTCTTCGGTCTTGTACAGCGAACGCGTGAACATGAGCTCCCAGTGCACTGACAGTGACTTGCGCTTGAGCGGCATGACATCCAGTTGCGCCGGGTCGTCGATCAACGCGAGCTTGCCTTGTGGGCGAAGCACCTCCACCAGTTGCGGGAGGTAGGTGTCAGTGTGGGTCAGGCTGATGACGTAATCGACCGGGCCCAGCTTGAGTGCTTCCAGCTGGGGCGCAAGCGATTCGCGGTGGTCGATCACGTGATGGGCTCCCGCTTCCTGAACCCAGGCCTGAGTCTCGGGCCTGGAGGCGGTGCCAATCACCGTGAGCTGTGTCAGCTTGCGGGCAAGTTGAACCAGAATCGAACCAACCCCGCCGGCAGCACCGATCACCAGAAGGCTCTGGTTCTTGCCACCGTTTTCTTCAACGCCCAGGCGGTCGAACAGCAGTTCCCAGGCGGTAATGGAGGTCAGCGGCAAAGCGGCGGCGCTTGCGTTGTCCAGGCTGCGAGGCTTGTGCCCGACAATGCGTTCGTCCACCACATGCAGTTCGCTGTAGCTGCCAGGACGGTCAATGGCACCGGCGTAGAAAACCTCATCGCCCGGTTGGAACAACGTGACCTGCGGCCCTACCTCGCGGACCACGCCAACTGCGTCCCAACCGAGCACTTGTGGTTGCTCGCCACCACGGCTTGCACGGATCTTGGTATCAACCGGGTTGACGGCAATTGCCCTGACTTCGACCAGCAGATCACGGGCACCTGGCTGTGGCGTGGGCAGTTGCGCGTCATACAGCGATTGTGGGTCCTGGATCGGCAAACCGGGCTGGGTGTAAACGACTGCCTTCATTGGCGCTGCCTCTTGGGGATGCGAAAAGTGGGTTCAGACTATCCGTTTCGATTCACACAAAAAACCGCCTGAATGGAGTAAGACTTTCTCGCTTGCAATGAAAATGGTGCGCAGCACCCGAGACGGGGGATGGCCGCTGCTCTGCATCCTCGAGCACGTCTGCTTCAATTGCCGATCCCTGCGTTCTTCACCCTGTGCTGCAAAGGGCGCATCCAGACTAAACCTTCGCCCGTGCCGTCAGTCAGTTCCAGTAAGGGGTCCGTCCACTGAGACCTTGGGAGGTGGCTGATGAAACTGCTGTGCTTGTTGCAGGGTTGCCAGTGGCACTGCGTGCCGAACCATGAACCGGGCGAGCTCCAATGCCAGTGTTGCCGGCGCTGCGGCGCCGTGCGCCATCGGCGGGCCGTCACACTGTCAAAGGCATAGGAGGTCGACATGGCGCGGGCCATCTGGAAAGGTGCAATCAGTTTCGGGCTGGTGCATATCCCCGTTTCGCTCAACGTTGCGGTGAGCTCCGAGCGGGTGGATTTTGACTGGCTCGACAAGCGCAGCATGGAGCCTGTGGGCTACAAACGGGTGAACAAGGTCACCGGCAAGGAAATCGACAAGGACAACATCGTAAAGGGCGTGGAGTACGAGAAGGGCCGCTACGTGGTGATCAGTGAGCAAGAGATCCGCGACGCCCGACCGGAAGCGACCCAGACCATCGATATATTCTCGTTCGTGCAGGCGGGCGAAATTCCGCTGCAGCACTTCGACACCCCCTATTACCTGAGCCCCGACCGCCGCGGCGGCAAAGTCTATGCACTGCTGCGCGACACGCTGGAGAGCACCGGCAAGGTTGCACTGGCCACCGTCGTGCTGCATACGCGCCAGCACCTGGCGCTGCTGCGGCCACTGGAAGATGCCTTGGTGCTGATTACCCTGCGCTGGCCCGAGGAGGTACGCGGGGTGGAAACCCTTGAGCTGGACAAGAGTGTGACCGACGCCAAGGTCGACAAGCGCGAACTGAGCATGGCCAAACGCCTGGTCGAAGACATGAGTGGGTCATGGGCGCCGGATGAGTACCATGATGCGTTTCGCCAGACCATTCTCGACCTGGTGGAAGAAAAGGCCAGCAAAGGCAAGATCGAGACGGTGGATAAAGGGGAGGGCAAGGGCGTGGAAAAAGGCGCGGATATCCTCGACCTCACCGAACTGCTCAAACGCAGCCTCGGCGGCAAGCCAAAGGGCGGCAAGCCTGCCGCCAAACGGCCCCGCAAGGCTTCATGAAGGTGGATCCCCCTGGCATCCGACAGAGGAGCTCAACGCAGTCCTATTGCCCGATCCAGTGACAACGCACCGGCTCCTCGTGCGATCAACAGTAGCAACAAGGCTGCCCACGTGAGATGTGTCGGCCAGGCGTCCGGGTAGACGAACACTTCGATCACCGTGGTCATGCCCAGCAGGGCCAGGGCCGACAGCCGGGTGAACAGGCCAAGCACCAGCAACAACGGGAACAGGTGTTCCGCATAGGTTGCCAAGTGGGCCGCCAGCCACGGTGACACCAGCGGCAGGGCATATTCGCTCTGGAACAGGTCATAGGTACTGGGTGTGATGCTGAGAAACCCTTCGACCTTGGTGCGGCCGGACAGAAAGAAGGTCGAGGCGATGGCCATGCGCGCCACCAGGCACAGCACGTTGTCGCTGAGCAGTTGCTGTGCACGGTCGGTGAGGTGGTTCCAGCGTTGGCGCAGGCTCTTGTCGGGGCGGGTGACGTGGATGATGTCCATGGTGCTTCCTTCAGGCGAATGCAAGTGGACGAAAGGCCTGGGCTGCCAGCAGCCGGCCGAGCAGGTCGGTGAAGTCCAGGTCGGGTTGACTCGCTTGTGCAATCAGTGAGGCCTGCGCCAAAGGCAAACCTTGGGCGCATGCATCGAGAAAGGCGCAGCCGCCGACCTCCAGTGCCTGCAGGGCAACACCTTCGTCGGTGCCGCTTAGTACCGCACCCTCGGCCACCCACGGGTGGTCATTCGGCCATGGCTGGCCTTCGCGGCTGTACCGCCACAGGCTGAAGGCCGGGTGCTGCGCGAACCAGCGCCAGCGCACGCTGCTGCGCGGGGCCAGGTAACTGTTGGCCAGGTCGGCAGCGGTCATGCCGGCCAAGTCTGCAAGTGCAAGGCAGGGTTCGCGGGGGGCGCTGAACACCTCGCACCAGGCAAAATCCAGGCGTGCCACGTCGGCCAGGTACGGCAGGCCGTGCTGGGCCTGGATCTGTTCAAGAAAGTCGGCGAACGCCGCCCCATAGTGGATCAGCCTTGGGTCGTCGGGGGGCGTTGTTTTCGCATAGGCCGCAGCGGCATCCTGCATCCAGGCCGGGCCTGTCAGCGCTTCGACACTGGGGAAGTTTGCACGCAGGGCATCGGTGCAACCCGCCAGCACAGTATTGCGATACACCGCGAATGCAGCATGCTGGGTCAGCGCGGCCAATTGCGGGGCCGGGCGGTGATACAGCGCTTCGACGAAGGCGGCCTGAAACTGGCCAAGGGAAAGCGTCATGGGCGTACTCCTGCCTGATCGAGCAGTGCCTGAGCGGTACCGCGTTCGGCCAGCAACTCGGTGAACGCCGGCAGGTTGCCGTCACGCTCGATCAACGTCGGGCGCGGGCCGATGCGCGTGATCAACTGCTGGTACAAGGCCCAGACCGGTGCGGCGATGGCGGCGTCATGGGAGTCGATCAGCAGGCTGGCCCGGGCGTCGTGGCTGTGGCCAGCCAGGTGTATTTCAGTGATAGCTTGGGCCGGGAACCTCGCCAGGTAGGCTGAAGCGTCGAACCCGAGGTTGTGGGCGCTGACGTGCACGTTGTTGACGTCCAGCAACAGGCCACAGCCCGTGCGCCGCGTCAGTTCGGCCAGAAAGTCGATTTCGTCCCAGTCGTGCCCTTCCATGGGCAGGTAGTGGCTGGGGTTTTCCAGCGAGATGCTGCGCCCGAGCGCATCCTGTGTGCGCTGTACATTGTCGCTGATACGGACCAAGGCCTCGTCGCTGCGGGGGAAGGGCAGCAGGTCGGGGAGGTATTGCCCGTTCCAGCTTGACCATGCCAGGTGCTCCGAGACCAGCGCCGGCTGCACCTGGTCGACAAGTGCCCGCAGGCGGCGCAGGTGTGTGTCATCCGGCGCGGCGTCCGCCGCGAGCGACAGCGCAACACCGTGCAGCGACAGCGGATGGTGTTCGGCTATGCGCTGTAGCCAGGCCATGCGTGGGCCGCCGAGCATGTAGTTTTCCGGGTGTACTTCGAACCACAGCCCATGGGCCCGGCACGCCCAGGCCTCGGCATAGTGGTCAGCCTTCAGCCCAAGCCCGGCACCTGAAAGGTAAGTCCCGTTCATGATCGGCGGCCTGTGCTCAGGACTTGAGCGGGGTCAGTGAGCCCATGCCGTTGGGCGTCTTGATGGAGGTGCAGGTACCTGCGGGAACGTTCTTCCAGTGCATGCCGTCGTAGTCCATCTTGGCACTGCCAGCGCAGCTGGTGCCGGCGCCGGCCTTGCAGTCGTTCTTGCCAGCCATGGCGACGCCGTAGCATTTTTCCATGGCGGCACCGGTGGTGGCTGGTTTGGTCGCATCGGCAGCCTGGGAAATACCGGCCAGCGAAGCCAGGGCGAGCGCGGCAGTGGCGAGGGCGAGGGTTTTCATGATGTATCTCCGGGAAGTGGGGCCGTGGTGGTTTACCGGCGGCTCATGGAGTAGTTCGCAGCCTGGGTTGAACGGGTTACAGCAGCTGCAAAATTTTTTTCCGGCGGTGCGTCAGTCGCCTACCGTATGAAGGCGACACGGGTTGAATGGAAAACTTTCACGCTCGATGTAACCGGGGAGGCTGATGGCACGAACTAATACTCAGCAGGCGCTCAGCGCGCGCGAGGCCCAGTTGCAGGCTTTGCTGCTACAGGGGCTGGCGGGGGACGCGGCGGCCTATCGGGCGTTCCTGGCGGCGCTGGCGACGCATGTGCGTGGCTTTCTGCTGCGGCGGCTGTGGCAACGCCCCGCTGATGTCGAAGATTTGCTGCAGGAGGTGTTGCTGGCGGTGCACAACGCCCGCCATACCTACGAGGCACAGCAACCGTTGACCGCCTGGGTGCAGGCCATTGCCCGCTACAAGCTGGCGGACCACTATCGCAGCTACGCTCGCCACGGTGCGTTGCACGAGGAGCTGAACGATGAAAGTGATCTGTTCGCGCCCGGCGAGGAGGAAGTGGCCCAGGCGACACGTGACCTGGGCAAGCTCCTGGAGCGATTGCCAGCGCGCCAGCGGCTGCCCATCGTCCATGTCAAACTGGAGGGGATGTCGGTGGAAGAGACCGCGCGCATGACCGGTCTTTCCAGTTCGGCGGTGAAAGTGGGCATCCACCGGGGCCTCAAGGCACTGGCCAAACTGATTGGAGGCAAGGGCAAAAATGAAGACTGATGACTTGATTGCCCTGCTGGCGGCCGGGGAAGGGCCGGTGAGCCGTCACGCACCGGCGCGGCGCTTGGTGCTGGCACTGGTGGGCGGCGGATTGGGCGCGGTACTGCTGACGGTGGCCATTTTCGGCGTGCGCGGTGACCTGGCGCAGGTGGCGCACACCCCGCTGTTCTGGGCCAAGCTGGCCTTGCCCGGCAGCCTGGCGCTGCTGGCACTGTTGCTGACTCAGCGGCTGGTCAGGCCGGGGGTGAACGGGGGGCGGCTGTGGGGCCTGATGGGGCTGCCGCTGCTGCTGGTCTGGCTGGGTGCGGCGGTGAGCCTGCTGGGCGCGCCGGTGGATGCCCGGGCGGACCTGCTGCTCGGGCGCACCTGGCGCACCTGCCCGCTGAACATTACCTTGCTTTCGGTACCCACCTTCATCACCGTGTTCTGGGCAATGCGCGGCCTGGCACCCACCCGCCTGCGACTAGCGGGTGCTGCAGGAGGCTTGCTTGCGGGTGCCACCGCAACGTTGGCTTATTGCCTGCATTGCCCGGAGATGGCTGTACCGTTCTGGGGGCTCTGGTACGTACTGGGTTTGCTGGTGCCGACGGTCTTGGGGGCGGCGCTAGGGCCACGTTTTCTGCGCTGGTGATACCGGTTTTTCGACGCTGGGCCTGCTGGGGTACCGCGTACAGACGTGCTTGCGCCATGGTGGTTTCTCAGTCAGCCTTGACTGGTTTGAGTTCAGCGATGGCATAGCTGCCCGCGGACCCCAGTTCGAGCGCACTCAGTGCTGGCATGTCGAGGATCTCCACCAGCCGCCCCCGCAGGTTGACGATACCCAGCCCGCGCAAGTGAGCGACCGAGCGGCATATGGTTTCCAGGCGTAGCCCGAGGTAGGAGGCGATGTCTTCGCGAGACATGCACAACATGAAACCGTTGGATGAATACCCGCGGCTGACGAAGCGGCGGGAAAGACCGAGCAGGAAACTGGCAAGCCGCTGTTCGGCAGAGAGGTTGCAGAGCATCAGCACGCGCTCATGCTCGCGGATGATTTCCCTACTCATCAGGCGGTTCAAGCTCTGTTGCAGCGGGGGAAACTCACGCGCCAGGGCTTGCAGACGATGATAGGGCACCGGGCACACTTCGCTGTCTTCCAGGGCGATGGCATCACAGACATGAAGCTCGGTGGCGATGGCATCGAGCCCGAGGACGTCCCCCGGCATCCAGAAATTGATGATCACACCCTGGCCTTCGGCGTTGTTGAGGTTCGTCTTGAAGCTGCCTGAGTACACCGAGTACAGGTGACTCAAGGGCACATTTGCGTTGAACAGCGCAGCCCCCTTTCTCACCCGGATGCGAGAGCCGATCAGGGTGCCGAGGTAACGGTTGTCGTGCAGGGGCAGACCCGTGGGCAAGCACAAGTCGTTGACCCGGCACTCATTGCATCGGTATGCCAGGCGTTTCAAATGAAGGGGCAGCGGTTCGCGCGCTGGCACAGGCTGCTCGAGCAGTGGAAAGTCGGTCAGGCCCGACATTTCATGCCTCCTTCGAAGGGCGGAGTGCTGCGGTGGTAATCGTGTTCAGCAAATGAGGCGCGTTCAGCCGGGCGCTCAGCACGCTCACGAACTGCTTGGCTTCAGACGGGGTTCGGAAACTCACTCGCCAGTCGTCCATGTGTACCCACCAGCGGTGGGAATTCGCAGGTCGGTGCTGTATACGCCCAGGCTGGACAACGTACCCCCGGGGCGCAGCACGCGCAGCGCCGATTCGAACGTGGTCTGGGTGCCCAGGGCTTCGATGGCCACATCCACGCCACGGCCATCGGTCAGCGCCATGATGCGTTCCACCACATTGCCTTGCTTGAAGTCGACCACGTGCGACGCACCCATTTCGCGTGCCACACGCATGCGGGCCGGCACGCTGTCCACGCCGATGAGGGTGGTGGCGCCCAGCATTTTGGCACCGGCGACTGCGCACAGGCCAATCGGGCCCAAGGCGAATACGGCGACGGTATCGCCGATCGTCACTGCGCCACGTTCTGCACCGGAAAAACCGGTGGACATGATATCGGGACACATCAGCACGTGTTCGTCACTGAGCCCGTCAGGAATGGGGGAGAGGTTGGCCATTGCGTCCGGTACCCGAACGTATTCCGCCTGGCAACCGTCGATGACATTGCCGAGCTTCCAGCCACCGATGGCCTTGAAGCCATGCACGGTATCGGCGCCGTCCTGGGCGCCGCAGCCGCACAGGCAGGCATTGCTGTGGCCGCTGGGGGTGATGGCGCCGGCGATGACGCCTTGCCCTTCATGAAAGCCCCGAACCTCTGAACCCCGTCTTTCGATGACACCCACTGGCTCATGGCCGACGGTGAGCCCTTTTGCCACTGGATACTCGCCACGCAGGATATGCACATCAGTGCCACAGATTGTCGTGGTGCTGATGCGCACCAGCGCATCCAAAGGGCCGATCTCGGGGATGGGCTTGTCGTCCAGCACGATGCGGTTCTTTTCGACGAAAATAGCCGCTTTCATGAGCGCCATGGCTAGCCTCCGGGGCATCGCTGATTTGTGTTGGCAACTACAGCCTGCGCCCAAAAAGCGCAAAAGTCTTGATTCGCGTCAATGGCGCGGCACGCGGCGATAGCCGTTGGTCAGTGCCCTGGGCTTTTGATAAACATCAAACCGGGCAAACGCACCTGGCAGATCATCGAGGTACTCATCGAGCCCGCAGAGGTGTGCCATGACCAACCCGCAAAGACTTCTTCTCATTGCTTCGCCCTTGATGCGCCGCACACCGGTCTATGATCGTGCAGCTGCGCTGGCCAAAGCCAAGGGCATGCCATTGCACATCGTCGCCTTCGACTACCTGGAGGGTCTTGCCACGGCCGGCCTGGTCAACGAACAGGCCTTGGCGGTCATGCGGGAGGGCTATGTGCAGCAACACCGTGAATGGCTGGAAACCCAGGCATTGTCGATGCGCCGCAACGGCGTGACGGTGACCATCGAGGTGTTGTGGGTGCAGCGCCCGCTGGACGAGATCCAGGTGCACCTGCGTGAGCAGCCGTTCGCCATGCTGATCAAGGGGCTTGAGCATGAGCCATGGTGGATGCGGGCAATGTTCACCTCGCTCGACGTCCAGTTGTTGCGCGACACCCGTTTTCCGTTGCACCTGGTCCACAACGCCAGCAATGCCCTGCCGCGCCGGATATTGGCAGCAGTTGACCTGTCGCGCCCGGAGGATCAGTTCGAAGGCTTCAACGACCACATCATCAGTGAAGCGCTCAAGCTGGCCTTGCAATGCAACGCCCAGATCGAGCTGCTGTATGCCTATGACATGGGCGCCATGTACCTGAATGCCGAAGACAACCGGGAACATTCGTTCCTGTTTGATTCCAACCTGTCACGCACACTGCACGAGGCCCAGGCCGACGCCTTCCAGGCATTGGCCGAACGTAACGGGATCCCCGCCGAGCACCGCCACATGCGGGTGGGGGACCCGACCAAGGTGCTCGCGCTGTTCATGGACAGCAATGACATCGATGTGCTGGTGATGGGGAGCTACCACCATCACGGCATCGGCTGGTTCATCGGCAGTACGGCCGAGCGGATCCTGCATCGGCTCAGCAGCAGTGTGCTGGTGATCTCGCCCGAGCATTCGCAAGGTTGAAGTACGAGGCCCGCAAGGGCCTTGTTTCAGGCGCGCAGGTCAAGTTCATGGAGGATTTCGCTGACATCGCCGCCCAGGTAGCGCGCGGTGAACCCCAGGGCCTTGGTCAGCCGGTGCATGGCGTAATTGCCAGACAGGTCCCTGGACACCATGCACTGGTAACCATTGCGCCGAGCCGCTGCTATCAGGTGCTGCAGCAACAGCTTGGCCAGCCCTTTGCGCTGCCATTGCTCGCCAACAGCGACGGCGCATTCGCAATTGTGGCTACCCGGGATCGCCGCATAGCGGCTTACGCCAAGCTGATGCAGCTGGCCGTTTTCATGGGCCAGCGCGACATACGCCATGCGCTGGTGGCTGTCGATCGGCATCAACTGCGTATCCAGGCTGGGCAAGCCACCGCTGAGCCCGGCGATAAAGCGAAAGCGCCGGGCCTCGTAGGTAATTGTGCTCACAAAGCGTCTGTCCCGTTCATGATCGTCAGCGCGCAATGGGCGAATCAGCACAGCTGTGCCGTCAGCAAGGGTGTCTATCCAGTACTCGCTATTGCCTGGGTCTTGGAACAGCTGCTTGTTCATGGGGCCTCCAGAGGGCGTGATCAACGTGGCTGTACTGGTTGTACCGTGAGGCGTCGGTCCGGTTCTGACATTGATCAAGTTGGTGGGCGGCTGATGACTTTCTGATCTGCAACAAACCCGACATCGACCCACACTCGGCGGCCTTGCGCAGGCACATGCCAGCGGCGCGGCGGTGCATATCCTTGGGCTGTTCGAACCCCGCGCAGAGCATGTGTTACGCGAGGCAAGGCTGAATGAAGCCGAGGCACAGCGCCAATTTGAGCACTATCGTGAGTAGCTCGAGGGGTTGGCAGCACGGCACCGGGCCAGCGGTACGTGTCTGACTGTGCGCTAGCACCGCACCGGAGTTTTTCAAGGACCTGCAAGCAAGGGCAAGGCTCAACGGCTAGGCAAAAAGGCCCGGGGAGGGGCGACCGTAGCCGATGGGCGGCAGTGTCAGAGGCACCTCGGCCTGCTGCCGGAGGCCACTGCCGCGGCATTGCCTCAGGCCAGCGAAAGCTGGTGAATCAGCTGGCTTGGGTCATCCGGATCTCTGGCGCTGGTAAACCCCGCTGCCTGAGCCAGCTCGCGCATTGCCACATTGGCCGCAGCGTCCATGGAATACATGTGTCGCAGGCCCTGGGCGCGTGCGTGATCGATCAGGTGCTGGAGCAGCAATGTGCCCAAACCGTGGCGCTGCCAGCTATCGAGCACGGTGACAGCACACTCGCAATCTTCACCACCGGGGCTGGTGGCATAACGGGCAATACCGACTTCCTGCAGTTCGCCGTCGACATGGGCGAGGGCGACATAGGCCATGTGCTGGTCCTGGTCAACGACCATCAATTGATCCAGCATGGCTTCGCCAGGCTCCTTGAGCTGGCACAGGAAGCGGAAGTGGCGCGACTGTGGCGACAGGCGTTCGATGAAGTTCCTTTCGCGCTGACGGTCTTTGGGCTGCAAAGGCCTGATCAGCACATGGGTGCCGTTGTCGAGCGCTTCGATCCAGTGTTCGCCAGCCGTGGCAGGAAATGACGCTGCGGCATGGGGGCGGGGTGTTTCGGCGGATGCCATGGCAAGCCTCCTTACGTGATGGGGTGTACACAGGAGGTTCAGTTTCGACGCGTCGCCTTGTGCGCGCTTGACAGTTGTCAATTACCGGGCTGGTAGGGTCACGCTTCGCTACTTGGTCTTCCCGTACTTTTGCATTTCCAGAAAGGCCGGTAATGGCCATCGCGTCGGTTCTACGCTTGAACAGCACCGGGTCATTGATAAAGGTCAGTCGGTGGCCGCTCTTGTCGCGCTGGCTTCTGTCTCCAACGATCAGCACGCGCCCTGCGACCAAGGTCGAAGCCCTGACTTCAGATTCCCTTCAGATTGACCACTGATACTCACCCCATCAAGCCCAAACGGGGGGAGTTTCATGACCCAGTCTCAGTGGAGCAGCCTGCTCCCACTGCCTATCGGCAGCCACGTCGACCATCACGCCCACTTGTCGCTTCATCTGCACAAGGACCCTGGCCGCGATGAGCTGGAGCACTTCATTCATCAGTGTTTTGCCAACGTGCACCACGCTGATGTGCACCATTACCTGCCCGAACTGCTGGCGCTGCACGACAGTCATGGCCGGCTGATTGCCGCCGCAGGCTTGCGCCCGGCCAGCAGCGGGCCGCTGTTCCTCGAACATTATCTGGATGAGCCGCTGGAAGCCGCAGTTTCGCGGGTAGCGGGCTGCCCCCTTGAGCGTGAGTGCATGGTCGAAGTGGGCAACCTGGCCTCGCTCAGTGCCGGTAGCGCGCGAATCATGATCATAGCGGTGACCTGGTTGCTGGCCACACGGGGCCTGAAGTGGGTGGCGTTCACCGGCGCGACGACACTGATCAACAGTTTCCAGCGCCTGGGGTTGGTGCCGTCGGTGCTGGCGTCGGCCGACCCGGCCCGGCTGAATGGGAAGTTGGACCACTGGGGTACCTATTACGCTCAACACCCACAAGTCTATGCCGGCAGCATCGGCCATGGCTTCGATGCCTTGAGCAAGGCTGGGGTGTTCCAGCGCCTGGGGTTGCCAACCGCCTTCCAGGAGACTGGCCATGCCGCATGAACTGGAGCGCTTTCATCAACTGCTGGTCACGTTTGCCCGCGATCACGGTGACGCCGTGGCCGTGCAAGGGGCGACCGAGCGCTTCACCTACAGGCAGTTGCTGGCCGAAGTGGGGTTGCGCACTCACAGCTTGCGCACGTGTTCGCCAGGCCCGCTGGTACTGGCCCTGGATAATGGCCCGCAGTTGCTGTTCTGGGATTTGGCGGCGCTGTTTGCCGAACGCCCCTGTGTAATCGTGCCGTCGTTTTTCAGTAGTGCCCAGTTCAGCCATTGCATCGAGCAGAGTGGTGCCAGCCATGTGCTGTGCGACCCGCAATGGCATGGGACGCTCGGCGAGCTGGGGTTCGCTCAGCAGGACGTGTTCTGGGTTCGCGAGGCTCAGCCTGCTGCCGCGCTGCCTGCCGGTACCGCCAAGATCACCTACACCTCTGGCAGCACGGGCAAGCCCAAAGGCGTGTGCCTGTCTGTAGAGGCTCTGTTGCGTGTCGCCCGGGAACTGGAGGTGGCCAGCCGGCCCAGTGAACCTCAGCGTTACCTGGCGGTGCTGCCGCTGGGTGTGCTGTTGGAAAACCTGGGTGTCTACGCCGCCTTGATGGCCGGGGCAAGTGTGTTGCTGTACCCCCAGGCGCAACTGGGCATGGGCGGTGCAAGCCAGGTCGATTTCAAGCGCTTGCTGGGGGCCATCGCCCTGAGCGGTGCGCAGAGCCTGATTCTGGTGCCGCAGCTGTTGATGGGGCTGATCACTGCTATCGAGCGCGGGCTGATGCGGGTGGGGGCGTTACGGTTCGTTGCGGTTGGCGGTGCCCGGGTGGCGCCCAGCTTGCTGGCCCGCGCTGAAGCGATCGGCCTGCCGGTGTTCGAGGGCTATGGTTTGTCCGAGTGTGCTTCGGTGGTGGCCTTGAACCGGCCAGGCGCAACCCGCCGCGGCAGTGTCGGCAAACCGCTGCCCCATGTGCAGGTGCGTATCGCCGAGGACGGGGAGGTACTGGTGGCGGGCTCGGTGCTGCTCGGCTATCTGGAGGAACCACCCGTCTGCGATAGCTGGTGGGCCACCGGCGACCTAGGCCATTTCGACGAGGAGGGCTACCTGTACCTCGATGGCCGCAAGAAACACCAGTTCATCACCAGCTTCGGGCGCAACGTCAACCCGGAATGGGTGGAGGCCGAACTGACCCAGAGCGGCGTGATCGCCCAGGCGTTCGTGCATGGCGAGGCCCTGCCAAAGAACCTGGCATTGCTCTGGCCGCTGGACCCCGCTACCCCCGATACCCTCATCGACCAGGCCGTGCAGCAGTGCAATGCCTTGCTGCCGGACTACGCCAGGGTCCATGCCTGGCGTCGCCTGCCGTGCCCCTTGTCCAGTACCGACGACACACTGACCGCCAATGGCCGCCCGCGCCGCGAGGCCATCCTGCGGCGTTACCACTCCCTGTTATCCGACATCCCGTTGTGAGGTCTGCCATGTCCTTTTTCGATACCCTGCAAATGCAAACTACCCAGGAGCGTCAGGCCCTGTTTGCCGTACCGGTCATACGCGATGCGCTGGCTGGGCACGTCAGCCTCGACAGCTATGTGGCGTTTCTGACCCAGGCATACCACCATGTGCGCCACACCGTGCCACTGATGATGGCGTGCGGGGCGCGGCTGCCATCGCGTTTGGAATGGCTGCGCGGCGCCGTGTGCGAATACATCGAGGAGGAGTACGGCCACGAGCAGTGGGTCCTCAACGACATCAACGCCTGTGGTGCCGATTGGGAGGCGGTGCGTGACGGTCGCCCGGCGCTGCCGATCGAGCTGATGGTCGCCTACCTTTACGACTTGATTGCCCGTGGCAACCCGGTCGGGCTGTTTGGCATGGTCAACGTGCTCGAAGGCACCAGCATTGCCCTGGCCACCCAGGCCGCCGGCACAATCCAGAGCACGCTGGCGTTGCCCGACAGGGCCTTCAGCTACCTCAGCTCCCATGGCGCGCTGGACCAGGACCACATGGTCACCTACCGGCAGCTGATGGACCGCCTTGATGATGCTGACGACCAGCGGGCTGTGATTCATGCGGCCAAGGTGGTTTACCGCCTGTACACCGACATGTTCCACGGGCTGCCGCGTGCGGGCCTGCAAGAGGTGCGTCATGCGCTTGCCTGAGTGTGTAGTGATACTCACCGGCGCCAGCGGAGGCATCGGCCTGGAGTTGGCCGAGCAGCTGTGTGCAGCCGGTGCCCGGGTACTGGCGGTGAGCCGGCAGATGGGCAAGCTCGCCAGTTTGATGAACCGTTATCACGACAGGCTGCTGTGGCAATCGGCCGACCTGCGCAGCCATGGCGGGCGTGAGCAGGTGCTCGCCCGTGCCCGGGAGATGGGCGGGGTCAATGTCCTGATCAATGCCGCAGGCGTGAACCGTTTTGCCCTGTTCGACCAGATCGACGAACAGGCGCTGGACGAGTTGCTGGACATCAACCTCAAAGCCGCCTTGCAACTGACGCGTGTGTGCCTGCCGCTGCTGCGCGCACAACCCAGGGCACTGGTGGTCAACGTCGGATCCACCTACGGCTCGATCGGCTACCCCGGCTATGCCACCTACTGCGCCAGCAAGTTTGCCCTGCGCGGCTTCTCTGAGGCGCTGCGCCGCGAGCTGGCGGATACCTCGGTGAATGTCATGTACGCCGCCCCCCGGGCAACCCGCACAGCGATGAACAGCACCGCCGCCACAGCGCTCAACCAGGCGCTGAAGGTCGGCATGGACGACCCGGCAGATGTGGCCCGCGCTGTGCTCAAGGCCGTGCAGTCAGAACGCAGCGAGCTTTACCTGGGGTGGCCAGAAAAGCTTTTTGTACGCATCAACGGCATGTTGCCCGGCGTGGTCGACCGCGCACTGCGCAAGCAATTGCCGGTGATCCGCCGCTACCTTGCTAGCCATTCCAAGGAGTCGATCAAATGAAACGTCTGTTCATCGCTGGCCTGCTGGCGTTTGCACCGTTCACCTGGGCGCTGGACCAGGCCGGCAGCCAACAATTGGCTAACTTGCAGCAGCGCTGGGCGCAGATCCAGTACCAGACGCCTAAAGACAAACGCGCCGAGGCGTTCGAGAAACTGGCAGCCGACGCTTCTACGCTGGTCCACCAGCACCCGGGCTCGGCCGAACCCTTGATCTGGGAGGGCATCATCAACAGCAGTTGGGCGGGAGCCACCGGCGGCCTGGGGGCGCTGGGCAAGGTCAAGTCGGCCAAGGCCAGCCTCGAAGAGGCGATGAAACTCGACCCCAATGCCCTGCAGGGCTCGGCGTATACCAGCCTGGGCACCTTGTACGACCAGGTGCCAGGCTGGCCTATCGGTTTTGGTGACAGCGACAAGGCAGATACCTTGTTGCGCAAGGCGCTGCAAATAAACCCCAATGGTATCGACAGCAATTACTTCTGGGCCGATCATCTGTTCCGGCAAAAACGCTACGCTGAAGCCACCGCTGCCCTGGAAAAAGCACGCCAGGCGCCGCCACGGCCAGGCCGCGAACTGGCCGATCAGGGCCGGCGTGGCGATATCGATGCTTTACTCAAGGCCATCAAGGACAAACAGGACTGAACATGCGGCTGCTGCTGGTTGAGGATGATACCGCCCTGGGCGAGGGGATCTGCGACGGGTTGCGCCAAGAGGGCTACACCCTCGACTGGCTGCGCGATGGCCTGAGCGGGCTGCATGCCCTGCAACATGAAGTGTTCGACCTGGTGATCCTCGACCTCGGGCTGCCGCGGTTGGGCGGCATCGAGCTGCTGCGACGGGTGAGGGCAGGGGGCAACAGCTTGCCGGTACTGATCCTCACCGCGCGCGATGCGACCGAGGACCGTATCTCTGGCCTGGATGCCGGTGCCGACGACTACCTGGTCAAACCTTTTGACCTCAATGAGCTCAAGGCCCGCCTGCGCGCCTTGCTCAGGCGCAGCGCCGGGCGGGCCAAGGTGCTGATCGAGCACGCAGGCGTAAGCCTGGACCCTGCCACCCAGCAGGTGCACTACAACGGCGTGCTTGTGATACTGACGCCCAAAGAGTATCGCCTGCTGCACGAGTTGCTGGCGCAACCGGGCAAGGTGTTCACGCGCGAGCGGTTGACCCAGCTGCTGTATGGCTGGGACGAGGAGCCTGAGAGCAACACGCTGGAGGTGAACATCTATCACCTGCGCAAGAAACTGTTCAACGGCCTGATCCGCACGGTGCGCGGTATCGGTTATCTGGTCGAGGCCAAGCTGTGAGCTCGTTGCGCCAGCGCACATTGTGGCGGGTGATGGCGCTGATGCTGCTCGGCACCGGCTTGTTGGCGTTGTACAACTATCACGACAGCCGCCGCGAGATCAACGAAGTCTACGATGCTCACATGGCTCAGAATGCCCGGCTGTTGCAGGGGGTGATGAACCTGCCGGTGCAGGATGGCAATCGCGAAAAGCTGTATCAGGCATTTAACGAGGCGCTGGGCAAGGCCGGGCGCCACCGTGTGGGCCACCCCTATGAGAGCAAGCTGGCGTTCCAGGTGTGGGGTGAGGGAGCACGGTTGCTGGTGCACACCCCCAGTGCGCCGACGCTCGACGCACCGCCTACGGCGGCGGGCTTCTACGATTTTGCCAGTGGTGGCGAACAGTGGCGCGGCTTTGTATTACCGGTGCCCGAAAAACAGTGGGTAATCTGGGTGGGTGAGCGCGACGATGTGCGTTACGACCTGATCGACCGCATCGTACGCCATACCCTGTTCCCGTTCCTGCTTGGCAGCCTGGGCCTGGCACTGTTGGTCTGGGCGGCCATCGGCTGGGGCTTGCGCCCGTTGCAGAACATGGCCGATGTGATTCGTGGGCGCCATGCCGACTCCCTCGAACCCCTGCAACTGGTGCCGTTGCCGACCGAGCTTGAGCCTATGCAAGCCGCCATCAACCGCCTGCTGGCGCAGATCGATGACCTGCTGCGGCGTGAGCATCGCTTCATTGCCGACGCCGCCCATGAGATGCGCACGCCGCTGGCGATCCTGCGCCTGCATGCGCAGAACGCACAGGCCGCCAGTACCGATGCCGAGCGCCAGAAAGCCCTGGGCTTTCTGATTGGCGGCGTGGACCGGCTGACCCGGGTGGTCAACCAGTTGCTGACCCTCGCCCGGGTCGAGCCGCGCCTTGGTCAGCGCGCCACCACCCGTGTCGACCTGGGCGAAGTGGTCACCGATGTGCTGGCGGATCTCACCCCCTGGATCCTGGATCGCGGCCTGGAGCCCTCGCTGGATCTCAGCGAAGGTGACCATGGCCTGATGATCGATGCCGGAGCGTTGGGCATCGCCTTGCAGAACCTGGTTTCCAATGCGGTGGAGCATTCACCGCCTGGCGGGCGCATCACGGTATCACTCAGGCGCCTGGCCACTCGCTTCGAACTGGTGGTCGAAGATGAAGGCCAGGGCATAGACGACGCGGATCTTGCGCGGGTATTCGAGCGCTTCTATAGCCGCAATAGCCCCAATGGCGCAGGGCTGGGGTTATCCATCGTGGCCACCATCGTCGAGCGGCTGGGGGGGCAGGTGCGCCTGGAAAACAGGGCCACTGGCGGGCTGGCTGCCATCGTGTCGCTTCCCTTGCAGTGAGCTGCTCAAGCCAATCGCTGCACGGCCTCACCTGTTTCAAATAACGTATCGGCACTTCAGACTTCTTTAAGCTTGGGCTGACAACGTGGTGGTGTACGTTGCCCGGTTTGCCTTCAGCGCCGATGGGCAGCGAATACTTCCCTGTCACAAGAGGCCCTGGATATGGCACGCACGTCGAACCCCGCCCGTTACGGGCAACTTTCGATAATCATGCATTGGAGCATGCTCGTTTTATTCATGGGCGTTTATGCCTGTGTCCAATTGCGCGAGGTATTGCCCAAAGGGCACTTTCTCAAGGGCCCCCTGTTAGGCGTGCATGCCTTGATGGGTATTGGCATCTTCACCCTGGTGTGGCTGCGCCTCCTTGGTCGGCTCAGCCCACGGCCTGCAATCGTGCCGACGCCGCCTGCCTGGCAGGGCTTGATGGCCAGCGTGCTGCATATTGCATTGTACGTCCTGATGATCCTTACACCTCTGCTGGCCTGGCTGATGCTCGCGGCCGCTGGCAAGCCGTTGCCCTATTGGGGTGTGGCCATACCTGCACCCGTGGCGGTGGACCCGACGCTGGCCAGGGCGCTCAAGGGGTGGCATGAGTGGCTGGGGAATGCGGGTTACTGGCTGATCGGGCTGCATGCCTGTGCAGGCCTGTTGCATCATTACTGGCTGAAGGACAATACCCTCAAGCGCATGTTGCCGGGGCGGTGAGGCCGCAACGCTGGTTTCAAGGCTGAAGGCGAATGAGCCCTCAGCCTGGTTGTTTTCGTTGCGCGGCTATAAGGTGCCGCTCAGCAGCCAACCGAACACGCCGCAGCCCAGGACAACCAACCCTGCAGGCCACTTCCAGAACATCAGGGCCATCAAGGCGATCAGCGCCCATGCCAAGTCTGCTGGCTTGGCGATGGCGCTCGTCCACACCGGTTGGTACAAGGCAGCCAGCAGAAGCCCGACCACGCCGGCGTTTACACCGGCAAGCGCTGACTGGCTGCGGGGGCTGCGCCGCAGTGTTTCCCAGAAGGGAACGACACCGATCACCAACAGGAAGGAGGGGGTAAAAATGGCGAGAATGGCAACCGTCGCGCCCACCCAGCCGGAGGGCTGCGCGCTCATGGCTGCACCCAGGAAGGCTGCAAACGTGAAGAGTGGGCCCGGTATGGCCTGCGCCAGGCCATAACCTGCGAGAAAGGTGTCATTTGTGACCCAGCCGTTGGCCACTGTGGCCGACTCAAGCAACGGTAGCACCACATGCCCGCCGCCGAATACCAGCGAGCCTGCGCTATAAAACGCGTTGACCATTGCCAGTGCTTGCGAGGGCCAGATGCGAGTCAATAGCGGCAAGCCTACCAACAAGGCAAAGAACAGGACCAGCGCAGCCAGCCCGGCCCTTCGGCTGACTGAAAACGGCAGCTCTTCCCCTGCCGGGGAGCCCGGAGGCTTGAGCAGGATCAAGCCTGTGATGGCCGAGCCTGAGATCACGGCTATCTGCCCGATCGCGTTAGGCCACAGCAACGCGGTACAGGCAGCGAACAGGGCGATGGTTACCCGCGCAACATCGGTGCAAAGGCTACGTGCCATGCCCCACACCGCCTGGGCCACCACGGCGACTGCGACGATTTTCAGGCCGTGCAACAGGCCACTTGGGGCGCCACCTCCCCATGCCCCCAGGCCCTGAGCACACAGCGTCAGCAGGAGGGCCGATGGCAATGTGAACCCTGCCCACGCAGCGACAGCGCCCGCGAAACCCGCCCGTGACAGGCCCAGAGCGATGCCGACTTGGCTGCTAGCGGGGCCGGGAAGCAGTTGGCACACCGCGACCAGCTCGGCATAACTGCGCTCGCTGAGCCATTGGCGGCGAGCTACAAATGCTTCACGAAAGTAACCCAGGTGCGCAATGGGGCCACCGAAAGACGTCAGCCCCAGGCGCAAGAACAGCAGAAACACCGACCAGGCAGAGTCGCTGGGCTTCACGCCGCAGTGGGTGCGTTCTGACAAGGCAGGCTCCTTGGGTGAGTGACGCTGCAGGTTTTGGTGAGGAACAGCCAGCCTCGAGGCTTATTTTGGGGGAGTAGACCCGCGCCGCCCGCGCGGCGCTCGGTTTCACAGGCACTGAAAATCCTGCGACACGCCCCCAGAACCCGTACTCATTTGTGCAAAGTTTGCTGTTCGCCGCCTACGCTGTCCAGAGTCTTGGTCTGCAGGAGGCACCATGAGCAATTTCCCTATCGTTGCTACCGTCCTGTCTATGGTCTTGGGCCTTTCTGTCACACGCCTGCTTCTGGGGGCGCTGACCGTCTTCCGAATCCGGCGCAACGCTGCTCCAGACTGGGTGGCTCTGGTCTGGGCGGTCATGCTCTTCACCACCCAGATGGATTTCTGGTGGGCGGTCAATTCGCTGCCGCAAGTCAGGGCCACCTTCTCGTTCCAGGAGTTTTTGCTCTTGGTGTTGCTGGCACTTGCGCTGTTCGTTTCCTCGGCGCTGATCTTGCCCAGCCGCAGCGAGGACGAACGTGAAGGGCTTCGCGTGTACTTCGAGCAGGATGGCCGCTTCGCGCTGTTATTTCTGTCGGGCTATTACCTGCTTGGGTTCATCGTCAACATTCTGTTGTTCGGCGTTTCGCCCATGGCGCTGTGGGGCGCCTTTGACGTGGTCATGATCATGATGCCGCTGTGTGTGTTTGCAGCCAGCTCGCGCAAGGCCTATGCGCTGCTGACCGTGGCATTCGTGCCTCTCAATATTGCGGACCTGGTGATATCACTGGTGACGTGACCGAGGTCTGGCGCTGCGCATTAAAATCTATGCAGTTGGAACACAATATCTGTACAAGATGCTATTGTTGTACAGTATTTATGCGTGCTCGAGGTCAGTATGGCGCACCGTGCTCGTTGGGCTTGCCTTTGTCTGCTACTGGCTACCTTTTCAGCGGTGGCGGGCTGGAGGGCGGAGCTGCCTGGGGCGCAACGGCTTGGGAGTGGTGAGTTCACCTGGTTTGGTCTGCGTCTGTATACAGCCCAATTATGGACTTCAGGGCCAGTTCATGACTGGAACCAGCCCTTCGCCCTTGAGCTCCTCTACCACCGTTCGTTGTCCAGGGACACCTTGGTACAGGCCAGCCTCGAGGAAATGCGCCGCCTCAACGGTGGCAGCATAACGCCGCAACAACGTACGGCCTGGACCCGTGGGATTGAAGAGGCATTCGTGGACGTGCGCCCCGGCATGCGCATTACCGGCTTGTACCTGCCGGGGCAGGGCTGCCGCTTTTACGTCGACGATAAATTCAGCCGTGAAATCGCCGACCCGGTCTTTGCCAGGGCGTTTTTTGCCATCTGGCTCGACCCCGGAGCCCGGGATACACAACTGCGCCAGCGCCTGCTTGGGCAGGCTGGCAACGACTGAGGGACATGAACATGTACAAAGTGCTGTTGCTGGTTTCCTGCCTGCTTCTGGGCAGCTGTGGCAATGTTGGTGTCGAGCACTATGCCCAGGAGCAACCGAAACTGGACCTGGCTGCATTCTTCTCGCGACCAGTGCAGGCCTGGGGCATGTTCCAGAAGCGTTCCGGGGAAGTGGTCAAGCGCTTCCACGTGCGTATCGACAGCCGCCGCGAAGGTGAGCGGCTGATCCTCGACGAACATTTTCTCTACAGCGATGGCACTCGCCAGCAGCGTACCTGGACACTGGTGCCAGACGGCCCTGGCCGCTGGCGCGGTACCGCAGGGGACGTGATCGGCGAGGCGCGCGGCGAAGTGGCGGGTAACGCGCTGCGCTGGCGGTACCAGCTGGACTTGCCAGTTGACGGGCGGCATTGGCAGGTAGACCTGGACGACTGGATGTACCTCATGGATGACGACACCCTGATCAACCGTTCAAGCATGAGCAAGCTGGGCGTTGAAGTCGGCCAGATCACCCTGTTCTTCCGTCGCCTGCCAGAGGGCACACCATGAACCTGATCGCGCTTACCCAGCTGGTTTCGACCGGCGAAGCAAAGGAACTTGAACTGCTGTCGCTGGAAGGTGGCTTCTACCTCCTGCGCGCCTTGACCGACGCCGGCCCCGTGACATTGAGCGATGCCCATGGGGAGCCCGTTCGCGTGCGCTCCACTACCGAGCTGCGGCAGCTGTTGGCCGACCTGCCACCCGTGCCTTGCATGTTGGTACAGCAGGTGATGCATGATGAGATGTGCGGGCAACGTGACGGCCCCATTGCGCCGCTGCGCGTACCGGTAACGCTCACCAGCCAGTGGTAGCCTGAACGATGCGCCTGGGCCTTGTGCTGGGTGACCAGCTGTCGTTCGACCTGGCCAGCCTGGCTGCCCTTGACCCCGCCCGCGATGCTGTTCTGATGGCGGAAGTGGAGGGTGAGGCCCGCTACGTGCCGCATCATCCGCTCAAGATCGTGCTCATCTTCAGCGCCATGCGGCACTTTGCCCAGGCCCTGCGTGAACGGGGTTGGCAGGTGCATTATGTCGAGCTCGATGCTGACGGCAACAGCGGCAGCATCGTGGGCGAATTGCAGCGCTGGCAACAGGCACTGGGCGCCACGCACGTTCACCTGACCGAGTGCGGGGAGTGGCGCCTGGAGCAGGCTTTGCGTGATGCCGCATTGCCCCTCGTGTGGCATCGCGACACGCGTTTTCTGTGCTCCCGCGAAGCCTTTGCGCGCTGGGCCCATGAGCGTCGTCAGCTGCGTATGGAGCACTTCTACCGTGGCATGCGCAAGCGAACCGGCCTGCTGATGGAGGCCGACGGCCCTGCAGGTGGGGCCTGGAATTTTGACGGTGACAACCGCAAGCCATTACCTCGCCAGTTGCGTGGGCCGTTCGCTGCGCATTTTGCGCAGGACGGGATCACGGCAGCGGTGGTCGCCCTGGTACGTCGGCGCTTCAGCGACCACTACGGGGACATCGACGGCTTTGACTACCCCGTGACCCATGCCGAGGCACAGCAGCTATGGCAGCACTTTCTGGATTTTGGCCTGGCGGCTTTCGGCGACTACCAGGACGCGATGGCCGAGGGCGAGCCGTACCTGTTCCATGCGCGCATCAGTGCGGCGCTCAACATTGGGCTTCTGGATGTGCGATGTCTGTGTGAGGAGGTCGACAAGGCCTGGCGCGAGGGGCGGGTGCCGCTTAATGCAGCTGAAGGCTTCATTCGCCAGTTGATCGGCTGGCGCGAGTATGTGCACGGTATCTACTGGCTGCGCATGCCGGAGTATGCCGGGCTCAATCACCTGGGCAACGACCGAGCGTTACCTGAATTCTATTGGACCGGGCGCACCCGCATGCGCTGCATGGAGCAAGCCATCGGGCAGACCCTGCGGTTGGGCTACGCGCACCATATCCAGCGGCTGATGGTGACCGGCAACTTCGCCTTGCTGGCCGGTATCTTACCCACCGCGATTTGCGAGTGGTACCTGGCGGTTTACATGGATGCCTTCGACTGGGTCGAGCTGCCCAACACGCTTGGCATGGTGATGCACGCCGACGGCGGCTACCTGGGGTCCAAGCCGTACTGCGCCAGTGGTCGTTACATTCAGCGCATGTCCGATCATTGCAAGGCTTGCAGTTACAAGGTCGATCATGTCAGTGAGGACGATGCCTGCCCGTTCAATGCGCTCTACTGGCATTTTCTCATCCGCCATCGTCCGCTGCTGTCGACGAACCCGCGTTTGACCCTGGTCTATCGCAGCCTTGATGGTATGACGGCTAGCCGGCGCGACGCCGTGTGGCAGCGTGGCCAGGCGCTGTTGGCGCGGCTCGATGCGCAGCAGCCGCTATGAAAAAGAGCCTTTTGCCCAGCAAGGTCTGCGTGGTGTGTGGTCGGCCGTTCAACTGGCGCAAGCGCTGGGCTCGCTGTTGGGAGCAGGTGCGCTATTGCTCCGAGCGATGCCGCAGGTCAGCGCCGCGCCGCGAGGCGCGCGAGCAGGGGCAGGGCCAAGGCCCAGATCGGCATCAGTAGCAGGCCGGTTTGCAGCGCGCCAAATGGCAGGGCGACATCCGCAAATCTTGCACCGCCTACATAGGCCAGCGGGCCACCCACTGCGCCCAGCAGCGCACCGAGCTGCCAGCGCCTGCCGGCCCATGCCAGGCTGTGGCGCATGCCGCTGGCCAGCACCAGCCACAGCAGCGCCAGCCACAGTGGTAGCGGCCAGGCGTCGAAACCGAACACGCCCAGCGCCCCCAGCGCGCTGTCGAGTACACACCCGGCCAAGGAGACGCGCAACAGGGCCTTGACCTCGGCGTTGACGTCCGGGCAGAGGCGCAGGTGCACCACCACACCTGCAATCACCAGCAGCAATAGCCAGGGACGTTCGGCGCCCAGCACGCAGATCCACCAGCCAGCCTGTAACCAGACGGCATTGGCGACCAGCCAGCGCCCGGGCATCAGGCACCGTCAGGCAAGGGGGCGCGCCGAGCCAGTGGCGCTGCCCACAGCAGGTGCGCAACGCCGATAGTGCGCTCCTCGAAACCGCCCTGGCAGTAACACAGGTAGAACTCCCACAGGCGCTGGAACATGTCGTCGTAGCCCAGGTCCATCAGTGCTGTGCGCGCCTGGCGCAGGTTTTCACGCCAGTGCTGCAGGGTGAGGGCATAGTCCTGGCCGAAATCCTCCATGTGCACCAGGTTGAGTGCGGTGTGGCGGCTGGCGGTGTCCAGCAACACGCTGAGCGAAGGCAGGGCGCCACCTGGGAAAATATAGCGTTGGATGAAGTCGACCGAGCGCCGTGCCTGGGCGTAGCGCTGGTCGCGGATGGTGATCGCCTGCAGCAGCATCAGGCCGTCGGGCTTGAGGAGCGAGGCACACTGGCGGAAATACACAGGCAGGTAACGATGGCCGACTGCCTCGATCATTTCGATCGAAACCAGTTTGTCGAAGGTGCCTTGCAGGTCGCGGTAGTCTTCGCGCAGCACCTTCACGCGCGCGTTCAGCCCCAGGGCCTGAACGCGCGCCAGGGTATGGCTGTACTGTGCCTCGGAGATTGTTGTGGTAGTGACCCTGCAGCCGTAACGGGTGGCCGCGTGGATTGCCAGGCTGCCCCAGCCGCTGCCGATTTCCAGCAGGTGATCGTCGGGGTGCAGTTCAAGCTTCTGGCAGATGCGCTCCAGCTTGTGCAACTGGGCTTGCTCCAGTGTTTGCCCAGCATGTTGGAATTGGGCCGCCGAATACATCATGGTGGGGTCCAGCAGCCGCTCGAACAGGGCATTGCCCAAATCGTAATGGGCGAGGATATTGCGCCGGGCACCGCGTTTGTTGTTGCGGTTGAGCCGGTGCAGAAGCCGCAGGGCAGGGCGGCCGAAACGGGCCAGGCCACCCTCGAGCGCGTCGAGCACCTCAAGGTTGGCGACGAACAGGCGGGTCACCAGCGCCAGGTCGGGGCTTCGCCAATAGCCGTGGATGTAGGCCTCGCCAGCACCGATCGAACCATTGCCGGCGATCAGGCTCCAGGAGGCGTCATCGAGGATCTCCACCTCGGCCTGCAACGGGCTGTCGACATCACCGAAACTCCACTGCTGCCCGTGGCTGAGCAGGCGCAGGTGGCCGTGGCGCAGCTTGCCCAGCTGGGCGAGCACGGCGCTTCGTGCCAGCCCGCCGAGCAAGGGGGCAAGGCCTGCGAACTTGCTAACGCTCAGTGTGGGATTTGACATCTTCAGGGTCCTCGCAAGGTTGGCCGAGCGCCAGGTCATTCTGGCGGGTGGTGTGGTCATGCACGGGGGTGCGTTTGAGTAACAGGCGTAGCGCTTGCCAGTAGATGGCCGAGACAGTGCGCAGGCTCATCCATGGGAAGGTCATGACATACCGGCGTAGCGCGGTTCCATCCAGTGGCTGACGGTGCAGGGCGAGGTCGGCCTCGAACACCTTGCGGCCGTCTTGCCAGTTCTGCATGTGGATGCGTACATGGTCCGCGCTCAGGAAAAAGCGCAGGTGATAGTCCATGTCCAACGGCATGAACGGTGAAACATGAAAGGCCTTGGCCACGGTGAACCGCTTGGCAAGGTCTTCTTGCACCGGCAGTACGTAATGAAAACGCTCACGCCACGGGGTGTTGCGCACCTCCATCAGGATTGCCGTCAGGCAGCCGTCGCGGTCGTGGCAGAAATAGAAACTCACCGGGTTGAACGACAGCCCCCAGCAACGCAGTTGCGTGAGCAGCCGTACCGGGCCTTCGGGCATATGCCCAGTGGCCTGACACACCAGCAAGCGTGCGGCCTGTGCCAGGGTTTCACCGTGGCGGGTCTGCGCTGGCAGGTAGTCGGTCTCGCGCCAGCACAGCGGCGCGAGGCGCCAGCGCCCAAGCCAGCGTGACAGGCCCATAAACCAGGTTTGTTCGTCCAGGTCCAGGTAGAACATGCCAATCCGGTAGCGGAAAGCATGCAGCCGCGGCGTCAGCCGACGGTGGCTGATCCAGCCCAGGCAAAGGCTGCTGTTCACAATTGCTCTCCGAAGTGCGCAGCCACCTTCAGCGCGCTGACCACCCCGTCCTCATGAAAGCCGTTGCCCCAATAGGCACCACAGAAGTAACTGTGCTGCTGGCCCTGTAGTTGTGCTTGGCATGCCTGTGCGGCGGATGCGGCAATGCTGTACTGCGGATGGGCATACTGGAAGCGCGCGATCACCTGCGCCGGGTCTATCAATGCGGTCTGGTTGAGGCTTACGCAGAAGGTGGTCGGTGCCTGGATACCTTGCAGGATGTTCATGTTGTAGGTCAGCGCGGCGGGCGCTTGCTCTGGGCCGCCCAGGCGGTAGTTCCAGCTGGCCCAGGCGCTCTTGCGGCGTGGCAGCAGGCGGGTATCGGTGTGCAGCACCACATCGTTGCTGGCGTAGCCGATGGCGCCGAGTACCGCACGCTCCTGCATGGTTGGGGTTTCCAACAGGGCCAGAGCCTGGTCGCTGTGGCAGGCGAACACCACATTGTCGAAGCGTTCGCTGCCGGCCGCGCTCACCAGCGTCACGCCTCCCTCATCGCGGCTGACCCGGGATACCTTGCAGCTGAGCCGTATGCGTTCAGCAAACGGTCGGCACAGCGGCGCGACATAGCTGCGTGAACCGCCTTCAATTACCCGCCACTGTGGACGTTGGTTGACCGACAGCAAGCCGTGGTTGCGACAGAAGCGCACGAAGAACTCAAGCGGGAAGTACAGCATGTCTGCCCGCGACATCGACCAGATCGCCGACCCCATCGGCACGATGTAGTGGTCGATGAAGCGTTGCCCGTAGCGCTGTGTCTGAAGGTAGGCGCCCAGGGTGGTGTCTGCATCGATGCGCTGGTTGTCCAGGTCGGCCAGCGCCTGGCGGTTGAAGCGCAGAATATCCCGTATCATGCCCCAGAAACTTGGGGAAACCAGGTTACGGCGTTGGGCAAACAGTGTGTTCAGATCGTGACCGTTGTATTCCAGCCCAGTGATCGGGTCGTGCACGGAAAAACTCATTTCGGTCGGCTGCGAGGTGACCTTGAGCCGGTCAAGCAAGCGTATGAAGTTGGGGTAGGTCCAGTCGTTGAACACGATGAAGCCGGTATCTATTGCATGGCGCTGGCCCTTCCAGACCACATCGAGGGTATGCGTGTGCCCTCCGATCCATTGCTCGGCTTCGAAAACCGTTACTTCGTGCTTGCGTGACAGCAGATGGGCGCAGGTCAGCCCCGCGATGCCACTGCCGATGATTGCGATACGCATGGATCATCATTCCTGTTCATGACGGGCGAGGCGTTGGCCGAGTGCCAAGCGCAGGCGCGCGGGTAACGCCCCTGACAGGCGCAATACCAGGGTGAAAAGACCGGGGAAGTTGATTTCCAGAGGCTGCCGGGGCAGGCGCGTGGCGATATGCCGCGCGGCGCGCTGTGCAGTCCACAGCTGCGGCATGGGGAAATCGTTGCGACGGGTCAGTGGCGTGTCGACGAAGCCAGGGCTGACCAAGGTGACCGCGATCCCCTCGCGAGCCAGGTCGATTCGCTGTGACTCCACCAGGTAGCGCACCGCAGCCTTGGACGCACCGTAGGCGCCGGCGCGGGGCAGGGCCAGCCAGGTCACCGAACTGCCCATTACCACCAGGTGGGGGCGCTGGCCGGTGCGAAGCAAGGGCACGGCCGCCGCCAGGCAGTAGCTGACACCCAGCAGGTTTGTGCGCATTACACGCTCAACCAACCCAGGATCGAAGTGGCCCGGCTCCAGGTATTCGCACGTACCGGCATTGAGAATGGCCATGTCCAGCCCACCCCAGGCTTGCTCGATCCGCTCGGCGATCGCGGCGACCTGCTCCGGGTTGTCAAGATCGCCGATGGCCAGTAATACCTGCCCCGGAAACTGTTCGGCCAGAGGGGCAAGGCGATCGGCATGACGCCCGCCCAAGGCAACCTGGTGGCCTTGCTCCAGCAGGATGTGGGCGAGTGCGGCACCGATACCGCTGCTTGCGCCGGTCAACCAGCAGCGGCTCATGCCAGCCTGCCTTTGAGCCAGCGGATTGCACCACCCATGAGGGGGAGGTGTTCATAAAGCAGGGCACCGGCGTCGAAATAGTCCTGGTGAAAATGCACGCGGTCGCGCCAATGCAGGCAGCTACAGCCTTGCAACGTGATCGGCTGACCCCGGGCCAGGCGTGGGTGGCAAAACTGCAGTGTCCAGCGCAGGTAGCCCTGCCCGGGCCTTACCTCGTCGGCGCTGGTGATGGCATAGCGGATATCCCTGGCGTTGGCATACAACTGCTCGAAATAGGCGCGCAGGGCCTGCAGCCCCTGTATGTGATGCAGTGGGTCACGAAAGGTGACATCTTCGCTGTACAGTTCTTCCAGCGTGTCGAGGTTAGCCCCATCGAGGCTGGCGAAGCGCTCGGCGAATTGCTGTAGGTATGCTGACATGCTGGGCTCCAGGCAATCCTGTACAAAATGGGTTTGTTGTACAGGTATAGCTGAAACTCAAGCATTAATCTATACAGCTAGAAAATCTTGTACAGGTTTTTGTCAGCCCTCGGTCTGGCCCAGTTGCCCGCGTAGTTCAGCCACTTCAGCCTCCAGCTCGCGTACCTTTTCTTCGGCGAATATCTGCGCTGTGACGTCACGCTGAATGCCGATGTAGTACGTCAGCTGGTCCGCTTCGTTGTACACGGGCGTGATGGACAACTCATTCCAGAACAGGCTCCCGTCCTTGCGGTAGTTGCGCAGCACCTGGCAGCAGGGGCGGCCTTCACGGATCGCCTCGCGGATGTTTGCCAGTCCTTCCTGGTCATGGTCCTCGCCCTGAAGAAAACGGCAGTCCTGATAGAGGATATCGTCGGCGCGATAGCCCGTGAGGCGCTCGAAAGCGGGGTTGACGTAAATCAGGATGCTTTCAGTGCCTTCCTGCTCGGCGACGACGATGCCATCGTTGGAATGCTCGACCATCAGTTGCAGGAGTTTCGCGGTGATCATAGGGCCCACCTACTGGCGTTTCATATGCGATATGCGCAGCGTAGCTTCTGTGCAGAAGGTATCGGCGCTGTTTGTTGCATGATGAACCAAGGCGGCTCGCCGCAGAAGGTGCATATGGGTTTAGAATGGCCTACCACTCGGATATCGCCTCGTTATGACTGACGCTCCCCCACCCGATTTGCTACCTATGCGCGATGTTGTCAGCTTGACCGGCATCAATCCGGTGACCCTGCGTGCCTGGGAGCGGCGCCACGGGTTGATACGCCCGCAGCGTACCGAGGGTGGCCACCGCCTGTACACGGCGCGGGATGTTCAGCGCATACGCGACATCTTGCGCTGGACGGCAAACGGCCTGTCCGTCAGCAAGGTCGGTGATCTGCTCGCCGCCCAGCCTGAGGCGTCTGTGCAGCAGCATTCGGCCTTTGACGATTGGCGCGCGGCCGTTGCGCGTGCAACCAAGGCATTCGATCGGCCGGCACTGGAGGGGATCCATGGTCAGTTGTTCACACTCCTGCCCAAGGCCACCGTGCTGCGTGAAGTGCTGATGCCAGTGTGGCATGACCTGGCTTCAGGCTCAGCGCCAGGCCAGCGTAGCCAATGGTTGTTTCTCGACACATTCTTGCGCGCCCGCTTGTTGCTGCGTCTGCAAATGAACCAGGTCGACGCGCCGCAGGTTTTGCTGGCCGGTAACGAGGGGCAAGCCGAACTCAGTGTGTTGTGCGCCGGGCTCCTGTTGAGCAGCGAGCTACAGCGCATCGACGTGCTCGGTTGCGGGCAGCCACTTGAAGAGCTCCCCATCGTGTGTGCGGCCATGCAGCCTGCGGCACTGGTGATAAAAGTCCAGGCGCCGGTGAGCCCGGCCTTGGCCAAGCGCTTGCGCTCGTTGCAGATGGAAATCGCATGCCCGCTGGCCTTGATAGGCGAGGGGCTGGCCGATTCGCAACCCGTCCTGGGCGGAATCCCGCTATGCCTGCTGGACGAGGGAGGCGCTGACGCCGCGCGCATGCTGAACGCCTTGCATCGCGGTGCCCTTGACGTTTGACCCAGGGGGTTGCCCCGTTGCCTTCGCTTTGTCGTAGGGCACGTATGGCGTCATGGCTGAGGCAGGCATCTCACATCTCGACCTGAGTGCCAAGCTCGATCACTCGGTTAAGCGGCAGCTGGAAGTACTTGAGATTGCTGTTGGCATTCTTGAGCAGGAATGCGAACAGGTGCTCTCGCCAGCGCGCCATGCCCATCTGCTTGCCTGCGATGACGGTCTCACGGCTCAGGAAATAAGTCGTTTGCATAGGGCCGAACTGGAGTTCAGCTTGCTGGCATCGGCTCAACGCCAACGGCACGTTGGGTTCCTCCATGAAGCCGAAGTGCAGGTTCATACGGAAGAATCCCCCACCAAATGCCTCGACCTCACAGCGCTGGCCAGCGCTGACCCGTGGCTCATCCTCAAAGACCACGGTCAACAAGACCACCTGCTCATGCAGCACCTGGTTGTGCAGCAGGTTATGCAGCAGCGCGTGGGGGACAGCTTCGGGCCGGGCAGAAAGGAAAACTGCCGTACCGCTCACCCGGTGCGGCGGCTGAGCCTGCAGGCTGGCGATGAACAGATCCAGTGGCAGTGAACTCTCGTCCAGCCGCTCGACGATCATCCGACGCCCCCGCTTCCAGGTGGTCATCAATATGAAAAGTGCCACGCCCGCGATCACCGGGAATGCACCGCCCTGGAGGATCTTCGGGGCGTTGGCGGCAAAATACAGGCTGTCCACCAGCAGGAACATGAGCAATGCAGGAATCGCCAGCCAGCGTGGCGTCTTCCACAGCAGCAGGACCACCGCTGAGGCCAGCAAGGTGGTAATCAGCATGGTGCCGGTTACCGCAACGCCGTAGGCCGCCGCCAGCGCGCCGGATGACTCGAAGCCGATTACCAGCAGCACTACGCCGACCATCAGCGCCCAGTTCACCATGCCGATGTAAATCTGCCCTTGCTCCTCGCTGGACGTGTGCTGAATGAACATACGCGGCACATAGCCCAGCTGAATGGCCTGGCGCGTCAGGGAGAACGCGCCGGAAATGACCGCCTGGGAGGCGATGATGGTGGCCAGGGTGGCCAGCCCTACCATGGGTAGCAGTGCCCACTCAGGTGCAAGCAGGTAGAACGGGTTGCGGACGGCTTGCGGATTGCCAAGGATAAGCGCGCCTTGGCCGAAGTAGTTGAGCACCAGCCCGGGCAGTACCAGCATGAACCAGGCGCGTGCGATGGGTTTGCGGCCAAAGTGCCCCATGTCTGCATACAACGCCTCAGCACCCGTGAGCGCCAGTACCACCGCGCCAAGGATGGCGACGCCCATACCTGGATGAAGCAAGAAAAACTTCACCGCCCAAATCGGGTTCAGCGCTTGCAGCACCTCGGGCCGCTGCACGATGCCATAGATGCCCAACGCACCGAGAACTACAAACCAAAGCACCATCACCGGCCCGAACAGGATGCCTATCCGTGCGGTGCCGTGCTTCTGGATCAGGAACAGCGCCACCAGCACCACCACTGACAGCGGCACGACCCAGTGCTCGATGCCGTCAAAGGCGAGCTGTAACCCCTCTACAGCCGACAACACCGAGATTGCCGGCGTGATCATGCTGTCGCCATAGAACAGCGCGGCGCCGAACAGACCGAGCAGCACCAGTATCTGGCCAAGCCGCTTGTAGGGCGCCGCAGCACGGTGCGCCAGCGCGGTCAGGGCCATGATGCCCCCCTCACCCTGGTTGTCGGCCCGCAGGATGAACAGCACGTACTTGAGTGAAACCACCCAGATCAGCGACCAGAACACCAGCGACAGCACGCCAAGCACCCCGGCGGTGTTGGCCTGTACGCCGTAATGGCCTGCGAATACTTCTTTGAGGGTGTACAGCGGACTGGTGCCGATGTCGCCGTAGACCACACCGACGGCGGCGACGAGCATGCCGATGCCGGTAGTTTTGCTGGGATGGGGGTGGTTTGCTGCGATGGCGGTCTGGGTCACGAACTGTTTCTCTGCACGGTCGAATAGATGCGCATGCCATCCCTGAGCATCGCGCGATCAGTATCCATTCAGGTAAACCGTCTGGTCGTAAAAAAGGCGTAAAAAATGATCCTCTCAGTTCAGTGCCGCTCCACGAGCTGGCAGCCGTTAGCGCGGTGTGCGAACCTCAGAGCAGGATATAGTCGCTGTATTGACGCGACCCGCCATGTTCACCTTCGATCAAGTGCACATAGTGCCCGCCCACCAGGTCGACTGGCAGGCAATCGTCAACTTCCAGTACTGCATCGGTATGCGGCTTGAGCCAGCCTGCCTGCATGCGTTGCTTGCCCAGTTGCTTGGCCTGGGCCTTGTCCCTCGCCACTATCAGCAGGTAGCGGTGCGCCTCGCCAAATACCTGCGGCTCGTAGCCGCCCAGGTTGATGAAGAACAGCCGCGGGTCATCCGGGCCTGGGGCCAGCTGGCTGAACGTGACACGGTAGTGATCGATACCGTCAACTTCCAGCCACGAGTCGATGTGCAGGCCTGCACGGCTGCCGAACCAGCCTTCGCGCAATTGCGGGTACGCTTGCTGCAGGGAATCTGCCTGCGCGAACAGCACATCGTGTACCTCGATACTGGCCCGTGGGTGGCGGCCACCGAGCATGACTACATACAGCATGAGCAATTCCTTGAGGGGGCAGAAGACGCGTTATTCTGCGGGTTGTACAGGGTTTCCCATTTGCGCCACACCCGGGCCTTGGTTGTACCTAAGGTATTTTCGTCGTTGACCCATGCATAGACGATGACCTTGGACCTTGAGTCGTAGCGAAAGAACAGCCGAAAGCGCCTGCCGATTTTTGCGCGGCGCCAATGTCTGTAGGCGGTGCCCAGCGTGTTGCCTTGGCGGAACTCATCACGGCCTGGGTCGGCAGGCACAGCCTCCATGATCAGATGGCTCAATGCCCGCGTTGGCGTTGCTCTCAAAACCTTGCAGGTCGTTCTGCTCGGCCCGGGGGCGGCTTCTTGCAATTTGCGTAGCTGTAAAGTCACGCCTTCATGGAACAAAAGTGTCCAGTCATGTCGCAGCATCAGATCGCGACCTCACCATCGATATCTTCATCGAGGTTTACGCAGTGATTTGCGTTGGCGAGCATGGTTTGCGCCAAGCCTTTCGGCAAAGTGGTGAGGTTGCGGCCTCCTCGGATATCAGCCTCCAGCAAACCCAGGAACGCTCCGATGGCAGGGTCTTCGTGGGTGGTTTCTACGCGGCTGACCACGATTTCACCCCCACGTACGTCGAATGCAATCTTGCCACCAGCGTCAATGCCCAAAAGCTGGCGAGCGGATTTGGGCAGTGTGACCTGCCCCTTTGAGCTCAACGTGGCGATTTCGTGGATGGCAGGCATGAGCGTTCTCCCGGATATACAGATTGAACGGTAAGGAATAATCCTTACATGGTCAGTCTTGGTTTTCTGCTGATCAGGCACAAGTAGGGTTAAGGCTCAGAAATTTAACAGAATGAGTTTCACCGCTTCCCGGGCCGCGACGGCCCAGATGATCGATGCATTTTCGCTGACAGGCATGGGGTGTTCAGTGTCCAGCAGGCTTGGGCTTAGGCGTAGACGAGGGCGACGGCGAAGCGCCTGGGAGGGTTTCCGGAAGCGCTACCAGCACCAGTATGAAGGCGGCCCCGGCAATGGCCGCCAGGGTCAGGAATGCCGTATCGTAGCCAGCGTTCTGGACTACCAGCCCGGCAATCCCAGGGCTCAACGCAGCACCCACCCCGAATACCGTCGTCAGCGCGCCTAGGCTGACATTGAATCGTCCGGTACCTTCGGTCAAGTCCTTGACCACGATCGGGAACAACGCACCGAAAATGCCCGCGCCGATGCCGTCGAGCAGTTGCACACCCACCAGCCAGAACGGGTTGTCGGAAACCATGTAAAGCACACCTCGCAGCGGCAGGATGAGAAAGCCGGCCAGCAGGAACGGCTTGCGTCCCCAATGCTCGGCCTTGGCCCCTACCAGCAACGCCATCGGCACCATCACCAACTGCGCCGCGACGATGCAGGCAGAGGTGAGCGGCGTGGCGAGGCGCAGATCAATCTGCGACAGCTTCTGGCTTACCAGCGGTAGCATCGCCGCGTTGGCCAGATGGAACAGCGCGCAACACACGGCGAATACCAGCAGGGTGCGGTTGTGCAGCAGCAGCTTCAACCCGGCAGGGTGGTCATCACCTCCGGGGCCGTGGTCGAGGCCACGTGCCAACTGGTGGTCGATGGCTGCGGCGTCTAACTGGGCCACGGCCACGATGCTGGCCACGGTCATGAAGGCCATCAGGTAGAACACCACCACCGGGCCGAACAGGTAGGCCAACCCTCCTGCCAGCAAGGCCGAGCAGGCATTGCCGGCGTGGTTGAACGTTTCGTTGCGGCCCACTCGGCGTGTGAATGCCTTGGGGCCGCTGATGCCCAGCGAGATGGCGGCGATTGCCGGCGCGAATACCGAACCCGCCAGGGCACCGACCGCCTGCGTAATGGCCACTGCAGCGAATGACGATAGCCACGGCAGTAGCAGGCAACTACCGGTCACCAGCAGGGCGGCGGCGACCACCACTGCGCGCTTGGCCTTGGTGCTGTCGATCAGCGCTCCGGCTGGCGTTTGCGCCAGCAATGCCGTGATGCCCGCCAGGCTCATCACCAGGCCGATTTCGGCCGGTTGCCAATGGTGCACGGCAAGCAGGTAGATGGCCAGGTAAGGGCCGAGCCCGTCGCGCACGTCGGCCAAGAAGAAGTTCAGCCAGTCCAGAGCGCGCCGTTGTGAGGGGAGGGGCTTTGTGTTCAAGCACGATACCTCGGACAAGCCAAATGCGTGATTGGCAATGGCAAGCCCCGCTATCAGGCAAAGCCGATGCTCACCGTTATCTGTGAACATTGACTGTGAAGGCGAGTGACAGGTTCCGGCTGGCTCGTACTGACCTCTGGCCCTCCAAATTTCGGGCGTCTGACACGGGTTCAGAGGAGCCAAGCGGATAAAATCGTAGCGCTGCGATTAATAATCCAGTAGGCTCTCTGGAAAAATCGTAGCGCTACGATTTTGCTTCGTAGCGCTGGTTGATCAACCCTCAGGAGGTCGCCATGTCCACTGCTGTCACGCCCCCCACCTTCACCCCTCTGCTGAAACGCCAATCTGCACCGCTCGGTACGTGGCTCATGTCTGCATCGCCCAGCACGGCAGAAGCGCTGGGTTACGCAGGCTTCGACTGGCTGCTCGTGGACATGGAGCACGTACCGATCGAGTTCCGCGACCTCTGGCACATTCTGCAGGCCATCCAATACACCGGTGCGCAGCCGATCGTGCGAGTGGCCGCCAATGATCCGGTGCTGCTCAAGCGCGCACTGGACCTGGGGTCGACCAATGTGATGGTGCCGTTCGTGGAGAATGCCGAGCAGGCCAGAGCAGCAGTCAGCGCGGTCAAGTATCCACCGATGGGCACCCGCGGCTTCGCAGCCGTGCACCGCGCCAGCCGCTACGGCACCTGGAAGGGCTATGGCCAGCAGGCCAATGATTCGGTGTGCTGCATCCTGCAGATCGAGACCGCCACCGCGTTGGCCAACCTCGAGGAAATCGCAGCCGTGCCGGGTGTCGATGCGCTGTTCCTCGGCCCAGGTGACCTGTCCAGTGTCTGTGGCCATATCGGCAACCCGGCGCACCCTGATATCCAGGCCATGATCAGCGATGCGATCGTGCGCTGCAAAGCCATCGGCATGCCCATCGGCATCGTCGGCGGCACGCCGGAGCTGGTCGGCAGCTACCTGGAGCAGGGCTACGCCTTCGCCGCCGTGGCCTCGGATATGGCGATGATGATGAGCAAGGCCAATGAACTGCTGGTCGCCCTGAAAGGCCGCCAGGCGCCCGAAGCGGTAGCGACAGCCTACTGACCGCTACCGTTGCACCCAGCGCAGGCTACCTCCGTGTTGCGGTAGTCGATTGAGCATCCCTACAAGAACAACAAACCGGCGCCATCGCGCGCCGGAAGGACTCTCGATGAATCAGGCACCCATTTCCGGCCACGTCGCGGCCAGCACCGCGGCAACAGCGACGCCTTCACGCACGCGCTACTGGATCATTCTCATCCTGTTCCTCGTGTCGACGCTGAACTACGGCGACCGCGGCATCCTGTCGATCACCGGCTCCGCCATCCAGGGGGAGTTCGCGCTCAGCCCGGTGCAGATGGGCTGGATATTCTCGGCGTTCGCCTGGGCCTATGTGCTGGGCCAGTTACCCGGTGGCTGGCTGCTGGACCGCTACGGTTCCAAGCGCACCTATGCCGTCAGCATTTTCTGCTGGTCGCTGCTGACGTTGGTCCAGGCGTTCAACGGCGGCTCGAACGTCAGCCTGGTGGTGACGGCATTCTTTGCCCTGCGCTTTCTAGTGGGCCTGGCCGAAGCGCCTGCGGCACCGGGCAACAGCCGGATGGTCGCCTCATGGTTTCCGGCCAGTGAGCGGGGCACGGCTTCGTCGATCTTCAACTCCGGCCAGTATTTCGCGATCGTGCTGTTCGCGCCGATCAGCGGCTGGCTGATCCACGCCTATGGCTGGCGTTCGGTGTACCTGATGATGGGCGTGCTGGGGTTCATCATGGCCTGGGTCTGGGTACGCAAGGTGCATTCGCCCCTGGAACACCCGCGTATCAATCAGGCCGAGCTGGACTACCTGCGTGAAGGCGGTGCGGTGGTCGACATGGATGCCCACCTCGGCAAGCAGCGCAAAGCCGACGGCGCACTGAAACTGCCTGCGATCCTCAAGGGGTTGCTGACCAGCCGGATGATGGTGGGGATCTACATCGGCCACTACTGCTTCTCCACCATTACCTACTTCTTCACCACCTGGTTCCCGATCTACCTGGTGCAGGAGCGCGGCATGTCGATCCTGCAGGCCGGCTTCCTGGCCTCGATCCCGGCGATCTGCGGTTTCGTCGGCAACCTGCTTGGCGGCCTCTGTTCCGACGGCATCATGCGCAAGACCGGCTCATTGAGCCTGGCGCGCAAGGTGCCGATCATCGTCGGGCTGCTGGCCTCCACCAGCATGATCATCTGCAACTACGTGTCCTTGCCCTGGATGGTCATTGCGATCATGGCGTTCGCCTTCTTCGGCAAAGGCTTCGCCTCACTGGGCTGGGCGGTCATGGCCGACGCCGCGCCACGGCAGGCCGGAGGGGTGACGGCCGGGCTGTTCAACACCTTCGGCAACATCGGTGGCATCACCACCCCCATCATCATTGGCTTCATCGTGCAGGCCACCGGTTCGTTCAACATGGCACTGGTGTTCGTTGCGGCCAATGCGCTGCTGGCGATGTTCAGTTACCTGGTGGTGGTCGGCCCGCTGCGTCGCCTTGAACTGACCGCAGCTATACCTGGCAAGAGAGAGAATCGTGATGTCTGATGCAAGACCGTGGGTGCTGACCGTTGGCCCACTGCTGCCTGCCTTGCAGTCACAGCTTGAGCAGCACTATCGGCTACTGGATCTGTGGCGCTGCGATTCGCCTGCCGCGCTGCTGGCCGAGCAGGGCGCACACGTGCAGGCGGTGGTGACCACGGGAGTGCACGGTGCCAGCGCGAACCTGATCGAGCAGTTACCGGCCTTGCGCGCCATCGTCTGCTTCGGTGTGGGTACCGACGCAGTCGACCTGAAAGCAGCCAGCGCCCGGGGTATCCAGGTCAGTAACACACCGGATGTGCTCAACGATTGCGTGGCCGACGCCGCCATGGCCCTGCTGCTGGCCGTCGCCCGGCAAGTGGTGGTGGCTGACCGCTTCGTCAGAGCCGGGCGCTGGGGTGCAGAGCGCTTTGGTCTGACCACCGCGCTGGGCGGCAAAAGGTGCGGCATCCTTGGCATGGGGCCGATCGGCCAGGCCATTGCCCGGCGTGCCAGCGCCTTTGGCATGCAGGTGAGCTATTCGAGCCGTAGGCCAAAGCCGCAGCTGGCATACGCCTACCACGAGTCGTTGCTGGCACTGGCCGAGCGCAGTGATTTCCTGGTGCTGGCTGTGCCCGGTGGCACTGCCACCGACGGGCTGGTCAACCAGCAGGTGCTGGAGGCACTGGGCGCCAATGGGATGCTGGTCAACGTGGCGCGGGGCTCGGTAGTGGATCAGCCTGCCCTGATCGAGGCGCTGAGCAACGGCCGGATTGCCGGGGCGGCACTGGACGTGTTTGCGGATGAGCCGCACGTGCCTGCCGCCTTGCGTGAACTGGATACGGTTGTGCTGTCGCCGCATGTGGCCAGTGGCACCCAGGAAACACGTCAGGCCATGGCCGACAGGGTGCTTGCCAACCTGGCAGCGCTGTTTGCCACCGGCCGGGTGCTGCACCCGGTGCGTGAGGGCGCGCAGTGATGGAGCTGTGGCAGCATTTTGGTTTCATGTTGTGTGTCGTCGTCGCCACCTTTGCCCAGAACGCCACCGGCTTTGCTTTCGGCCTGTTGTTGCTGGGGCTGACGGGCATGTTAGGCCTGGCGCCCATGGAAACCGTGGCGAACGTGAGCTCGATTCTGACACTGGCCAACGCGCTGGTCATGGTGCGCAAGTGGCCGGAGCTGCCGCGCCGCCTCGTACTGCTGGTGCTGGCCTGCAGCCTGGTGGGCGTCGTGGGAGGCGTGCAGTTGCTGTCATTGCTGGGTACGCATGAGCGAGACCTGCTGGAGATCATCCTCGGCATCACCATCATCGTCTGCAGCTTCATGCTGGTGCTGCAGTCCCAAGGTCGCCAGCAGATGTCGGGGCGGGTTGGTTTCGCCTTTTATGCCAGTGTTTCCGGGGTGATGGGCGGGCTGTTTTCCAGCGCCGGGCCGCCGTTGGTCTACCAGCTCTATCGCCAGCCACTGGCCGTGCAGGTCATCCGCGACACGCTGATCGTGGTGTTCGCGGTCAATGCCTTGATGCGCCTGAGCGTGGTGGTGGCGACACACCGGTTCGAGCTGCAGGCGGGCTACCTCGCGCTGGAGGCATTGCCGATCGTGTTCCTGCTGACCTGGTGGATGCGCCGCCACCCGTTGGCCATTTCACCGCGGGTGCTGCGCCTGGCGGTGTTCGGCCTGTTGCTGCTGGCAGGCGCGAGCCTGATCGGCAAGGTGCTGGTGGCCGCTTAGCCTGGCTGGTGGTACTGCGTGCGCCTGTTACTGGCGCACACTGCTCTCGCGCACGACCAACTCGAAGCCCAGGTCAACGACCTGGGGTTGATCGGGGAGGGTGCCCGCTTCAATCCAGGTCAACAGCTGGCTGGCCACGGTCCGCCCGATCTCGGCAGGGTAGGGGCGTACGGTGGTCAGGCGCGGCGCGCTGAGCTTGCTCAGTGGCAGGTCGCCAAAGCCGGCGATCGCCAGTTGTTCCGGCACGGCAATGCCGCGGCGCTGGGCTTCGAACAGTGCCGCGATGGCCAGCACATCGTTCGAGCAGCACAGCCCTTGTGGCCCGTCGCCGTGGCGGGCGATTTCATCGAACACTTCGCTGAGCTCGGCCTGCGAGGTGTTCTGTTCCAGCGCGATCACTTGCGCGGTCTGCCCCTTGTCGGCCAGCCACGCAGTGAACCCTTCGGCACGCTGACGGGCGCGGTGGTCGAGGTGCATGCGCGTGCCGACATAGACGAAACGCTCCAACCCCTGGGCATACAAGTGCTCGGCCAGGGCCGCGCCGACGGCCTCGTGGTAGAAGCCGACTTGCAGGTGGAACGGGTCGTTGCCCAGCTCCCACATCTGTGCCACCGGAATGCCGGTGGCTTCGAGCAGCGGGCGGGCGGCAGTGTGGTCACTGCCGGTGACGACAAGGGCCGACGGCGACCAGGACAAGTGGGCGCGCAGCAGTTCCAGCTCACGTTCCGGGTCGTAGTCGCTGTTGCCGATCAGCAGCTGGTAGCCACGGCTCTCGAACACTTCCTGCATGGCGCTGAGGGTTTCCGAGAAGAACGCGTTGACCATCGAGGGCACGATCACGGCGACTGTCCGGCTGTGGTTGCCTGCCAGTGCGCCGGCCAGACGGTTGATGGTGTAGCCGGTGTCGGCGATGGCCTGGCGGATTCGCTCTGCACGTTTGCTGGAGACCGCTTCGGGATCACGCAGAAACAGCGAAACCGTGCTGGGGGACACCTTGGCCTGTTCAGCAACCACACCCATGGTCACCCGGCTGGCTCGGGGGCGGCGTGCTTCGCCGATGCTGATTTCGCTGTCTGATCTGTCGCTCATCGCCACCTCATTTTTCGAAGGCAAAAGCATGCGAGCGCGGCGATGCCAAGTCAATCGCAAAAGCGCCTCGTTGACCCACAGGTGTTCGTTTTCGAAAATCAGTGTGTCATTTCGAATAAAATCGTAGCGCTACGATTTTGCCTGCGATAAGCTCATCGGGTAATTTTGCAGCGCTGCGATTTTGCCGTTGCAACGCTGCCCAACCCGCGTTGGAGAACAAATATAAAAATGAGCACTTCCCTTTTTACCTTCCTGAGCATGCTGTTTTTCACTGTGCTGGTTGCAGTGATCTCCTATCGGTTCACCCGCCAGGCCAAGGACGTCGGCGCCCATGGTTACTTCATGGCGAGCGGCGGCCTCAATGGCTGGTTCATTGCCGGCTCGATGATGCTGACCAACCTGTCGATCGACCAACTGGTCGGCCTCAATGGTGACTCTTACGCCCACAACCTAAGTTCCATGGCTTGGGAAGCGACTGCTGCCGTTTCGACGATCGCCCTGGCCCTGTTCTTCCTGCCACGCTACCTGCGCGGCGGCTTTTCGACCCTGCCGGAGTTCATCGAGAAGCGTTACGACCGCACCACGCGCCGGGTGGTCAGCGCGCTGATGGTTGCCACCTACACCTTGGTGCTCAACCCGGCCTCGCTGTACCTGGGGGCGATCACCTTCAACCAGATCTTCGACCTGCAGGGCATTCTCGGCTGGTCCTACCCGGCCACCATCAGCCTGCTGATCGTCGCTACCGGGGTGATCGGCGCCGCCTATGCGGTGCTGGGCGGGCTGCGGGCGGTGGCGGTGTCAGACACCATCAACGGCATCGGCTTGCTGGTGGTGGTGATACTGATTCCGATCATCGGCCTGTGGACGCTGGGGCAGGGTGACGTGTTGTCCGGTGCTCAGACCCTGTTGCACGACAACCCACAGAAGCTCAACGCCATTGGCGGCAGTGAAGACAAGGTGCCGTTCGGCGCGGTGTTCACCGGGATGATCTTCGCCAACCTGTTCTACTGGTGCACCAACCAGGCCATCGTGCAGAAGAGCATGGCCGCCCGAAACCTGGCCGAGGGCCAGAAGGGCGTGCTGCTGTCGGGTTGCCTGAAGCTGCTGGTGCCGCTGGCCATGCTGATGCCTGGGGTGATCGCCTGGCACCTGTTCCGCGACCAGCCACTGGCCAACTCGGACCTGGCCTATCCGGCACTGGTCGCGGCGCTGATGCCCTGGTGGATGAAAGGGTTCTTCGTGGCGGTGATCTTCGGCACCGTGATGAGCCATTTCAACGCGATCATCAATGGCACGGCCACGCTGCTGACCTATGACTTCTACAAGTCGATCCGGCCCATGGCCTCGGACGAGGCGCTGGTGCGCTTCGGCAAACGCGTCAGTGTGATTGCGGCACTGGTGTCGCTGGTGGTGGCACCGATGCTGATGTACACCCCGGAAGGCATCTATGCGGTACTGCGCCGCTTCACCGGCTTCTTCAACATGCCGATCATTGCCATCATGCTGTTCGGTTTCTTCAGCGCCCGTGGCGGTGCGACACCGGCGAAACTGGTGCTTGGCCTGCATGCGGTGTGCTACGCGGTGCTGGTGCTGGGGCTGAAGATCGACACACGCCTGGGCATCAGCTTCATCCATGTCATGGGCATCATGTTCGCCATCGAGATGGCCTTGCTGGTGCTGCTGCGCAAGCACTTCGACCGCGCTACCCCGTATGTCTCGCCGACCCCTGCGCGCACCGTGGACCTTACCCCATGGCGACATGCCGGCAGTTTCAGTGTGGTGCTGTTCGCAGCCCTGGTTTCCATCTACCTGACCTTCTCACCGCTGGGGGTCGCCCGTGTCGGCGGACCTTCCGGCCTCTACCTGCCGCTGCTGGCGCTGACCTGGCTGCTGGCCTTTGCCGGCGTTGCCCTGTGCCGCCGCCGTTTTCGACACCTGACTGTCACCCATGCCCTGCCTGACTATGAGACCAACCCACGATGAATAGCGTATCCATCCCCCAGAACGTGAACCTGCACCAGGCAGGTGAGCAGATCCGCCTGGAAGTGGACGGGCGCCTGCTGTGGTGCCACAGCCCGCTGCAGCCGGCGGTGTTTGCCGGCTACGGCGAGGCCGATATTGAAATGCAGCGCGGCAATTTCCGCATCCGTGACTACGTGCAGGAGCGGGTTGCCCTGCGCCACGCCCGGCTCGATGCGCAGGCGGGTCTGATCGAGCTGCGCGCCTGGGCCGAGGGGCCGCTGCTGCTGACCCTGCGCCTGGACTGCCAGGGCGAGCGCGTGCGCCTGCTCATGCAGGCGCCGCAGCCAGGTTGCAACCGCCTGTGGCTGCGTCTGCCGGCCGAAGCGGATGAGCAGGTCTGGGGCTGCGGCGAGCAGATGTCCTATCTGAACCTGCGCGGACGCAACTTCCCGCTGTGGACTTCCGAGCCGGGCGTAGGCCGGGACAAATCGACCTGGCTGACCTTGCAGGCCGACAACGAAGCCAATGCCGGTGGTGACTACTACCACACCAATTACCCGCAACCGACATTCATGTCCTCGCGCCGCTATTGCGCGCACCTGGTCACCTGCGCCTATGCCGATTTCGACTTCCGCCAGGGCGATTTCCACGAGCTGCAGGTGTGGGCGATACCGGAGGCGCTGGAATTCTTCGTCGGCGACAGCTACATCGATCTGGTCGGTGCGTTGAGCCGCTATTTCGGCCGCCAGCCACGGCTGCCGGAGTGGGTGCTCGACGGGGCGATCCTCGGCCTGAAGAACGGCCGAGAGCATGCGGAGCAGCACCTGAAGACCGCGCTCGAAGAGGGTGCGAAAGTCAGCGCACTGTGGTGCGAAGACTGGGAAGGGTTGCGCATCACCTCGTTCGGCAAGCGCTTGTTCTGGGACTGGCAGTGGAACGCCGAGCGCTACCCGGACCACCAGGCCTGGGTCGGCAGCCTGCATGAGCGCGGATTGCGTTTCCTCGGCTACGTGAACCCTTACCTGTGCAATGACGGCCCACTGTTTGCCGAAGCCCAGGCAGCTGGCTACCTGGCCACCACTGCCGAGGGCGCTACCTACCTGGTCGACTTCGGCGAGTTCCTCTGTGGGGTGGTCGATTTCACCCTGCCGGCGGCGGCGCAGTGGTTCGAAACCCGGATCATCGGTCAGGAAATGCTCGACAAGGGGCTGTCAGGCTGGATGGCGGACTTTGGCGAGTACCTGCCGATCGATGTCAAGCTGGCCGGCGGTGCCGACCCCATGCTCGAACACAATGCCTGGCCGGTGCGCTGGGCCGAGGTCAATGCCCGCGCCATTGCCGCGGCTGGGCGCACGGGGGATGCGCTGTTCTTCATGCGCGCCGGGTACAGCGGGGTGCAGACGCACTGCCCGTTGCTCTGGGCGGGTGACCAGTCGGTCGATTTCAGCCGCCACGATGGCCTGCAGACAGTGATCTGTGGCGCATTGTCTTCAGGCCTGCTGGGCAATGCCTATCACCACAGTGATATCGGTGGCTACACCAGCCTTTATGGCAACTGCCGTACCGCCGAGCTGTTCCAGCGCTGGGCGGAAATGGCGGCGTTCACCCCGGTGATGCGCACGCACGAAGGCAACCGCCCGGACCAGAACCTGCAGTTCTGGCAAGACCCGGCCACCCTGGCGCACTTTGCCCGCATGACTCGGCTATTCGCCGGCATGAAACCCTATGTCGAAAGCCTGATGGATGAAGCCCAGGCCAGCGGCCTGCCATTGCAGCGGCCACTGTTCCTGCATCACGAACAGGACACCGGCTGCTATGGCGTCCAGGACCAGTACCTGTATGGGCGCGATCTGTTGGTGGCCCCCGTGCATGCCGAGGGTAAAACGCACTGGAGCGTCTACCTGCCGGCTGGCGAGACCTGGCAGCACTGGTGGAGCAGCGAGCGCTTCGAGGGCGGCCAGCGTGTCGAGGTGGCGGCGCCACTGGGGCAACCGCCGGTGTTCAGCCGGGTGGGCAGCCGCTGGCAAGCCTTGTTCGAGAGCCTGACCGTGCTCTGATCCGGCACGGCTACCTGGATTTGTCCCAATGCGCGCCTGCCTTGGCAGGCGCGTCGGCCCACTGCGGCCATGAAAGAGCGCTGCTGACATGAATAACAAGAATCAACGTGTCCTTGGCTTCACCCTGCTGGCCAGCGTCTGCGCGCTGCCCAGTCATGCCGAGCCGATCGTGTGGAAGGCCGGCAACCTCAGCATCAACCCCTACGGTATTCTCGATCTGAACGTGCAGACGGGCTCGTTCAGCAAGACCGCCCCCGACCACACCATGGTCTCGGACGGCAACCTGCAGGCCTCGCGCTTCGGGGTAAAGCTTGACTATGCCCTGGGCGACAGCGGTTACGTTCTGCAGGCGTTTGGCGAGCGCGGGCTGGTACTGCGCAGGATCTGGAAGGGCGGGCAGGTCTCGACCAACCGTGGCTATGGCGCGGGCGTGAGTGGCCCGTTCGGCTCGGTGGCCATGGGGAGCCTGTACATGCCAATCTACTGGGTGTTCCTGGATTCGGACGTGGCCTTGTACGGGTTGTCGAACATGGCGGCGATCATGAGCCTGGAGCACACCGCGGTATTGGGCAAAAGCGGCACCGGCGGTTTCTACGACACCACGGTGCGTTACCGCTCGCCTGAAGTGAACGGGTTTTCCACCGAGCTGGGTTACTCCTACGGCAATTCCAGCATCGAAAACGGCCCCAATCAGAATCGCACCAGTGGCTTCAACGTGCGCTATCGCAATGGCTTCACCAAGCTGGGTTATGGCTTCAACCGCCATGAGTCGGCCCCCACCGAAACCAGCAGCGAGCTGTATACCCAGACGACCCACGTGGTGTCGGGCAACTACCAGTGGGGCGGTGTGATCTGGGGCGCCAACTACATGTATACCGAGCGTGATACCGACGCACGCTGGTTCGCCTCGGCGAAGATGGTCAATGCCAGGATCGTCCTCGACAAGCACAATGACCTGACCTTCGGCGTTTCTCAGCGTATCGGCGCAGCCGGCGCCCGGGCCTGGGCGGCTCATGCCGGCTACATCTACTCGTTCAACCCTAATACCCAGCTGTATACCTATGTGTCCCACATCAACAACAACAGCCACTCCACCCAGGGTTTCTCGCTGCTCAGCGAAGATTACCCGAGCGTGGCGGCCGGCTATGACCCTTGGGCAGGCACCTTGGGTATTCGCTGGAGCTTCTGAGTCTTGATACCGATGAATCACACCGTGCACCCGCTGCTGAAACTCACCTGCGGTGCCTTGAGTGCCGGGGTGTTGCCAAGCCTTGGCGGCGCGCTGGGTTACCTGCGCCTGGGCCGCTTCGAGCTGTTGCGCCCTTGGGACGGCAGCGACAGCGTGCGGCGCAGCGCCTGCTATCCGCTGGTGCCGTACTCCAACCGGATCGCCCACGGGCGCTTTAGCGCCAACGGCCAAGCGCAGCAACTGCGCGGCAACTTCGGCGACCATCCGCACCCGCTGCACGGCCTTGGCTGGCAGCGGGCATGGCAGGTCGATGGCCACTCGCCGCAAAGCTGCAGGCTGAGCTTGCGTCACACCGCCTGCGGCATCGATGCCGAGGATTGGCCGTGGGATTTCGTTGCCTGGCAGAGCCTCGTCCTGAGCGAGGAGGGGCTGTACCTGCACCTGGGGCTCACCAACCTGGGTGAGCAGCCGATGCCGGCAGGGCTTGGCTGGCACCCGTACTTCGAGCGCCAGGGTGAGCTGCAGCTGGGCTTTAGCGCCGCGCAGGTCTGGCAGGCCGGGCCGGATGGCCTGCCGCTCAAGCGTACGGCGCTGCCCGAGGCCTGGGACTTCAGCCAGCCCCGCGCGGCAGGTGCAGTGGGCCTGGATAACTGCTTCGAGGGCTGGGATGCTCGCGCCAGCCTGTATTGGCCCGACGCTCAGGTCGGCCTGCGCCTGCAGGCCGGCCCAGGGCTTGGGCACCTGGTGGTGTTCACGCCGCCAGCGCCTGCGGATTTCATCGCGGTCGAGCCGGTCAGCCACCTGAACAATGCCATCAACTTCCCTGAGCCCACGGCGCACGGCCTGGTCTGGCTGGGGCCGGGGGCGTCGATCGAACGTGAGTTGCGCTTGCTGCCTGCCAGCGGCAACCTGGAGAACCCTGCATGAATGAAACGTTGAACTGTGTGGTCCGGCAGCCGTCGGAGCTGGGCGAGTGCCCGGTCTGGTCGGTCCGTGAACAGGTCCTGTACTGGGCCGATATCCTGGCCGGGCGGCTGCATCGCCTTGACCCTCGCGATGGCAGCGTGAGCACACTGCAATTGCCCGAGGAACTCGGCTGTTTCGGCTTGCGCGAGCAAGGCGGCTTCATTGTCGCGCTGCGCAGTGGTATCTACCTGCTCGATGCCCAGGGGCAGCTGGGCGAGCGCCTGGCCGAGAACCCGACGGGCGCCGAGTACAGCCGTTTCAACGATGGCCGCGTCGACCCCTGGGGGCGCTTCTGGGCCGGCACGTTGTGGCAGCCGCGTGACCGTAATGGCGGGCAACTGCTGCGGGTCGATGCCGAGCATCGCGCCCAGGTCATGGCGGGCGATGTGATGGTGTCCAACGGCCTGGCCTTCAGCCCGGACCGCGCGTGGGCCTACCACAGCGACACGCCGAACCATGTGCTTTACCGCTACCCACTGGATGAGGATGGCCAGCCCGGCCCACGGCAACTGCTGCGCGAGTTTGCGCGGGGCAGCGGCGGGCGTCCTGATGGCGCGGCTTTTGACAGCGCCGGTTGTTACTGGAGCGCGCAGTTCGACGGCGGCCGGGTGTTGCGCCTGAGCCCTGACGGGCAGGTGCTGGACGAAATCCAGCTGCCGACGCGTTGGCCGACGATGGTCGCCTTCGGCGGTGAGGACCTGCGCACGCTGTACATCACCAGTTCCCGCGAAAACCGCAGCGCCGAAGAACTCGCCGACTGGCCGTTGTCCGGCTGTGTGTTCGCCACCCGGGTCAATGTGCCCGGCTGCGCGGAACCGCTGTTCGCAGGCTGAACCTTTCCCACGCATTCACGAGCTTCCTATCATGAACCGTCATACCGATACGCAATATCCAAGCCTCGCCGACAAGGTGGTCCTCATCAGCGGAGGTGCTTCAGGCATTGGCCGCGCCTTTGTCGAAGCCTTCGTTGCTCAGGGCAGCCGCGTGGCCTTTCTCGATCTCGATGCCGAAGCGGGGCAATGGCTGGCGCAGGCGCTGGGGGCCAACTCGCTGTTCCTGCCTTGCGATGTACGCGACATCGAGCGGTTGCAGGCCTGCGTGGCAGAAGTGGAGCGTACCTGGGGCGCCGTCGATGTGCTGATCAACAACGCCGCCCGCGATGACCGTCATGCCTTGGCCGATATCAGCGTCGAGTACTGGGACGAGCGCATGCAGACCAACCTGCGCCACGCCTTCTTCGGGGCCCAGGCGGTTGCGCCCGGCATGGCGCGTCGCGGCAGCGGGGCAATCATCAACATGGGGTCGATCTCCTGGATGCGCGGGCGCCCCGGGATGGTCTGCTACACCACCGCCAAAGCGGCGCTGAACGGCATGACCCGTACCCTGGCACGTGAACTGGGCGGGCAGGGCATCCGGGTCAACAGCCTGGTACCGGGCGCCATCCGCACCGAGCGCCAGGATGCCATGTGGGCCGCCGACCCCGCTGGCCTGGAGGCGGCCAGCCAGGCCTTCATCGACCAGCAGATGCTCAAGTTCCGCCTGGATGCCAGCGACTGCGCGCGCCTGGCGCTGTTCCTGGCCAGCGACGACAGCCGTGGCTGCACCGGCCAGAACTTCGTTGTCGATGCAGGGTTGTCGATTCAGTAATCCGGTCTGATTGGCGTCAGGGCACTTCTTCAGGGAAAAAAATCGTAGCGCTACGAAATCGATCTGAGTATGCTCCTGAAAGAGAATTTCGCAGCGCTACGATTTTTCGTCGCGCCCTTGTTCAAAGGCTTAGCTCATGTCCGAAAAACACAAGAAAATCGAAGAACTGCGCAGCCAGCGGTGGTTTGCTCCAGACACCATCCGTGCGTTCGCCCACCGTCAGCGTCTGCAGCAGATCGGCCTGCGCCGTGAAGAGTTCATGGGCAAGCCGGTGATTGCCATCCTCAATACCTGGAGCGAGATGTCGCCCTGCCATTCGCACCTGCGTGAACGTGCCGAAGCGGTCAAGCGCGGTGTCTGGGCAGCGGGCGGCTTTCCGGTGGAGTTGCCGGTGCAGTCGGTGGGCGAGGTGATGGTCAAGCCGACCACCATGCTCTATCGCAACCTGCTGGCGATGGAGGCCGAAGAGTTGCTGCGCTCTTTGCCGATCGACGGCGCCGTGCTGCTGGGTGGCTGCGACAAGTCCACCCCGGGTTTGCTGATGGGGGCACTGAGCATGGACCTGCCGGTGATCTACTGCCCGGCCGGGCCGATGTCCAACGGCCAATGGCGCGGCGTCAAGACCGGCGCTGGCACCCACACCAAGAAGTACTGGGATGAACGCCGCCTGGGGCTGATCGACACGGTCGCCTGGGAAGAGCTCGAAGGCGCCATGACCCGCTCGATCGGCACCTGCAACACCGTCGGTACGGCCTCGACCATGACCAGCATCGCCGACGCAATGGGCTTTACCTTGCCTGGTGCATCGAGCATTCCCGCCGCTGACGGTGCGCACCCGCGGATGGCCTCGCAGTGTGGTTCGGTCATCGTCGACCTGGTCTGGCGCGACCGCCGTCCCTCGACCTGGTTGACCGACAAGCATGTCGCCAACGGCGTGGCGGTGTACATGGCCATGGGCGGCTCGACCAACGCGGCGATCCACCTGATCGCCATTGCCCGGCGCGCCGGCATCGACCTGACCCTCGACCAGCTGGCAGCGGCGGCCGCGAAGATCCCGGTGCTGCTCAACCTGTTCCCGTCCGGCACGGCGCTGATGGAGGACTACCATTTCGCCGGCGGCCTGCGCGCACTGATGCGCAAGATCGAACCGCACCTGCACCTGGAATGCGAAGGTGCCACCGGCCAGAGCTGGGACAGCCTGCTGGCCGATGCACCGTGCTACGACGATGACATCATTCGCCCCCTCGACAACCCGGTGGTCAGCCTCGAGCAAGGCGCGACCCTGGCGCTGCTGCGCGGCAACCTGTGCCCCGATGGCGCGGTCATGAAGTCCTCCGCGGCCGACCCGCGCCTGCGCCGCCACAGCGGCCCGGCACTGGTCTTCGATGACCATGAAACCCTCAGCCGGATGATCGACGACCTGGCCCTGGAGGTCACTGCGGACACCGTGCTGATCCTGCGTAACGCCGGTCCCGTAGGCGCGCCAGGCATGCCCGAGTGGGGCAACCTGCCGATCCCCAAACGCCTGCTGGAGGCCGGGGTGCGTGACCTGCTGCGCATCTCCGACTCGCGCATGAGCGGCACCCACTATGGCAGTTGCGTCCTGCACGTGGCGCCCGAAGCCGCCGTTGGCGGGCCGCTGGCACTGGTGCGCACAGGCGACATCATCGACCTGGACGTCGCCGCCGGCACGCTGAACATGCGCGTCAGTGACGACGAGCTGGCCCGCCGCCGTGCTGGGCATGTGCCGCAGCACAAGACCTACGGTCGCTCCTTCGCTGCGCTCTACCAGCAGCACGTGACCCAGGCCAATGAAGGCTGCGACTTCGATTTCCTGCAGGCCGGCGAAGCCGTGCCCGAGCCACCCATCCACTGAACCTGCCCAGGACAACTGACCGATGCTCGAACTCAAAGACCCTTCTTTGCTCAAACAACAGGCGTTCATCGACGGCCTCTGGGTGAGTGCCGATTCCGGCGAAACCTTTGCTGTCACCAACCCTGCCACCGGCGAAGAACTGGCGCGCATTCCGCAAATGGGCGCCGCCGAAGCCGAACGCGCGGTGCTGGCTGCGCACCGTGCCTTCAAACCGTGGAAGCGCAAGACCGCCAAGGAGCGCGCCGAGCTGCTGCAGCGCTGGTACGCGCTCATGCTCGAAAATCAGGAGGACCTCGCCCGCCTGCTGACCGCCGAACAAGGCAAGCCACTGGCCGAAGCCCGTGGGGAATTGGGCAACGGCATGTCCTTCGTGCAGTGGTTTGCCGAGGAAGCCAAGCGCGTCTACGGCGACACCATCCCGCAGCCCTCGGCAGACAAGCGCATCATCGTCACCAAGGAGCCGATCGGCGTCACGGCGGCCATCACGCCGTGGAACTTCCCCCACGCGATGATTACCCGCAAGGTGGCCCCGGCCCTGGCCGCCGGTTGCCCGATGGTGCTGCGCCCGGCCAGCCAGACACCACTGTCGGCCCTGGCCCTGGCGGCCCTGGCCGAACGCGCCGGTATCCCCGCTGGCGTGTTCAGTGTGGTCACCGGCAGCGCGACCCAGATCGGCAGCGTGCTGACCGGCCACCCGCTGGTGCGCAAGTTCAGCTTCACCGGCTCCACGCCGGTGGGCAAGCGGCTGATTGGGCAATGCGCCGAGACCGTGAAGAAGGTGTCCATGGAACTGGGCGGCAACGCGCCGTTCATTGTCTTCGATGACGCCGACCTCGACCTGGCCGTGGAAGGCGCGATGCTGTCGAAGTTCCGCAATGCCGGGCAGACCTGCGTCTGCGCCAACCGTATCTATGTGCAGGACGGTATCTACGAACGGTTTGCCGAGAAGCTCGCCGCTGCTGCCTCGGGCCTGCGCCTGGGTAATGGTGTAGAGGCCGGTGTGACCCAAGGCCCGATGATCGATGAGAACGCCGTGCGCAAGGTCGAAGAGCACATCAGTGATGCCCTTGAGAAAGGCGCGCGGCTGATCGCAGGTGGCCAACGCCACGCGCTGGGTGGCAGCTTCTTCGAGCCGACCGTGCTCACTGAAGTTACCGCGCAGATGAAAGTGGCCCACGAGGAAACGTTCGGGCCACTGGCGCCACTGTTCCGCTTCTCCAGCGAGGACGAGGTGGTCGAGCTGGCCAACGCCACGGAGTTCGGCCTGGCCAGCTACTTCTACAGCCGCGATATCGGCCGCGTGCTGCGCGTCAGCGAAGACCTCGAATACGGCATGGTCGGCGTCAACACTGCGGCAATCGCCAACGAGATGGCGCCGTTCGGAGGCGTCAAGCAATCGGGCCTTGGCCGCGAAGGTTCGCGCTACGGCATCGAAGACTATCTGGAAATCAAGTACGTGTGCCTCGGCGGCGTCGACCGCTAAAGCCTGTCACAGGGGGCAGGCGCTGCCCCCTGTGACTGAGCACCCATAAGAACAACAAGCCCCGCATGGAGTAGCCCCATGTCCGATACCCCCAATGCGCGCCGCCGCTTCCTGCAAGGCGGCCTGGCGCTAATCCCGCTGGTGACGCTAGCCAGCCACGGCGTTCCGACCGCTTTCGGCGATACACCTCGTCAGCCAGCCACCCCGCAACTGCAGCCGGACGACTATCGACCACGGTTCTTCACAGACGTTGAATGGGCGTTCGTGCAGGCGGCCTGTGAACGACTGATCCCCACCGATGAACTTGGGCCAGGCGCCATCGCCTGTGGCATCCCCGGGTTCATCGATCGTCAGATGGACACGCCCTACGGCCACGGCGCGTTGTTCTACAGCCAAGGTCCGTTCATTACCGATCAGCTGCCGGAGCTCGGCTATCAAGGCCGCCTTGCGCCCCGGGACATTCTGCGGCTGGGCATTGCCGGCTGCGATCAGTGGTGCCGGCAAACCCACGGCCAACCTTTTGCCGGGCTCGCCAGCCTGATGCAGGCGCAGGTGTTGCACCTGCTGGAAGAGGGTGAGGTGCCGCTGGAAGCGTTGCCCAGTTCGCAGTTCTTCAATCAGCTGCTGCGCAACACCCGCGAAGGTTACTTCGCCGACCCTGTCTACGGCGGCAATCGTGATATGGCGGGGTGGAAGATGATCGGTTTCCCCGGTGCCCGTGCCGACTTCATGGACTGGATCGACCACCCCGGCGAGCGCTATCCGCTGGGGCCGGTGTCGATCAGTGGGCAAAGGGGGTAGACATGGCGATCAAACATCCCCCGGTGGACGTGGTGCTGGTCGGCCTGGGCTGGACTGGCTCGATCATGGGCATGGAAATGACCGACGCGGGCCTGCAGGTACTGGCCCTTGAGCGCGGCGAGATGCAGGACACGCCCACCACGGCGAACTACCCCAACGTTATCGACGAACTGGCGTACACCGTGCGCGGCAAGCTTTACCAGGACCTGGCCCGCGAGACGGTCACGTTCCGGCACAACATCAGCGGTGTCGCGGTACCGTACCGCCAGCATGGATCGATCCTGCTCGGCACCGGTGTCGGTGGCTCGGGCTTTCACTGGAACGGCCTGACCTGGCGCGCCCAGGCGAGTGACCTGCGCCTGCGCAGCCATTACGAAGAGCGTTATGGCAAGCACTTCATCCCCCAGGGCATGACGATCCAGGACTTCGGCGTCAGCTACGAAGAGCTCGAGCCGTACTTTGCCCGTTTTGAAGCGGTTGCAGGGATCGCTGGCAAGGCCGGTAACCTCAACGGCACCGTGGTCAAGGGTGGCAACCGTTTTGAAGCACCACGCAGCAGCGAGTTTCCACTGCCAGCGCTGAAAGATGTGTATGGCGCGCAGTTGTTCGCCAAGGCCGCACGCGAACTGGGCTACGAGCCGTTCCCGATTCCTGCCGCCAACGCCTCCGAGCCTTACACCAACCCCTACGGTGTGCGCATGGGGCCGTGCAACTTCTGCGGGTTCTGCGAGAACTACGGGTGCTACATGTATTCCAAAGGCTCGCCGCAGACCACGATCCTGCCGGTGCTGCTCAAACGTCCGAATTTCAAGGTCAAAACCCAGGCGCAGGTGATCAAGGTCAACCTCGACAGCAGCGGCAAACTGGCCACTGGGGTGACCTACATCGATGCGCAGGGCCGCGAGGTCGAGCAACCCGCGCAACTGGTGATCCTCACGGCCTTCCAGCTGCACAACGTGCGCCTGTTGCTGCTGTCGGGGATCGGCAAGCCCTATGACCCGGTCAGCGGGGATGGGGTGGTTGGCAAGAACTATGCGTACCAGATGAATGGCGGTGTCAGCGTGATGCTGCCCAAGGGCACGCAACTCAATCCGTTCATTGGCGCCGGTGCCGGTGGCCAGGCCATCGACGACTTCAACGGTGACAACTTCGACCACGCGCCGCTGGGCTTCCTTGGCGGGGCGAACATTCGTCACAACCGCACCGGTGGGCGCCCCATCGGCCAGGCGACCACACCCAAGGCTGCGCCCAAGTGGGGCAAGGGCTGGAAAGCCGCGACCCAGGACAGTTATCAACGCCTGATGGGCATCAACGCTCAAGGTTCGGTCATGGCCTATCGCGACAGCTACCTGAGCCTGGACCCGACCTACCGCGATGCCTACGGCCAGCCGCTGCTGCGCATCACCTTCGACTGGCACGACAACGAGTTCAAGATGACCCAGTACACCGTGGGCAAGGCGCAGCGTATCGCCGAGGTGCTCGGTGGCAGCGTCGAGAACAATGCCAAGAAGCCCGGCAGTCATTACGACACCCGGGTCTATCAGAGTACCCACACCACGGGTGGCGCGATAATGGGCAGCGACCCCGCCTCCAGTGTCGTCAACCGATTCCTGCAATGCTGGGACGTACATAACGTGTTCGTCACGGGCGCGTCGGCATTCCCGCAGAACTTCGGCTATAACCCGACCGGTCTGGTGGGGGCCTTGACCTATTGGGCCGCGCACCACATCCGTGAGCACTACCTGCCCAACCCCGGGCCGATGGTGCAAGCATGAGGTACGCAAATATGAAATACCTCGCCTCATTGCTGGCCTATGCGGGTTTGTTGGCTACACCTGCGCACGCTGGCGAAGACCCCTTGGTTGCCAAGGGCCGTTATCTGGCACGAGCGGGGGACTGCGTCGCTTGCCACACTGCCAAGGATGGCAAGCCGTTTGCCGGCGGCCTGCCGATGGCAACGCCGATTGGCGTGGTGTACTCCACCAACATCACCCCGGACCGTCAAACCGGTATCGGGACATACCGTTTCGAGGACTTTGACAAGGCTGTTCGCCATGGCGTCGCCAAGGCCGGTTACAGCCTTTATCCGGCGATGCCTTATCCGTCGTATGCGCGGGTGTCCGATGAAGACATGCAGGCGCTGTACGCGTACTTCATGCACGGTGTCACGCCGGTGACCCAAGCTACTCAGGCCCCGAACATTCCCTGGCCGCTATCGATGCGTTGGCCACTGCATGTGTGGCGCAACCTGTTCGCACCAAGCGTCGACACGGCTGCTGCTGACACGCCGATGCAAGACCCTGTGCTTGCGCGGGGCGCGTACTTGGTAGAAGGGCTCGGCCATTGCGGCGCCTGCCATACGCCGCGTGCGTTCAGCCTGCAGGAAAAAGCGCTCGGCGCTAGCGAAGGCGAAGCATTTCTCGCAGGTGGTGACGCGCAGGAAGGGTGGGTCGGAAAAAACCTCAGGGGGGATCATCGACACGGCCTGGGAAGCTGGAGCGAGGCTGAGCTGGTCGACTTTTTCAAGACCGGGCGAACGGACAAAGCGGCAGTCTTCGGCAGTATGAGTGAAGTGGTGGTGCACAGCCTGCAGTATCTGACCGATGAAGACCGGTTGGCGATCGCCCGATACCTCAAGCAGTTGCCAGCGCTCGATCCGGACGATCGCCCTCACGTTGCGGACCCTGCCACCTATCAGGCACTGCATGACGGCCTGACTCCGACCCTGGGCGCAAGGCTCTACGCGGATAACTGCATGGCTTGCCACCGCAGTGACGGCAAGGGCTACGCGCAGGTCTTTCCTGCATTGGCCGCTAACCCTGTGCTGAATGTCGACGATCCGCAATCGTTGATTCGCCTGGTGCTTGAAGGCGGGACATTGCCTTCGACCCACGCCGCACCGACGTCGTTCAGCATGCCGCCGCTGGGGTGGCGCCTGAGCGACAATGAGGTGGCCCAGGTGTTGAACTTTGTCCGAGGTGCCTGGGGCAACTCCGGAGTGCCGATCACTGCAAGCTCCGTTGCTCGAATACGCGACGCGTTGTCAGCTGACGCATTGCGAGTACCTGGAATGCAGAAATAGAGTGCGGTTTCAGATGCCCTGAGAGTTCAAATGGAGCTGATCAATCTGCCACGCTTGAGCGGCGCATTTCACCGTCTACTAATCGCAATAATCCCAGCGGATTGGTATTTTGCAGCGCCGGGGGCAGTAACTCGTCCGGGTAATTCTGGAAGCAGGCCGGACGTAGGAAAGCGTTCTATCGCGACCGCCTGGGCTTCGTCACCACCGACAGCTTCATGGGCGTCGGCCCGTTCATGCGCACAGCCGGCATGGACGACCACCACTGCCTGTTCATGATTCAGACGCCGCCGCACATGCAGGGCTGCGAGCACTTCACCTTCCACATGGGCAGCGGCACCGAGGTGCTGCTGGCTGGCACGCGCTTCCAGCAGAACGGCTGGACCAGCTTTTGGGGCCCAGGCCGGCACCTGCTGGGCTCCAACTGGTTCTGGTACTTCAACAGCCCGCTGGGGGGTTACCCGGTGAACCTGCAAGCCAGCCTCGAGCTGCTCAACCAGTTGCGCAACCCCAATTGGCCACCGGTGCTGGTGTATGCCAGCAGCGTCGTGGTGTACGGCGGTGAGTTGCCGGCTCGCATGGACGAAGGCCAGCCGGCGTCACCTCAACTATCTTATGCAGCGCACAAGCGCAGGGTGGAAATCGCCTTGCTGGACCTGTCACGCACATGGATGCGCCCTGGCACTATGCGTCAGTGAAACGGGAGATGCTTCAATCATCTGGGAAGGGCACAAGGCCGGGCGGGATATCGGTTATGGGCAGATGGAAAAGCTGGCCAACCTGGAGCAGTTACCTGATTTCGGTTTTCTGGTGAGTTGTTTTCCGTACAAGATCCGCCATGCCTCGGCCGGGTTTGTTCGAGCTGTCGCAATAATGGAGTAAATGAGCGCTGGTACAACCATTCCCCCATCAGGCGCAGCATGACCCCGGAAGGCTTCTTGGCCGCCTACAGACTGTCAGGGTCGCCAAAAAACATTTGGAAAGGCCTCTGGAACGGCGTTTCTGGCTTCAAAAAGCAGAAATGTACCCCCAAAAATACCCGCGATACCCCCAGCAGGATGCGCGATCGAGAATGGCGATTTCTGACAGCTGTCAAAGTCAGCCAGACGGCTTGCACTCGACCTGCCAGGCAGTCCGATGCAGCAACCTTGAAGTGCTCGCAGTCATACGCTTTAACCGTCCTCGGAAGCCGCTGCCATGCCGATCAAGATCGAACCAACGAGCGCCTGTGAAGAGCGCCGCACCAGCAGAAAGCCTCATCAGGCCGGTACCTGTCAATGGACCTGATCTGGCAAACAATCCAGGCCGAATTCGCCGACATTGGCGATGAGCGCGAGATCGTACGAATCCTCGTACGCCTGGTAATGGCTGCCGTACTCGGCGCAGTGCTGGGCTTCGAGCGCGAGCACAAGGGCAAGTCCGCCGGGGTGCGCACGCACATGCTGGTGTCGCTGGGGGCGGCGCTGTTCGTGCTGGCACCGAGCATGGCAGGTGCCGATGCGCAGGCGCTCAGCCGGGTGATTCAGGGCATCGTTGCCGGTATCGGCTTTCTGGGCGCGGGCACCATTCTCAAAGGCAATGGCCAGGACACCAGTCATGTGAAAGGCCTGACCACAGCCGCGGGGCTATGGATGACGGCGGCCATCGGTACGGCAGCCGGGATGGGACGCGAAGCCACGGCGCTGGTCAGCACGGTGCTGGCGCTGTTGGTGCTGGGCACGATGCCCTTGCTGGTGGAAAAGGTCGAAAGGCAAGACGAAGAAAAACAGAAGGAGGAGGGCAGGAAGCACTGAGGGGCGTGGGTCGCCCCCGCAAAGCCTGCCTTCCCTTATTCAGACCGACGCTGATCCATTCAGGCGCTCGATCGCTTCGATCAGGTCGTCATAGCCCACAGGCTTGTTCAGGTGACGGTCGAACCCGGACTGGCGAGACTTGTATTGGTCGGCGCTGGCCCCATAGCCTGTCAACGCGATGGCCGGGATGTAGCGCAGATGCTCCAGGCCGCGCAGCGCCCGGATCAGAGCATGGCCGTCCATGCCAGGCATGCCGATGTCGGAAATGATCACGTCGTAACGCGCATCTGCCGCCGACTGCAGCGCCAGTTTCGGGTCGCTGTAGGCATCGACGTCGGCATCTTCCATCAACAGCAATTGTTCCATCACTTCCAGCACATCGACCGAGTCATCCACCAGCAGGATACGAACCCCTTTCAGCCGACCTTCTGATGGCAGCACTTCGGCTTGCACCTGGGGTTGCTGGGCGTACGCGCACAAGGGCAGGGTGATGATGAACGTACAACCCTGGCCTATTCCGGGAGACTCTACGCTGACCGCTCCGCCATGGGCTTCTACCAATTGACGAACCAGGGAAAGGCCAATACCTAGCCCCTCTCGCCCATGGCCGGTGGGTGCAGCCTGGTTGAACAGCTCAAAAATATCTTCCAGGGAGTTTTTGGCGAGGCCTATGCCCTGATCGATGACTTCAAGTCGCGCCTGCTCATCCTGCCGAGCAAGTCTCAACAGAATTTCGCCATCGGCAGGGCTGAACTTCAGTGCGTTGTTCAGCAGGTTCCAGATGATCTGGTCGACACGGGTGCTGTCGGCCTCCACATAGACCGGTTCCCCATCGGCCGGCAGCGTCAGCCGAACACTTCGGCCGCGCTGCTCATTGCAAGCTACGGAGCAGATACCCTGCAGCACGGCGCACAAATCGACCGGCTGGGTCTTCAGTTTGAGTTTGCCCGTGCGGATGCGCGCTACATCGAGCAAGTCATCGATGATCCGCGCCTGGCTGGTGACCGCTTCGCGAATGACGTTGACCGCTTTGCTCGCCATGCCGGTACTTGTGACCGATGGTATACGTCGCAAGATATCGGCATTGAGCTGAATCAGGTTCAACGGGTGCTTGAGCTCGTGGGACATCACTGCGAAGAACTCGTCCTTCATGTGGCTGGAGCTTTGTGACTCGGCCAGGCGCTTGCTTTGTTCGTCCTGCAGGCGCTTGTGGCCGGTCAGGTCACGGGCGATCTTCACGTAACCGCGCAGGCTGCTGCCCTTGAGGCGTGACACTTCGCCACTGCAATAGAAGCGGCTGCCGTCCTTGCGCACATGCCAGCGTTCGTCCTGGCCGCGGCCATGCAGGCGCGCGGCACGCAGTTCACGTTCTGGTTCGCCATCTTCGCGGTCCTGATCGGTGAAGATCAGCGCATAGTGCTGGCCAATCACTTCATCCTTGGCGTAGCCGAAGATCAACGCAGCGCCCGTGTTCCAATCGATTATCAGGCCCTGTTCATCAAGCAGGATGATGGCGAAGTCATGGGTGCTCTCCGCGACCAGGCGCATGCGCTCCTCACCTTGGCGCAAGCGTTCTTCGGCTGCGCGGCTTTTGGTGATATCAATGAACGTCAGCACGGTGCCATCGACATTCTGCTCGCTGGCCCGGTACGGTAGCAGGCGCGCCAGGTACCAATGCTGGTCCTGGCCGATCACTTCACGCTCGATCGTGGTTTCGCGCTCGATCACCGCACGCGCATCGTCCGCCAGGCCTGGATATTCCAGGCGATGGGTGATGTCGAGCAGCGAGCGGCCGGTGTCGACCGGCAGTATGCTGAAAATGGCGGTGGCCCCAGGGGTGAACCAGCGAATGTGCAGGTTGCGGTCGACAAACACGGTGGCGATCTGGGTGGAGGCGATCAGGTTGCTCAGGTAGTCGTTGATCTTGTCGGTTTCATCGACCTTGGTCTTGAGCTCGTAGTTGACCGTCAGCAATTCCTCGTTGATGGATTGCAGCTCTTCCTTGCTGGTTTCCAGCTCTTCGCTGGCCAGGCGCAACTCTTCGTTGACCGCCTGCATTTCTTCGTTCGAGGCCATCAGCTCCTGGCTGGAGATGTCGGACTGCTCGATGGTTTCCTGCAACTGCTGACGGGTACGCTGCAGTTCGCGCTCCAGGGTGCTCAACACCATGCCTTCGGTTTGCTGAATGGCAGGCGGGTTGTGGGGATCAGCTTCGCGAACCTGGAAAATCACCAGCAGGCATTCGCTGCCACTGGGTTCGTCCTGGTGGGGCTGTACCTGTACCTGGACTTCGACGCGCTGATCGTCGACGGTGATGATCACTGCGCCCGAGCTGACCGGCTGGCCGGTGTTTTGAGCCTGCAACAGGGTACTGCGCAGGGCAGGGCGCAGCGGCGTGAGTACCAGGTTGAGCAGGCTGGGGCTGACTTCGCCACCGGCGTGGCGCAGGAAGCGGCCGACACCATCGCTCATGTGCAAGATGTTGCCGTCAGCATCGACGATCAGGCTGGGCGGTGTGCGCCTGGACAACGCCCGGTGATGGATTTCAGCATAGGACAGCTTGCGCAGGGGCTTGGGTTTGGCGCGTACTGCTGGCGTGTCGGGCGTCTGAAGCCGCCCCGGGCGGCGCGCCGGTTCCACTTCCCTGGCGCGGAAGATGCGATGGCGCTTGTCCACGGCAATAAACAGGTCGGCCGCCACGTCCGCTGATTCCGAACTGCCCAGGAACAGGTAACCTCCTTTACGCAGGGCGAAGTGGAACAGCCGCAGGATTTCCCGTTGCACTTCCCGGTCCAGGTAGATGAGCAAGTTACGGCATACCACCAGGTCCAACTGAGAGAACGGTGGATCGGACAACAGGTTGTGCCGGGCGAACAGCACTTTTTCGCGAATGTCCTTGCGTACGCGGTAATTCTGATTTTCCTTGATGAAGAACTGGCGCAGCCTGGCCGTGGGAACATCGGTGGCGATGGCATCGGGGTAAACGCCCAGCCGGCCGACATTGATCGCGCGCTCGTCGAGGTCGGTGGCGAACACCTGCACCTTGGCACTGCGCTGCTCCATCGCCAATTGCTCGGTTGCCATCATCGCCAGGCTATAGGCTTCCTCGCCGGATGAACACCCCGCCGACCAGATGCGTATTTCGCGCTGCGGATCCTCGCTGTCATCGTTGGCCAGCCCCGGCATCGCCTGTTGTTGCAACGCTTCGAAGGCGTCCCGGTCGCGAAAGAAGTTGGTGACCCCGATCAGCATGTCCGCCAACAGGGCGCGAGACTCCTCAGGATGCCGCTCGAGGTAGTCGCGGTAACCGGCAAGGTCGGTCTGCGCGGTGACGTGCAGGCGACGTTCAAGCCGGCGCAGCACCGTCGCGCGCTTGTAGTGCTGGAAGTCGTGGCCGGTGCTGGCATGCAGCCGGGCGAGGATGTCGTCGAGGAGCGGGTCGCATTGGGCTGGGTCGCCTGAGCGTTCGCCTAGCGGCGGCGGGAGGCTGTCATCCTCGATTTCCGGCAGTTTGACCTTCTGAGCCGAGCGACACAGTTCTACCAGCTTGCCCGGAATCTCGGTCACCGGAAGGATCAGGTCGACCATGCCGGTGGCGATGGCGGCCTTGGGCATGTCAGGGTACTGGGCGTCATCGGGCGACTGCACAAGCGTCACGCCACCTTGTTCCTTGATCCGCGATAGGCCCACTGCGCCATCGCTGCCGCTGCCCGAAAGGATTACGCAGAACGCATGGTCCTTGTGCACATCAGCAAGGTCGCGAAAGAACAGGTCGATGGCGACGTGGTCGCCGCGGCTGCGCCTGGCCGGGCTGACCCGCAGGTAGCCGTCATTGGTGGACAGGCGGTTGGCTGGCGAAATGACATAGACGTGATCACGCTCGATCGGTACCGGCTCGCTTACCTGGCACACCGGCATTCGCGTGACGCGCTGGATCAAGCGGTCTGCCTGGCTCTGGTGGTCCGGCGACAAGTGCAACACTACAACGAACGCCATGCCGCAGTTTTCGGGGACGCGCTGAAAAAACGCCTGGACCACCTCCAGGCCGCCGGCCGATGCACCGATACCCACCACTGGGAAGTCCAGATGGCTGGGGCTTAGGGCAGGGTTTTGCGGCGAGGCGGGCGTGGGTTTGCTGGACGATTTCATGGGCACGAGCCTTGTGCGAACCGGGAGTGAGCAGTGGCAGCGATTATAGGCCTGGCACCGATCAATCTACGAGCGGGGTTCAAGTAGGACTGCCCATGCTGGCCAAAGTGCCGCTGTCGGTCAAAGGGCCTGGGGCTGCTCGAGGGATTGTGGCAGTGCGGTCACCTTGATGGCACGTACCGGTACGGCAAACTTGGCTCCGATCCTGTTGAAGCGCTCGAGCAGGTGGAAATTGATCGCCTGCTGAATATCCATGTAGAGGTTGTAGCCAGGGTCTCTCACGATATAGACGCATTCGAACTCCAGTGCCTCTTTGCCAAAGCCGCGCAAATGGGCGCGATCAAAACGCACCTGCTGTTGGGCTGTGATCGCCTCTTCGACGATGGCGGGCGCCTGTTTTACCGCATCAGTGGGCGTGTCGTACGACAAGCCGAACTCGAACACGATGCGTCGCTCCTGCAAGCGTTTGTAGTTCTGGATCGTGCTGCTGATCATGCTGGCATTGGCCATGACGATCTGCTCGCCACCCAGGCTGCGGATGCGTGTGGTCTTAAGCCCCACGTGCTCCACCGTGCCCGCCAGCGGACCGATGACGATGAAATCACCGACTTCGAACGGTTTGTCGACGGCGATCGACAATGAGGCGAACAGGTCACCCAGGATGTTCTGCACGGCCAGGGCGACGGCAATGCCGCCCACACCCAGGCTGGCCACGAAGGCGGTGACATTGACGCCCAGATTGGACAGCATGGCCAGCAACACCACCGACCACAACAGCACGCGCGCGCCCCAGGCCGAAAGCGTGGCCAGCGCACTGCCTTGGTATAGGCCGTCGGCGCTGTGCCGGCTGAAGTAGCGGGTGAGGCCCAGCGCGATGGCGCGATTGACCCAGAGGCCGATCTGCAGGGCAGCGACCACGAACCACAAGCTACTGACCCGGCCCAGCCAGCGCTCGGGCAGGTCCAGCATGCTCAAGCCGACCAGCAGCGAAGCGAGCAGCAGCAGGCTGTTGCTGGTGCCGGCCAGTACCTTGGCCAGCACCTGACTCATTGCCCCGTCATGTTCGGACCAGCGCTGCACCCGGCGCATCAACAGGCCGATGACAGCTCTGGCAATCACGAACGTCAGCACAGCAACGCACAGCGCTACCAGCAGGTTGAGGATGGAAATGCCGAAGAATGTGGTGTCGGTGAACAGTTCGATGATTCGATCATTCATGGGGAGCCCACCTCCAGATGGCTCAAGGCAGGGCCGCAGGGCGGCCCCTGGGATTACGTGGTGACGTGTGGGTTACTTGCCGTGAGTGGCTTGCAGCGCCTTGGCCTGTTCCAGATGGTGTTGCAGCGTTGGCAGCTTGTCGCTGGCGAAGGCCTTCAGCTCCGGCTTGTCGGAGGAGGCGGCCTCTTTCTTGAACAGTTCCACGGCCTTTTCGTGCGCGTCGACCTGGCTATTGACGTATGACCGGTCGAACGACTCGTCGCGCCATTCGAGGATCATCTTCTTCACCTTGTCGGTCAGCGCCGCTTCGTCGGGCACGCTGATGTCCAGCTTGCGGGCGATGTCACCGAGTTCCTGGTTGGCTTTGGTATGGTCTGTGACCATTTGCTGGGCGAATTGCTTGATGTCTGCGCTCTGGCTCTTTTCCTGCGCCAGGTTGCCGGTGACCACTTCGGCGATACCGGCTTCAGTGGCCGCATCGACGAAATCGTCCGAAGACGCTGCCTGTACCTGCAGCGAAGCCAGGCCCATCAACAGGGTAACGCCGGCGATTTTCAACAATGGTGTGTTCATGTCTCACTCCTTCGTTCTGTTGGCGCGACCTCAATGTCGCACTCGGTTGAACCGCAGGTGTGGGTGAAGGTTTAGTTTTTCTTGAAAACAGGGCCGCCGTGGCAGCGCAATCTGCGTGTCCGGGCACCGCTCATCCGCTATGTCGTAATCAGAACGAATTCAGGGGGACGGTGAGACTCGTTGGTTTAGGTCTTCACAAAAACGAGTAACCATCATGAAAAACAACCTGTTCGCCATGTTGCTGTTGACTGCCAGTTTCTCGCTGCTCGGAGGTTGCTTCGACCGCGACAGTGATCATCCAGCGAAGGATGCCGACCCAAGCAAACCGTCACTGCAGATGCAGCAACCCAGTGACCCTGTAATTAACCCTCCAGCTGAGACCAAACCGCAGAATCAATGAGTGAGGTACAGGGCATGGTGGCAACCACAAAGGCAGGTATAAGACCTCAAAATGCCGACTTAGGGCTGGAGCATCGCTATCGAGCGCTACTTGAGGGCCCGGAGCCCACCACCGAGGCCTGGCTGGAAGAGCAACTGCATCTGGCCCGTGCGCTTTGCGACGACCTGCCAGATGATCCTGGGCTACTCCCGCAATGGGCCGATAACCATGCGGGACGTGTCGCCAGCGAGCATGCGGCCTACCTGGAACAACGGCGTCAGGGCGGCCCCCGTCGTTTTTTTGCCAATCGGGCCCATGCCTTGTGGTTTCTGCAGCAAGTCGCGCCGACCAAAGCGGTCGACGGCGCCTGGCTACACGGAGCCCTATGGCATTGGCAGGACCCGCGCTTCCATGGGCTGATCCGCACCTTCCTCGAAGAACTCGGAGACGGTGACCCACGCTGCAATCACGTGTTGATCTACCAGCGCTTGCTCAGTCGCCTGGGTTGCCTGCAGGAGCCATCGCTTGACCCCGCTCGCTACCTGCAGGGCGCGTTGCAACTGGCGCTCGGCCAGCACTGCGAGCGTTTTCTTCCAGAAGTGATCGGTTACAACCTGGGTTACGAACAGCCCCCTTTGCATCTGCTGATCACCACCCACGAGCTGGCCGAGCTGGGTATCGACGCCCATTACTTCCAGTTGCATGTGACCATCGATAATGCCGCCAGCGGCCATGCGCGCCGCGCCGTAGAGAGCTTCACCGAGCTGGTGCGGGACGAGAAACCCGCGTTCTACGAGCGTGTCAGGCATGGCTACCGTCTTAATGACCTGGGGATCGACACGCCGTCGTTGATCGCCTCGTTCGACCTGCAGGCCGAATTGCTCGGCGCGCTGGAGCGCAAGCGCATCTATGGCCAGTGCATGCATTCGGACCGTTGTCGCCTGCAAGGACGCACCATCAACCAGTGGCTTGCCGAACCCGGCGCGATGCCTGATTTTCTGGAGGCGCTACAGGTTCAGGGTTGGATCAAGCGCGACAACGATCCCCGACAAAGCCGCTTCTGGTCGCTGATAGAAGGCCCTGTAGCGGCCATGTTCGGTGTGTTCGATGCTTATGAAAAGCAGCTTTGGCATGACTGGATCGCCGGAGACTGGCAAGGCGCAGAAATCCGTCGGGTGCTGCCAGGGCAGTGGGAGCACGCCTTGCAGTTGGCAGATGAAACACCCCTTGCGCCACCGGCTGCAGACATGGCTGCGCTGATCGAAGCGATGGCTGGCAATCGGCATGCTACCCCCCAGGGCCTGCAGGCCACCCGCGCGTTCATTCAGGCCACCGGCTTGATGCAAGGAGGGCTCTACTGATGCTGCTCGACCAAGACCAGATCCGTGCCGATGAGGCCTTGTTGCAGTTGGGGCGTCGCCTGCGTGCCGACGGCTATCGTTTCACTTGCGTGACGCCGGCGACCCAGGCCAGGGTCAATGCCCGGGCCGATGCGCAGCAGGCGCGTACCCTGCGTGATGTGTTCGGCTGGAGTAGGCCGTTCGCCGCGTCACTGCTCAGCCCCGATGAACTGGCGCAGCTGCGCCTCGCTGGCGTGCTGGAGGCCCAAGGTGCGCTGTGGCGCAGCACTGTGCGCTGGTCCAGCCTGGACGATCTGTTGCTGGTACATGCTGCCTGGCCAACGGACAGCCGCGACGCGGTGTTCTTTGGCCCCGACAGCTACCGTTTCGCCCAGCTGATACACGATCATTTGATCAGCACGCCCGAGCGCGTGCAGCATGCCGTAGACATCGGCTGTGGCAGCGGTGTAGGGGCGTTGGTGATCGCTCGCGCCGCCCAACACGCTCAGGTTTGCGCAGTGGACATCAACCCTATGGCATTGCGCTACACCGCCATCAATGCCGCCTTGGCCGGTGTGGCCAATGTCTCGGTCGAGCACAGTGACCTGCTCAATGACATCGCAGGTACGTTCGACCTGATCGTCGCCAACCCGCCGTACATGCTTGACGCCGGACAGCGCGCCTACCGCCACGGCGGCGGCGCACTGGGTGCCGAGCTGTCGCTGCGCATCGTCGACCAAGCCCGGGAGCGCCTGTCGCCCGGGGGCACGTTGCTGCTGTACACCGGTGTCGCCATCGTCGAGGGGCGCGACGCGCTGCTCGAAGCCGTGCGGTTACGCCTGGCAGGGCCTGCGTTCAGTTGGTTCTATCGTGAGCTGGACCCAGACGTATTCGGTGAGCAATTGCTTGAACCCGGTTACGAGCAGGTCGAGCGCATTGCCGCCGTGGCCCTGACCGTCACCCGTCGCGGCTGATAGCGTCGTGGCGCGGCAGTGCACGTTTGGCATCGAGGAAGAATACCTGCTGGTGAAGCTGGCCACCGGGCAGGTCATGGCGGCTCCGTCAGCAGCCGTGGCCCGCTGTTGTCGGGACGCGTTGGGCCCGTGGTTCGCCGAAGAAATGTTCCATAGCCAGATAGAGATCGCTTCGCCGGTTTTCGACACGTTGCACCAGGCGCGTGAGTTCTTTGGCGAGCGGCGACAGTGCCTGGCCCAGGCGCTGGCCAACGAGGGAGCGGGGCTGTACGGCGCGGCGAGCCACCCCAGCGCCCAGTGGCTGCGTCAGCGCCCACGTGGCTCCCCGCACTATCGCCAGTTGTTCGACGATTACCAGCTGGTGGCCCGGCGCAGCCTGTTGAATGGCCTGCACGTGCACGTCGGCGTACCGGTGGGCATTGATCGGATGCGGGTGATCAATCGGGTGCTGTACTGGCTGCCCTTGTTGTTGGCGCTCAGTACTTCGTCTGCGTATTGGGGCGGTGAGGATACCGGCTACATGAGCTATCGCCGCGCAGTGTGCGGGGAATGGCCGCACATGGGGCTGCCAGAGCCGTTGCCGGACTGGAGTGCCTACCAGCGCTACCGGGCATTGCTGCAACGTACCGGTAGCCTGGCCGAGGACGGTGACTTCTGGTGGGCGATCAGGCCCTCGCGGCGGTTTCCGACGGTCGAGCTGCGTATCTGCGATGGCTGCCCGCGGCTGGAGGATGCCCTGGCCGTTGCCGGCCTGTTTCGCCACCTGGTCGAGCAGGCGCTGGCCCGCCACGATGACCCCGCCAGCCGCGAGATGCGCTGGGTCACCCAGGAAAACTACTGGCGCGCCCTGCGTCAGGGCCGCCTGGCCACCTTCATCGGTGTCCACGCGCAACAGCCGGTCAGCGCCGAGGGCTGGCTGATGCAGTTGCAGCAGCAGTGCCCGGCTGACACCGCCGATGCCGAGCGTTCATTCATCCAAGCGCGGCACATCCTGCGCGAGGGCAGCAGCGCCGATCGCCAGCGCCAAGCCTTCGTACTGGCCCGTGAACAGGGCCTGGATAACCGTCAGGCGATGCGCGCAGTGTACGGGCAAGTGATGAGTGACTTCCGGTAGGTGGCCTGATGGCTGCCCGGCAAATCCGGATAAACCTTCTCGGCGCCGCGCAGTCAGTCACAGTAAGGGCCTGTATTTCTCGGGCCAGGGAGGTGGCTGATGAAATTCGTCTGCCTGCTGCGAGGCTGCCAATGGCGCAGCCTGTTGGTGAGTGAAGTCGCCGGCCTTCACTGCCAGTGTTGCGAACGCTGTGGCGCGTTGCGCTACAGCCATCCCGGCCAATCTTTCGATGCATAGGAACCGACCATGGCGAGGGCAATCTGGAAAGGCGCGATCAGCTTTGGCTTGGTGCACATCCCCGTCTCGCTGAATACCGCCGTGCGCAGTGAGCGAGTGGACTTCGACTGGCTGGACAAGCGCAGTATGGAGCCGGTTGGCTACAAGCGGGTGAACAAGGTGACCGGCAAGGACATCGACAAGGAGCACATCGTCAAAGGGGTGGAGTACGAAAAGGGCCGCTACGTGGTGATCAGCGAGGAAGAAATCCGCAAGGCCAGGCCCGAGGCGACCCAGACCATCGACATCTTCTCGTTCGTCGACGCCGGCGACATTCCGCTGCAACAGTTTGACACCCCCTACTACCTGAGCCCCGATCGTCGTGGTGGCAAGGTCTATGCCTTGCTGCGCGAGACCCTGCACAGCACCGGTAAGGTGGCCTTGGCCACCGTGGTGCTGCACACCCGCCAGCACCTGGCCCTGCTGCGCCCGCTGGAAGATGCACTGGTCTTGATCACCCTGCGCTGGCCGGAGGAGGTGCGCGGGCTGGATACGCTGGAACTGGACAAGAGCGTGACCGAGACTAAGGTCGACAAGCGTGAGCTGGACATGGCCAGGCGCCTGGTGGAGGACATGAGCGGGCAATGGACGCCCGATGAGTACCATGATGCGTTTCGCCAGACCATCCTCGACCTGGTGGAGGAGAAAGCCAGCAAAGGCAAGATCGAAACCGTGGACAAAGGCGAGGGCGCGACGGCTGAGAAGGGCGCCGACATCATCGACCTCACCGAGCTGCTTAAACGCAGCCTCGGCGGCAAGACCAAAGCGAAGAAGCCGGCGGCCAAGCGACCGCGCAAGGCTTCATGAGTTACGCAAGCGGTCCCCCCAGCCCCTTGAGATAGTCCCCAAAGCCCTCGCGCGCACGGCTGTCCACCCGGCTGCTGGTGGCCACGCTGTGCGCTGCGGTCCAGACGATCTGTGCGCCGCTGGCTTCCAGGGCCAGCACCAGTTGCACATCTTCATGCGCCGGCAATGGCTGGAAGCCGCCCACGCGCTCGTAGGCCTTGGCGCATACGCCGAGGTTGGCGCCATGGATATGCCGATGCCCTTCACGGGCCTGATAACGGCTGCGGTACAACTGGCGTAACGCTGCGTTCTGCCAAGGCTGCCAGCGTTCGATGTGCACCGTGCCGCACACCGCGTCCGCGTGCCATTGCAGCTGTGACACCAGCCAATGCCTGGGCACGCGACTGTCGGCGTCGGTGAAGGCCAGCCACTGGGCACCGCGCTCGATCATCCACGCCGCCCCCAGGCGCCGGGCGATGCCGACGTTGCCGGCCTCCAGTTCCAGGGTATGCACGCCGTGGCGGCGGGCGATGCGCGCGCTGGCGTCGACACAGCGATCGAGCACCACCAGCACCTCCACCGCCAGCCCAGCCCCCTCGGCGTGTGCCACGGCCTGTTTGACCGCAGTCAGGCAGCGCCCCAACCGGCGCGCTTCGTTGTGCGCGGGGATGATGACGGCGATCATGGGCAGATCTCGTCAAGGTCCACGACGCTGGGCTGACACGACCAGTATTCGAGCAGGAAATCCGCCTCTTCGTGGCGCAGCACTGGGTAAAGTGGCAGATGCCGGGCCAGCAGGGCATGCACCTCGCGGCCATCCTGCGGGCAGCCGGCGATGGGATGGCGCCAGTGGCAGGCCAGCAAACCACCGTCATACGCCAGGCTGGCCACCGACTGCTCGATCACCTGCAACCAGTCGGTGGGGTCCAGGTAGTAGCCGATCTCACTGAACACGATCAGGTCAAACTGACCGCCCGGCCAGTCGCCCGGCAGGTGGCCCTGTTCGACATGGGCGTGGCTCACGCCTGCAAGCCGTTGACGGGCCAAGGCCACAGCGGTCGCGTCGATGTCCTGGCACGACAGGCTGGCGCAGCGCTCGGCCAGCAGAACGCTCAGCTCGCCGTTGGCGCAGGCCGGCTCGAATACGCGCTCGTAGCATTGGCGCGGCAGGCTGGCCAGGGTCAGCTCGCGCTTGCGCCGTTCGTACCAGCGGGTACGAAAGGCCCAGGGGTCATCGTTGCCGGCGTACAAGTCGGCGAAGTACTGTGCGTCCAGGCTCATGTTGCCTCCGTTGACAGAAAGAGCAGCTCGAATGGTTGCAACAGGCAAGCCTGCAGCTGTTCCGGCACAACCGGTGGGCGATCACCATCAGGCTGCAACTGGCTGGCATGTGCAGCGAGGGCTTGGCGCTTGAGCGCCAGGTGCTCATCGCACAGTTGCACGCGGTGTGCGCGGGGCCAGGGCAGGCGCGGGTCGTCGGGGCTTGCCCAGTGCCAGGCCCAGACTGGGGCCTCAGCGAGTTGTACACGCCTGGTCTGGGCCGCCTGGGCACAGGCGCGACCTGATGCTTCGTGGTCGCAATGGCCGTCGCCGCGCCACGTGGTCAGCAGCAGGTCGCCAGGTTTGAGCAACTGGTTCAGGTGGTTGACCAAAAAGGCTTCATCGTGGGGCAGCGCGCCATCCTTGAGGTTGAGTCGTCGCCAGTCGAGGCGGTTGAGGTCCAGCCCAAGCAGTTGCAGGGCATGGCGGCTTTCCAGTGGGCGCTGATGGCGCAGGCGGCGCTCTGGCCATTGTGAGGAATGCGGGTGGCTGCCCTCGCCATTGGTGGCAGAAAGAAGCAGCACGTCCTGTTCTCGTCCCTGGAAGCTGGCCAGCAGCCCGCCGGCCATGAGGATTTCGTCGTCCGGGTGCGGAGCCAGCAGCACCAGGCGCCTCCCGGGTGGGCACAACTGCTCGGGCAGCGTCCAGCTGGCGCGGGCCAACTGAGCAGAATGCTGCCAGGCGCTCCACGGTGTGCCTTGCGCGGCCTGTATCAAGTTCTGGCTCATAGTTGCCATGCTCCCGCCGGCAGGCCGGTCAGTTGCCGGCCCAACTCGGCCAGGTCGCGTTCGGCGTGGCTCTGGCGTATGTATACCGGCAGGTCGGCACTGAGCCGGGCGAAATGGCTGCTGCAACAGAACGGCGTGGCACCGAGCGCCCGGCCGGCATGCTGAATGACCTGCTCGACCGCCTGCTCGACCTGGGCGCGGGTGCGCCGCACCTCGAAGCTGGCGTCATCCTGAGGGTGAAGGTCGATCCAGGTGGCGCATTCGCGAAGGGCGGCACGGGCACCGTACAAGGCTGCATCGACTGCGCCCAGATGCGCATCGGCATGCGGGTCGCGCCGGGGTTTGCGGCACTGTTCGTGAAGGTACCCGGCCAGTGCCTCGGCGGCGCCATACCAGCAAGCGGCGATACCCGCGCCGCCTTGCCAGAAGCCAGGACGGGACAGGTACTGGCCGGGCGAACCGATGGCCAGCCCTGGCGAGTCGTCGAATTCGATCACAACGCTGCGGGTGGCGGCCATGCCTACGGCCTGCCAATGTTCGGCCAAGATGCGCTGGCTGGGATGAGGCAATTCGATGGCCACCAACTGAGGCTGGTCGTCTTCCCAGGCCGTCAGCAGGGCACGGTCGACCTGCAACGCGCCCGAACACCAAGCCTTGCGGCCTTGCAGGCGCACGCGTTCACCGTCCCGCTCGACAATGTATGCCCGGGCATCTGGCGGCTCGGCGGCCCACACGCCCCAAATGCCGTTGAAGGCATGCTGGGCGGCGCCGCATTCGGCGAGGATTGCCAAGGCGTCGGTATGGCCTTCATAGAGTTTGGCCAGGCTTAGATCGTAACCGGCGACCCGCGCCAGGACGCGCCAGCGTTCGAGCGTGCAGCCCTGGCCGGGCAACGGGAGTACGTCGAGCCGGTCGCCCTGCAAGGCCTGCATCAGTTCTATTAGCGAAGCGTCGCGTTCGATGGCCTGCGAACGGTGAGCAAAACGGTGTAACAACGAATCGAAGTGGGTCAGTTCCATCATGCAATTCCCAACTGCTTGCGCATACGCAACGTGATCGACTGGCGTGTCTTGCCCATTTCGGCCCACGGGTCTTCGACCTGTGCAAGCCGCGTGTGAAGGTTGCCGATGTTCCACTGGTTGGCACCCTTGAGCTGGCTCAGTTCCTCACGCCAGATCGGCACCGACACCGGCAGGCCCTCGCGGGCCCGCAGCGAGTAGGCGGCGACGGTGGTGGCACCCTTGCCGTTACGCAGGTAGTCGATAAAGATCCGCCCGACCCGGTTCTTCGGCCCGGACACGGCGCTGAGACGATCAGGGAACAGCCCGGCCATGTGATTGACCAGGGCATGGCTGAAGTCCTTCACCTCGTCCCAGCCAGCGCGTCGGGTCAAGGGTACGACGAGGTGCATGCCCTTGCCGCCGCTGGTCTTGAGAAACACCTTCAGGCCCAGTTCGTCGAGCAGGGTAAGGGTCAGCTGGGTGGCCTCGAGCATGGCTTTCCACGGCAGCGCCGGGTCAGGGTCCAGGTCGAGGACAAAGCGGTCGGGTTTATCGAAATCCTTGGTGGTGGCATTCCAGGTGTGCAGTTCAAGCGTGTTCATCTGCACCGCGCCCAGCAGGCTTTCGGCGCCGTTGAGCACCATGGCCGCCTGGCCGGCCTGGGCCTTGTTGTAGCTGAGCACCTTGGGAATATGCAGCTGGCCGGCGTTTTTCTGAAAGAACAGTTCGCCGCTCAGACCATCGGGGCGCGGACGAGGGCTACAGGTCGGTCCTTGAGCTGGGGCAGCAGCCAGTCGGCGACCTGAGCGTAGTACTGGGCGACCTCGCGCTTGGTGGTGCCCGTGGTTGCGTCGACCACGCGGTCGGGGTGGGTCAGGCGCAGGGTGCCCAGGTTCTCGGGTTCTGTCTGTGCTGCGCGCTTGGTGGGCATTGCTCGCTCCAGGTCGATGGCGGTGGCAGGTTTATCGTCACGCAGGCCGTGGAACACCGAGTGACGCACGATGCCTTCGCGGGTCATCTGGGCATAGGCGACCTCTGCCAGCAGCTGTGGCCTGAGCCAATGCACGCCGCGGTCTTCGGCACCGGTAGGTGGTTTCGGCAAGGGGGATCTGTCGGTTTGCAACGGCTTGAGGCGGGCGTGAATGCTGTCCAGGGTGGCCGCGCTGAAGCCCGTGCCGACCTTGCCGGCGTAACGCAGCTGGCCGCTGTCGTGGTCGTGCAAGGCCAGCAGCAGGGCGCCGAAGCCGTTGCGGCTGCCCTTGGGGTCGGTGTAGCCGACGATCACGAACTCCTGGCGCTGCTTGCACTTGAGCTTGACCCAGTCGCTACTGCGCCGGCCAACGTAAGGGCTGTCGGCACGTTTACCGATCAAGCCTTCGAGTTCCAGTCGGCAGGCGCTGTCGAGCAGTGACTCGACGGGCTCCTCAAAATCGGCGGAATACCTGAGTACCTGCGATGCATGGCCTTCCAGCAACCGGGCGAGGGTTGCACGGCGCTGTTGCAGCGTCAGTGCTCGCAGGTCCTCACCGCCCAGCCAGGGCAGGTCGAACAGGTAGTAGGTGATGCGCTCGTCATGCTCGGTGTCGAAGGCGTTCTGCAAAGCCTGGAAGTCGGCCACGCCGTTGTCGTCGACCACTACCATCTCGCCGTCCAGCCATGCCGAGTCGAGGCCCAGGGCCTTGAGCGCCTCGACCTGCCGGGGCATCTTCGCACTCCAGTCGTGGCCATTACGGGTAAACAGGCGTATGTCGTCACCGTCGATACGCGCCAGGATGCGGTAGCCGTCGAACTTGACTTCGTAGCGCCAATCGCCGCTTGGCGGGGAATCGACCAACGTGGCCAGTTGCGGCTGGAGTATATCCGGCAGGGCTTTGCGGCCGGCTCGCTTGTGCCTGGTGGTGGTCGCCTTGGCCGGGCTGCGCGGGGGCAGGGTGCGCTCGCTCAGCACGCTGTCCGGCAGGGCCTCGACAATGCTGTAGTCCGTTTCACTGCGTGCCTGCCCATCATGGGACTTGACCAGCATCCACTGCTCTTTCTTGCCGGCCAGGTGAGTGCGGAACAGGTTCCAGACCCCTGACAGTTTCTCGCCCTGCAGGCGAAAGCGCAGCTTGCCCTTTGCATAGGCTTCGCGCGGGTCGCCCTCGGGCTCCCACACACCCCGGTCCCAGACAATGACATCGCCGGCGCCGTAGTGGCCTTCAGGGATGCTTCCTTCGAAGTTGGCGTAATCCAGCGGATGATCCTCTACATGCACTGCCAGGCGCCGGACCTTGGGATCCAGTGAGGGGCCCTTGGGGATGGCCCAGCTCTTGAGGGTGCCGTCGAGCTCCAGGCGAAAATCGTAATGCAGGTGGCTGGCATCGTGCTTCTGGATGCAGTACTGCAGCGCATGGGCCGAGCGGGGGCGGGCGCGTTTACCAGCCGGCTCGGGCGTGGCATTGAAGTCGCGCTTGCGCTGGTACTCCTGTAGGGGTTTGGCCATGACGGGCTCCGGAAGGGTTCGCGGGTCTCAGGATTGGGAGGCGGCGGTGGCGCGAGGAGTTCAAAAAATGCGAGGGGTGGGGGGCTGGCAGAAACTCTGAATCATTTGCCGCTGGGGAGGATCGACCGAGTGAAGCCCACAGACGGAGAACGTTCATGTCCACACCCGATGACCCAAGACCGCCCATTGAGATCGACGACACCGAGGACCGCATGGGCAGCGTCCACGAGCTGGATTTCAGCGAACGCCGCGATGAACGCCAGGGGCGTGTCGGCGACGAGCGACCGGCGCGGGAGATCGCCGAGGATTATCCGCCCCGGCGTGTCGCCGAAAGCGGGATGACCGGCGGCGAGGCGCTGAGCGACAGCCTGCACGAGGACAATGTCACCCTCGATGACCTGAGCCCCGATACGCTGCTCGATGAGACCGGTGCCCGCGATCCGGATGAGCCTGGCAGCGGCGGCCCGGCGGACAAGACCTTGCGCCAGGTGCAGGCCCACGAGATCGGTGGTGGGTTCGGCCTGGACGAGGCCGAACTGGCTCGCTCCGCGCCGCTGGACGGCGAGCTGTGGACCGATGACGTGGTACCCGATGACGAAGGGAGAGAGCCGAGATGAACGAGCAACGCTGTTCCTGCACCCATTGTTCTTGCACAGTGGATGCCAATGCTGTGGTCCAGGATGGCAAGGCCTATTGCTGCGAAGCCTGTGCGAAGGGCCATCGCAACGGCGAGCCCTGTCGTATGAGCGACTGCAAGTGTGGTGAGTTGGCTGAGTCGAAAGAATCCAATGTCGATAATGCACTGGATGAAACATTCCCGGCGAGCGATCCGATTTCGCCATGAGGCCCAGTGGCTGACAGATGTGAGACGGGAGAGCGACAGGACGTTGTTCAGATCATGTGGAAACTCACCCGTCACGCATCTGGTTTGAGTTACGCCCTCAATGGGTCTGCCAGACACCGTTGTTGCGTTCGCAATCGCTACGTGCCTGGCCCAAGCCAGGGGTGTCGTAGTAGTAGGTGATGATCCGCGCATCCTTGGGTAGTGCAGGGCGGGTGGCAGGCTCATCACGCCCAGCGGCATCGGGGTTGGCCAGCGTCTCCTGCGTCAGAGGCGCGATGCAGCTGCCAACGCTGCCGTCGGGGCAACGCTCCACCCGACGCTTCTGGCTGTTCAACATTTCCTTGCTTTCGTTGCTGCACGACCAGGCAATCGCCTCAGCGGGCATGTTGCCGTAGCTGTAACAGGTGTGTTGCTGCACCGGTTTGACCGCCTCGCTGGATGAGCGGGTGACCACGTCGCAACCTTCGGCCAGCACCTGCCCGCTGCTCAGGGTGCCCAGCATTGCCATGTACAGAGCGAATCGCATGATATACCTCCCGGGCACCAGGGCCCGTCAGCGCTTGTCGAGGGCTGCCCCGGCCTGTCTGCGCAAGGCCTTGGCACGCTTTTCGAGGATCAGGTAGGTCACCACCGCCATTAGCAGCGGGATCAGGTAGTACAACGTCCGATAGCCGAGCAGTGCGGCCACCAGGGTGCCTTGGCCTAGCTGGCCGTGGAGCAGCGCCAGGAATACGGCTTCCAGTACGCCGAGTCCGGCAGGAATGTGAGCGACCACGCCGGCGACGCAACTGATCAGCAACACACCCAGCACCGAGGGATAGAACAGCTCAGGGGGCAACAGCAGGTGAATCAGCGCTGCCATCAGCGCCCAGTTGCTTGCGCCCAGCGCCACCTGGCAGAGGGCCATACGCAGGCTCGGCAGAGTGACTTCGTGCCCGCGCAGCGCCCACGTGCGCCGCGTGGCGAAGGCACAGGCGCACAGGTATGCCAACGCTACCGCCACCATCAATACGCCGATCAGGCGCAGGCCGCTGGCACCCACCGCCCAGCTTTCCGGCAGTTTCACAAAGCCCAGGGCGAATACCGTACCGGCCAGCAGCAGGTAGCCCATCCAGTTGGTCAACAGCCCCAAGGTGATGATGCGGGTGATGGTTGGGGTATCCAGGCCCAGCCGGCTGTACAGGCGATAACGCAGGGCAACGCCACCGACCCAGGTGGTGAAGTTGAGGTTGAACGCATAGCAGACGAACGCTACCGGCAGTACCTGTCGGGCCGGCAGGTGGTGGCCTGTGTAGGCGCGGGCGAGCAGGTCGTAGCTGGCGAATACCAGGTAGCTGCACAGGGCCAGCAGCAACCCCAAGGCCAGGGTCGAGGGCCGGTACGCCAGCAGCGACTGGCGGACTTCGTTCCAGTCCAGGTTACGTGCCAGGGTGAACAGCAGTACCGGTATCAACACCAGGAACAGCACGGTCAGCAAGCGCTTGCCCCAGGTCTTCCAGCGTGAAGTGGCCATCATGTCTTGCCCCCGTGGTAGTCGGCCGGGGCCTCGCCGTCGCCTTGCAGCGACTGCAGGCGCTGCCGGTGCGCCGGAAACCAGCCGGCGATCCGCGGGAAATAGCGCGTGATGTGGAAGCCCAGAAAGATCAGCGGGGCACGCCACCAGTAGCCGCGCACCATGCGCTCCAGCGTCACGGTCTTGCAGTGCTCCCGGCTCAGTTCGGTCAAGTGCTGGTACAGGTGTTCGTTGAACGCGGGGTCGCGAATCAGCAGGTTGGCCTCAAGGTTGAACGACAGGCTCAGGGGGTCGAGGTTGCTTGAGCCTACGGTGGACCAGTCATTGTCCACCAACGCAACCTTGCCATGGAGCGGCCGCTGGCAGTACTCATGGATGCGCACGTCGTCGCGCGACAGGTAGTTGTAGAGCAGCCGCGAGAGCGCGCGTACCCAGCGCATGTCCGGTTGCCCCTGGAGGATCAGCGTCACCTCGACCCCGCGCCGGGCGGCGTTGCGCAGTTCGCGCAGCAAGCGGTAGCCCGGGAAGAAGTAGGCGTTGGCCACGACGATACGATGCCTTGCTTCACGGAAAACCTGCAGGTAGCAGGCTTCGATATCGTTGCGATGGCGCTGGTTGTCGCGCTCCACCAGCACGGCGCTCGTCGGGCCTGAAGCGATGCCGCCCGGCTGAACCCTGCTGGCGGCATCCAGCACCGGTGCGAGCATGCGGCAGGAAGAAGCATGCACCTGGGCCACCACCGGGCCGACGACCTCCACGGCGTAGTCCTGCTTGGCCTGTGGGCCGAAGTCATCCAGGTGGTCGGCACTGTAATTGATGCCGCCAATGAAGGCGCGTTGCCCGTCGATCACCAGGATCTTGCGGTGCAAGCGGCGAAACAGGTTGGTGCGCATGCCCACCAGCCGTGGTTGCGGATCGAAGGAATGGAAACGCACCCCGGCCTCGGTCATCGACGAGATGAAATCGTCAGGCAGGTCGGCGGTGCCGTAGCCGTCCACCGCCACCTCGACCCGCACCCCGCGCCGCGCGGCATCGATCAGGGCGTGGCGCAAGGGTTGACCGACCTTGTCGTCGTAAATGATGAAAGTTTCCAGGAGGATTTCCTCGCGTGCCTGGGCCATGGCCTCGAATACGCGGGGGTAATACTGCTCGCCGTTTATCAGCAACTCGACGCGGTTGCCGTCGCACCAATTCAGTTTCATAGCGTCACCTGCGCCACCAGCGGGGCATGGTCGGAGAGGTGGGACCATGGGTATCTGGACAACACCCGTGCTTCGCAAGCTTGTGCGTTACGCAGGTAGATGCGGTCCAGCCGCAGCATCGGCAAGCGCGCGGGAAAGCTGCGTGCCGGCTTGCCGAAAGCTTCCACCAGGTGGCCCGACAGCCGCGCATCTGCTTTCAGGCGCCAATCGTTGAAGTCGCCGGCGACGATGACCGGCTCATCCGGCGGCAGGCTGTCCAGCAATGTCAGCAGCAGGCCGACCTGACGCTGACGATGCTCCTCACGCAGGCCCAGGTGTACGCAGACGGTGTGCACCTGTTCATGGCCCGGCACTTCCAGCTGGCAATGCAGCAGGCCCCGTTCTTCGTTGCCATGGACCGAAACATCCAGGTTGTCATGGGCACGGATGGGGAACTTGGACAGCAGGGCGTTGCCATGGTCGCCATGGGGGTAGACCGCATTGCGGCCATAGGCGAACTGCGGCCACATGCTGTCGGCGAGGAATTCGTACTGGGGTGTCTGTGGCCACTTGGGATGGCGCTCGGCATGATGGTGATGAGTGCCGTGCACCTCCTGGAGAAACACCAGGTCGGCGCCGGTCGAGCGTACCGCCTCGCGCAGCTCCGGCAAAATGAAGCGGCGGTTGAACAGGGTGAAGCCTTTGTGCACGTTGAGGGTCAGTACCGTCAGGCGATGTACGGCGGTGACCTTGTCGATGATGCAGCGGGGGGCGGGCAGTGTCGGGTTCATAGCGGCTCCTGCGGCTCGACGCCTGGTTCGGTCACCAACTCGCCGTCAAGGCCTAGCTTGTCCAGCAGGCGGCGGGCATCGTAGGGGGCGTGGACTTTCTGGTCGTTGTCGAAGTAGCAGTAGACGTCACGGGAGGTGCGTTTTGCCGGAGCGCGGCGCACCACACGCTGAGCATCCTCAGGCTGGCTGCCCGCAGCCCAGGCCTGGATGCGCAGGCGCCAGCGGCGCAGCGCCCTGGCCGTGTAGCCGCTGCTGTACAGTTCGACATCGCCATGCAGGCGCAGGTACACGAACTCGGCCGTGACCTCTTCGACATAGGGCCATTTGCCGGCGCTGTCGGCGACCACCAGGGCAACCTTGTGCTTGCGTAGCAGGTCGATGAAGGTGTCGCAGAGGAAGCTGGGGTGGCGGATTTCCACGGCGTGGCGCAAGCGCGCATTACCCGGCACGGCCGTGCCGCCGTTGCCTTGCAGGCGTTCGGCGGCGTGGTGCGCAAGGCTGCGGGCGGCTTTGCGGTCGCGTGGCAGCTTGGCCAGAAAGTCGCTGAAGCGCTGCGCGTCGAACTTCAGATTCGGGGGAAACTGCCACAGGAAGGGGCCCAGCTTGTCACCCAGCAGCAAGGGGCCCGACGCGAAGAAGTTGGCAAGCGCCTCGTCGATTTCGCGCAGCCTGCGTACGTGGGTGATGTAGCGCGGCGCCTTGACAGAGAACACGAACCCCTCCGGTGTCTCGTCACGCCACTTGGCATAGCGCTCGGGCGTTTGCAGTGCGTAGAACGAACCGTTGATTTCGATGCTGTTGACTGCCCGCGAGGCAAACGCCAGCTCGTCGTCCTGGCGCAGCCCCTCGGGGTAGAAGTCCTTGCGCCATGGGCCATAGCGCCAACCGGAAATTCCGATGCGGATCTCGCTCACCATAAGTCCCTGCGCTCCTGTATGTAACAGTAGCGACAGGAACCGGGACCGGATTGTTCAGTGCGATTGACGAGTGGATGGCCATGCAAAAGGGAACTTTACCGGTATTGCAATCCTCCACCGGATGCCTGGGTTCCACTGAGGTACACCATGAAGGAGGCTCAGCCATGAAGTTTGATCGGTTTGCACAATGGCTAGCCAACCATAGCGGGCGGCCGTTGACGTTCGTTATTGCCTTTATGCTGATCATTGCCTGGGGCGTAAGCGGGCCCTTGTTTCATTTCAACGACACCTGGCAGTTGGTCATCAATACATCGACCACGATCATCACGTTCCTGATGGTGTTCCTGATCCAGAATACCCAAAACCGTGATAGCGACGAGTTGCACATCAAACTTGACGAACTGTTGCGCACTACCCAACGGGCGCACAAGGCGTTGCTCGACCTTGAAGATATGGGGCCAGCTGAACTCCATGCGCTTCGTAAGCGATACCAGCAACTGGGGGAGCACGACGAAGCGGGGCCAGGCAGGGAGGACTCCCATTGACGTGTTCAAGATCAAGCCACGACATTGTTCAGACAGGGCAAGGCCGTGACGGTGAACAAACCACATTTCTCACACTTCGGAGACTAGATGATGAACAAACCCGACGATCAGCGGCAGAAAGGCCCCCATTCTTCCGATCATGCAACAACTGATCAGGACTTGGGTTTCGACCCGGACTCCCCTGATCTGGACGACCCTCAAGTGGACCCCCAAGGCCCCGCGAAAGCACCAAGGGACGTGGAAAAGAAACCGTGAGCCAAGCTACCGTGGACGCATGTCTGCCGCACATGGCATCCATCTGTTGCCCCGGCTGTTCAAGAGCCGGGGGCAGCACAGCTATCAGAATGTGTACTTCAGCGACAGCATCAGGTTGCGTGGCTCACCGTAAACGTTGCTCGGCACCGCGACAGAGTTGCTGAGGGCGTTGTAGTACTTCTTGTCGAACGCGTTGTTAAGGTTGACGCGCGCATCGATGTGTTCGGTCGGCTTGAACCCCAACATGAAGTCCACCAAGGTGTAGCCATCCTGCTCGATCATGAAGGTGGTGTTCTTGTTGTAGATTCGATTCTGGTGATAAAGGGAGGCTCCGACACGCCACTGGTTGTATTGACCCGGCAGTGTGTAGGACGTGCTCATCTTGAACAGATGGCGGGGTATGTCGGTGTCGAACAGACGGCCCTCGTTTTCTTTCTTGGTATCCTTGACATACTTGGCCTCGGCAAAAGTATAACCGGCAGCCAGTTGCCAATCAGGCGTCAATTGGCCCTGTACCTCCAGCTCTATGCCCTTGCTGCGCACTTTGCCTGCCGCCTCGTAGCACGGGGTAGTCGGGGCAGTAGGGCAACCGTCGGTAAACGATTTCGCACGGTTTTCCTGGTCGATCTGGAAGAGGGCAGCCGATGCGTTCAGTGCCCCGTCGAAGTATTCACCCTTGATGCCCAGTTCATGGTTTTTTCCGGTGATCGGCGCAATGATGTTTTCGGAAGCATCCTTGTAGTTCTGGGGTTTGAAGATATCGGTGTAGCTCACATACACGCTGTGATGCTCGTCGATGTCATAGATCAGGCCGGCGTACTTGGTGACATGCCGGGTGACTTTCAGCTCGCTCGGGGCGGTGCTTTTGTAGGGCGAGGTGGTGGTGTTGTCGTACCAGTCCAGGCGGCTGCCCAGGATCAGCTTCAGCGGGTCGGCCAGGCTCAGGCGTGTGGTGGCATAAACGCTGTTGAGCTTGGCGTTGGTGTTCTGCCAGCCGTACTTGTCCTGGCTCGGCGGTTTTGGTGTGGCGCCAGCATCCCAGTTGTAGAGGTCGATGTTGCTGTTCAGCAAGATGTTGTAGGGCACATCACCGTTGAACACCACCCGCCGGTGGCTGGCGCCGACCACCAGTTCGTGGTCTCGGTCCATCAGGCGAAACGGGCCGCTGGCATAGGCGTCGAAGCTGTTCTGGGTTTCCCGATAGTGCCCCGCGCCGACGAACTGGTTATAGGCCTGGGTGGTGGTGTTAGCGACCAGATAGGTGCCCAGCATGTCGAGGTCGGCCCAGGTTTTGGTGGCCGAGAGGTTGAGCTTCCAGCCATTGTCCAGAATGTGGTCCAGTGCCGCGTAGGCAGAGGTGCTGGTCTTGTCCCAATACTCCCAGTCGCTGCTCAGCGAAGTAGAGCGTGACAAATGCAGGTCGCTGCCGTCAAAGCCCACCGGCAGGCCGGTCCAGCCGTTGCCATTGTTGTTGTCTTGCTGGCGCGATGCACTCAGGGTCAAGGTGGTGCTGTCGTCCAGGTCGGCCTCCAGGATGCCGTAGAACAGGTTGCGTTCGTTTTCCAGTGTGTCTCGGTAGCTGTTGCCGGTCTGATATGCCGTCACCATTCTGCCGCGAACGGTTCCGCTGTCGTTGAGCGCGCCGGAGACATCGACCTCGGTGCGGTAACGGTCCCAACTGCCCATGCTGCCTTCGATGCTGGCCTGGAACTCGCGCGTCGGCCGCTTGCGGATCAGGTTGATCGACGCCGCAGGGTTGCCCGCACCCTGCATCAGGCCGGTGGCACCGCGCACGACTTCGACCCGGTCATACATGGCCATGTCGGCCGACAGCAGGTCCTGGGATACTTGTGAGCTGTCCAGGCTGGTGGGCAGGCCGTCGTACATGATGTTATCGAGGGAAAACCCCCGGGCGTAGTACGAGGATCGTTCGGGGCCAGTCCGGCGCAGGGTGAGCCCAGGAGTGTTCTGCACCACCTCGTTGAGGTTGGCGAGGTTCTGGTCCTCGATGCGTTGGCGCGTGATGACCGTGACCGATTGTGGCGTCTCGCGCAGGGACAATGGCAGTTTGGTCGCCGTCTGCGCTGAACGTGAGGTGTACGAACCTGTGCCTTCGGTGGTGCCAGACAGCAGTGCGCCGGTTACGGTAGTCGCCCCCAGTTCCAGGGCACCTTCGCTGTCCGCTGCCACTTCTATGATGTAGCTGTCCTCACCCTTGAGCACGCGCAGGCCGGTGCCGGTCAGCAACTGGGCGAGGCCATCGCTCACCGAGTAGGTGCCGCTGAGCCCCGGGGTATGCTTGCCAGCGGTCAATTGTGCGTCTGCGGACAGCAAGATGCCGGACTGGCTTGCGAAACGGTTCAGCGCCTGATCAAGGCCCCCAGCCGGGATGGCGTAATGGCGTGTCTGTTCACTTGCGTAGGCCAGTGCGGCAGGCATGGCAAGCAATAAAGGGGCGCCGCCGAGCAAGCTGGCAAGCAGGATGTGGCGGGTCAGCCGTGAACGGGTTGGCGTGGGCAGGTGCGACACTCTGAACGATCCTCTTGAGAAGGCTTGTTGATGGGTTTCAAGAGGTATCCCGTACAACTCGACCAAAACGACAACACCGCACAAACTCTTTTTTGCCATTCCAGGCTGGCAGCAAACGGCCAGCAGTCTTGTGCGTTTCTAAGCCGGGCTGACATTGACCCAGAAGCGCGTCAATCTCTGTATTTTTACGGGCAGCGACTGCTGAACTGCCATCAGCACGCGGTCGGTGTCTGCCAAGGGAAACACCCCCGTCAGTGGCAACTGCGCTACAGCGGGGTCGCAGCGAAGCACACCGGGACGATGGCGAGCCAGCTCGGCGACGAAGTGCCCCAGCGGCATGCGCTCGGCGATCAAGCGGCCGTCTAGCCAGGCGATGGTGTTGAGGTTGGCTGGCCCGAGGTCGCCGAGGCGATTGGCGGAAAACCAGCGACTTTGTCCTGCGTGAAGGCGGCTGGCGGGCGACTGCCGCGGACGCAGCTCCAGCTCGCCTTCAAACAGCTCGACGTGGCTGCCATCCTCACGCTGGTACACGGAAAAGCGTGTGCCCAACGCTTGGATTTCTCCCGCTGCAGTTTCAACGATCAGCGGGCGATGCGCCGGGTCATGACCACGTTCAAGCAACAACTCCCCAGCGAGCAGGCAAATGCGCCGTTCCGACGCGTTGTACCGGATATCAACCGCAGTGCCGCTGTTCAGGCTAAGTTGGCTGCCATCGTCCAGCGAGCGTTGCAAGCGTTCGCCAGTGCCGCTGCGCAGGTCTGCCGTGGCTTCGCGCCAAGGGGATTGTGAATGGACCAGATAGCCGCTCCCGCCGGCCAACAGCAGCGTGCCGAGCAGCTTGAGCGCCTGCCGACGACGTGCATCGGGCAGCTCGCGCAGCACCCCTAGTGCTGTATCCGCTGGGACACCGCTCAGGGTACTTTGCAGGCGCTCCAGGCGTCGCCATGCGCGATCGTGCTCCGGGTCCGCGGCGCGCCATTCAAGAAAGCGCTGCTGTTGCGCCGCTTCGAACTCACCGCTCCATTGCAGCATGAGCCAATGGCTGGCCTGCTCGACGATTGCGGGGGAGAGGGGGGCTTCGCTGACGTTCTTCATTCAGCGTACAGGACCTGATAGCAGGCAGTGATGGCGCGGAGCATGTACTTTTGCACCGAGCTGACGCTGACGTCCAGCCGCGCTGCGATCTGTGTGTAGGTCAGCCCTTCAAATTGCGACAGCAGGAATGCCTCGCGTACCTTTGCAGGCATCTTGTCGAGCATGGCGTCGATCTGCATCAGGGTTTCGATCACGATCGCGCGGGTTTCCAGTGACGGCGTTTCTGGCTCGGGCAGGGCGGCGATGCTCTCCAGATACGCTTGGTGGATACGCTGGCGACGCCACTGGTCTATGACCAGATTGCGGGCGATCTGCACCAGGAATCGACGGCCGTCGCGCTGTTCCGGCAGGCGGCGGGTTACCAGCAGGCGCAGGAAAGTGTCCTGAGCGATGTCCGCCGCCCGCTCGCGATCACCCAGGCGGTGGCGCAGCCAGCCTTGCAGCCAGCCGTGGTGGTCGCGATACAGGCTGTCGATGGGTTGCAGTGGGGCGTCGATGGGCACTTCACCTTTCCGCTAATCAGATGCATATGGGAATTAATCGCGATTGTAAGGTGGTGGGCCGGTTTTGCAAACCGTTGCAGCAACCGTCAGGTGATTGCATGCAAACGGCGCTGGCGTGTTGAACTGGCAAACCAGGTATTTGCCAGTTCACGGGTCGGGCAGCTAGCCAGCAAGGGCCCTGATCAATTGCTCGCTGAAGGCGGGGATATCATCCGGCTTGCGGCTAGTGATCAGGTTGCCGTCCACCACTACCTCTTCATCGACCCAGTCACCACCTGCATTGCGGATATCATCCTGCAATGTCTGGTAACTGGTCATCCGTTTGCCCTTGGCCAGTCCACTCGACACCAGCAGCCAGGCGCCGTGGCAGATCACCGCCAGCGGCTTGCTGGCCGAGTTGTGGCTTTTCACCAGTTTCTGGGCGCCAGGTATCAGGCGGATGGTGTCGGAATTCTGTACCCCACCCGGTAGCACAATGGCATCGTAAAGGTCGAGGTGGGCGCTGTCGAACGTCGCGTCCACCGCAAACTCGTCGGCCGGCTTGTCATGGTTCCAGCCGCGGACAGTGCCTTCCTTGTCACTCAGGATGTCGATCACGGCCCCGTTTTTCTCCAAGGCTTCACGCGGTCCGGTCAACTCCACTTGTTCGAAGCCATCGGTGACCAAAAAGGCTACGCGCTTGCCACTCAGTTTTGCACTCATCGTTCTATCTCCGTTTTCGCCAGGTGTGGATGTGGGACGTCTCGGAAGGGGTGAGAAGTTCCAATGCACTGCTTCAGCGGTAGGGAGGCTGACCGGCTGACCGTTGCAGTTGAACAATTGCGCGGGGCCTGGGCTCTCACTAGCAGGGATAGAACGAGGCGGCCGTCATGAGCATCGAACGCAGCATTCCTGAACTTGAAGCCTGGTACGCGCAGTACGACGACATCGGCTACCGGCGCGAATCGCCGGATGCCTACCACCACGAACTGGTTCGCACCGCCGAGGCGCTGCGGGACGACGGCGCGATTGACTGGGATGACTGGTTGGCGCTGAAGGCACTGGCCGACGAGGCACATATACGGGCACTGGAGGATGCCGTACAGGCTCACGTGAGCGACCCTGACGCATGAAAGCGCTGAAGATCGCCACCTTCAATATCAATGGCATCCGCAGCCGCCTGCCCGCGCTCTTGGCCTGGCTGGAGCGGGAGCAACCGGACATTGCCTGCTTGCAGGAGCTGAAGGCGGCCGATCAGCAGTTTCCGCGCCAGGCCATCGAAGCGGCAGGTTATGGCTGCCTGTATCAGGGGCAACCCTCCTGGAATGGCGTGGCGATCCTGGCGCGCGATAGCGAGCCGCTGGAGGTACGTCGCGGGCTGCCCGGCATGCAGGACGATCAGCAGAGCCGCTATCTGGAGGCTGCGGTGCACGGTGTATTGGTTAGCTGCCTTTACATGCCCAATGGCAACCCGCAACCTGGCCCCAAGTTTGATTACAAACTGCGCTGGTTCGAGTGCCTGATCAAGCATGCCCAAACACTGCAGGGCAGCAGCCACCCTGCGGTGTTGGCGGGCGATTTCAATGTTGTGCCGACCGATCTGGACATCTATAACCCGCGCTCATGGCTCAAGGACGCGCTGCTGCAACCTGAATCGCGGGCGTGTTTCCAACAATTGCTGGCGCAGGGCTGGGTCGATGCTGTTCGTCACCTGTATCCCGAGCAGCGCATCTTCACGTTCTGGGACTATTTTCGCAATCATTGGGCGCGCAATGCCGGGCTGCGCATTGATCATCTGCTGCTCAACCCCAGTCTCAGCCCTTATCTGAAGCTGGCGGGTGTGGATGCCTGGGTGCGCAACGAAGCCAAGGCCAGTGATCATGCACCGGTCTGGATCCAGTTGAGCGGGCGTCGCCAGCAGCGCTAGCTGCCAGCGCAGATGCCCGCTGGAACGGGCGGATTGGAAAGGCCTCTGGGCACACATCGGGAAAGTTACACGCACTTCACCTCATCGCGTTCATCTTCAGTCATCAGCGTCGTCTATGCTGATCATTCACCCATGATGCTTGCGATTACACCGAGGACCCGACGTGCGGCTCTATGCGTTCATTACACAGCACATCGAGCTCATTCTCGAGGCTTTTGAGGATTTTGCTCGCACCGTCGAGACCCCTATGCCGGATCTTGATGCTGCAGGCCTGCGTAACCACGCTGAAGCCATGTTGCGAACCGTTGCACTGGACATGGCATCCTCACAGACAGCCCGCCAGCAGTTTGAGAAGTCTCGAGGCATGCAGGCAACGAGCTCGGTCGAAACAGCCGCTCAGGCCCATGCTGTTACCCGGCTGAGTGCCGGGTTCACGCTTGATCAAGTGGTCGCAGAGTATCGTGCGCTGCGTCTTTGGTTTGCGCAGCAGAGGGCTGATGAACCCCATGCTATCGATGATATGGTTCGTTTCAACGAGGCCATTGATCAAGCCTTGAGCGAATCCATCACCTCGTACGGCATCGCGGTGGAGACAACACGGAAACTGGTACTGGGTGTACTTGGGCATGATCTACGAACGCCGATGACGGCAGCCCTTCTGGGCGCCGAGATGTTGAGCCGTAAAGGTCAGCTGAACGAGCGCGACCGAAAAATTGCAGACCAGATTGCGGCCAGTGTGACACGATCCAGGCAAATCGTGACTGATCTACTCGATCTCGCCAAAGCGAACCTGGGGACTGGCATACCCATCCAGAAAGAACCTGTCGACCTTTCCCAGGTGTGCCATACGCTTGTGGACGAGCTTCGCATTTCCCGCCCTGAGATCACAGTTGTCCTGAAGGGCGGCCAGCAAGCATTTGGCCAGTTTGACGTCACCCGGATGGGGCAGGTGTTTTCCAACCTGATAGCCAATGCGTTTCACCACGGTGATCATGCCAGGCCCATCACCGTAACACTGACCCAACGCCCTGAGGCAGTCGAGTTCAGCGTACATAACTGGGGCAAACCCATTGCGCCGGATGTTGTGCCTCATCTATTCAACCCTCAGGCCAGGTACTCCCGATTGGCGTCGGAACATCACGAGGCATCCGGTGGGCTGGGTCTTGGCCTGTTCATCGTCGGCGAGATCGTGGCCCGGCATGGGGGGGCTATCGACGTGGCATCCAACTCGTCATCGGGCACCACCTTCCGCGTATCCCTGCCCCTGGCATGAGCTGGTCACGCCGTCGCTTCCAGTTGCGTATTTTTTCGCCAGCCTCGCAGGTTCATGGCACAGAGGCAGAATTGCAGGATGATCAATGCCCAGGCTTCAGCTTGCCAGCCCCAGACGGCCCACAACACGTTGCTTGCGATAAAACAACAGAAACCTGCCTTCCTCCGCCCCGGACGGCGCGAACCGATGCACCACGCTGCCAGCACAGTCATCAACATCGCAGGCCATTCAAGTAACCCAATCCAGTATTCCATGACACCTTCCGACTGATGATGGGGTATCTGAAGCCGATCACCTGCCACGCGCTGAGCGCTGGCAGGTGATCGCTTGACTACGCCGCTCGCTGCTCGCCCTTGAGCATCTTTTTCTGCATTTCCATGGCTTGCCCAAGCTCCTCGAGGGTGTCCTTGCTGAGCAGCTTCTTCGCGGTGGGGAACAGTTCGCCTTCCTCTTCCTCGATGTGATGCTCCAGCAACTCTTTCATGACCTTGACCCGCCCGGCGAATTCGACGGTGCCGGTTTCGGTATGCAGGAGGTCGGGCAGAACGAGGGCGTCGACAGTGCGGTGTTCTTCCTTGGCCTCGTAGTACATCTTCGCTTCTTCCTTGCCACCCGCTTGCTTGATGGCCGGGTAGAGTATTTCTTCCTCGAGCGCGGTGTGGATCTGCAACTCCTGCTCGATCCTGTGGAGTAACTCGGCCCGTTTCTTTACGGCACGCTCGGTAGTGGTCGACAGCTCTTCGAGCAGCTTCTTCACGAGCTTGTGGTCCTGGATCAGTAAGTCGATAGCGTTCATGGCGTTCCTCATCACGGATTGAATCAAGCACTTGCTCGAGGTTGAGTACACGCAGAAAGAAACGGTTCAATGATTAAGATGGCTGGCATCCCCTCAGGCGCGCCCGCTGCCCTCGTTACGCAGACCGCCTCTAGCCATCTCTGCGTCGTGAATGTGTGAGTGTGAAACCCACAAGGACTCCCAACGCCGCTGCACCGATCAGCAGCGGCGTTTTGTGTTTTGACTTCCTCCAGCCTCCGTCGATATCCCTCTTGCCATTCGGAGGCTCAAAGAGGTTTCCCGATGAGTCTTCGGCCTTGGGACTGCGATTTATCCAGGCGCCACTGTCAGGCGCTTCTCGTTCCGTACCCGATGCACCGGGGGCAACTGGGACAATGGTGTCGCTGGCCTCGATCCGTAAGAGCTCAAGGGAAGTGCCATCGACCAGGGTCAATGTCAGCCCTTCGACCGTGCCTGCCTCCCGGTTTGGAAAAACGGGTTCACCTGCGGCATCCAGGCTGTCATAGATGAAGCGTGTACCTTCAAGCCAGCCCACGGCGGTGAGAAGTTCAGGGCCGAGATAATACTTCCCGTCCTGGAAGAAGCCTGGAAACTGATGAGCGCGCTCCACGTTTTGCACGCGATAGCGTTCGCCGGATTTCATGCCTGTCGCTTGATCGATCATGTTGAAAACCCCTGTAAATGCAGCTGGCAGATGTCAGCCTTTGCTGTGCTCGTCGGAGGTGGGCCCTGTACCTCGCTTGATGCCGCGCGGGCCAGCAACGCCCCAGATTCCCAGGCCGACTACCGGCAGCGCGAGGATCAGCAGGGCCCAGGCCGCTTTGACTGCATCTGACTTGTCGCTTCTGAAGACGCTGACGATGGCCCACAGATCGATGAGCAAGAGGATTGCCGCCACGGCAATCCAGAAGTAGCTGGCAAGACCGTTCATGACTTCACCTCCTCTATACGTAGTCAGGGCCCAAGGTGCCGGGTGCAGCGCCTGGCACGAGGATGACCTTGCGGCAGTTGTCCTGCTTCTGATCGAACACCTTGTAGCCCATGGCTGCTTCTTCGAGGGCGAGGCGGTGAGTGACGATCAATTCCGGTTGTAGACGGCCTGCTTCGATGTGTTCCAGCAGTTCAGGCAGGTATTTCTGGACATGGGTCTGGCCCATCTTGAAGGTAAGGCCCTTATCGAACGCGTCGCCGAACATGAACCCGTGAATGAAGCCCGCGTACATGAACTCGTGGCCAAAGATATCACCCGCTTCGGGCTCTGGAATTTTGCCTCGGTCGAGGTGCAAATCGGAGCCGCAAATGGCGGTGGCAGTCACCTTGAGGATGATGTCGTCTTCTCGCTCGATGATGGGATCAGGGACGTTGTCGACCCTGACGTCGTTTGCTCCGTGGTAGGTCAGTGCTCTCATGCTCCTAGCTCCTGCATCACAAAAATCGTGGGGGTATGCAGGGGAAGCTTCCAGGCCATGCAAAGTTCAAAACAACAGCTTCAATGGCGATGCTTGAGAACGGGCAGACTGGTCCTGTCTGGGCCATCCACCGACCGGCGGCTACCGAGATTCCCCGATTTGCCAGCAACTTGCACTTGAGCTCACTAGGGTCATTGGCCCCCAAAATTCGGGTATGCAACTGCTCATGCAGTGCCGGGCTCTGCTGATCTGAGGCGAACCGATGGCTAATACGCCCCTGTGATTGAACGAGTCGCAGCATGGAAACGTCTTCAGGGAAGAAGTCCATTACTCTGTGTCGCGAGAGGGTGGGTGTTGATGGGTAATGATGATACGAGTGTGTGCATGCGGGACAAACGAAAATGCAGAATCAAATCCAGGGCAACGATAATCTGCCTTCGAAGCGGCAGGGTACTGCTTGTTCGGAAAAAAGGCGGCAAATGGAATTTCCCAGGTGGTTTGATTGAGCCTGGTGAGAGCCCTCATGCAGCTGCGGCAAGAGAGCTACGTGAGGAGACATCCATTGAAGGGCATGGCCTGCTTTCTTTGTGTTCAATCAGAGTGGGGTCAGTTGTGCATCACATCTTCACCACCCGATTCCACGAAAATGAGAAGCCCGTTGCCGACCATGAAATTGTCGCGTGTAAGTGGGTGCTTCGCGAAAAGCTTACCCCTGAATTGCTGAATTCCGCAGCTGCCGGGCTCTTGGCAACGCGGTTGCCTGCTCTGACCGCCTGACCAAGGCTGCAAAGTTGTACAGGAAAATAAGTTTGTATCGAAAATCAGACCGGCTGTCTGTTACCTGTATGACTACCGACTACGTCATTGAACTGCCTCCCAGCTTTGCTATGTTGAGGTTTCCGTATAAGACTAAAGTCGTAGGAGGGCGGCATGCGTGTTCGAGGTGATGTGTTTTGGGAATGGGCGGATCCAGTGCTTCATCATCGTACCCATGACGAGGAGCTCGATGACGGCACCACGATTGATGTGCAGGTCAGGCTCTCGCGCACCGGTCAGACGCAAATGTTCATCGGTGTGTATGCCGGCTGTGGAATGGCATTGCACGAAGAAGCGTTCAATTCTCGTCCAGGCGAGTCCATGACTCGAGCTCTGGCCTGGGGTGTTGATAGAGCCAGGCGCCTGGCCACGGATCAATGGCGCAAAGCGGTGCAGGTGGCCTAGGACAGGGTGTAATTCGAGGTTGATCGTTAGACACAGAGGCTGACGGCCAACTGTTCAAGGCGAACTGCTGCATCTGAATTACGGACGGTGAAGAAACCAGGGCTCTCCATCGCCCTGGTGGACTTAGCGGTTGTCTTCCGTCATCCCGCTGTCTTCGTCCTGAATAGCTTGCGACCCTTCGTCCATACCTTGCTCCCGGTCAGATTTGCTGCCAGAGGTATGCCCTCCTTGACCACCGTGTTGGGTTCCACCACCGGCACGCTGAGGATTATCTTCCTTAAGGTTACCGCCGCTGCCTTGCCCTGTTTGTTGATCCTCAGATTTCCCTCCGGGCATTTGACCGCCTTTCTGGCCGGTTTCCGAAGCCTTCTCACGGTCGTTTGCAAAACTACCAGGGTTGGTTTGCGCGGCGCCGCCTTGCTGACCCGCCTTGTCTTGATCGTTCGCCATGATCATGCACCTCGTGTGTTCACACAGAGAGCCTGTGTTTTCTTCCGATGCCCCGCGAGTACTGGAAGCTCCTTTTACTTTTGTACCTGCTGACAGGGTGCGCGAAAGGTCGTCAAGGGCAACCTATTGCGTGATAAAGAACCCTGCCATGGCTTAGCGGTTGTGGCGCGTCGACGATAGCCCAAAGCGGGTGGGCGACTCGGCCCCTGTCCGATTACAGCACTTTATCGAGCGTGATCGGAAACTCCCTTATACGCTTGCCTGTGGCATGGTAGACCGCGTTCGCCACCGCAGCGGCCACCCCGACAACGCCGATTTCGCCTACGCCCTTGGACCCCAGTTCGTTGACAATGTCATCGTGCTCTTCAACGAAGATCACTTCGATATCCCCGCAGTCTGCATTGACCGGGATGTGGTACTCCGCCAGGTTGTGATTGATGATGCGGCCCAACCGGTGGTCGGTCAATGCGGCTTCGTGCAGCGCCATGCCCACCCCCCAGACCACGCCCCCCAGGATCTGGCTGCGTGCGGTTTTGGGGTTGATCACACGGCCTGCCGCCACAGCGCTGACCACCCGGGCTACCTTGATCGTGCCAAGGTCCTCGTCGACGTGAACTTCCACGAATACCGCCGAATGGGTGGCGGTGGAGAACGGTTGGCGCCTGGCGCCGGGCTCGGCGTCGATCTGCACTTCGAATTTACCGTTGGGGGCGCTCGCCACGATGTCCGCCAAAGCCCAGCGATGGTTGCCCGCGTGCAGGTAGCCCTCGGTGAAAACGATCTGCTGCCGGGGTGTGTTGGCCACCTGGGGGTATATGTTGCGCGCGTGTTCCAGCACCTGGGTGCGCAGGACATGGCAGGCTTGGCGCACGGCCGAGCCCACCGACGACACCGTGAACGATCCGCCCTGAAGCGGGGCGGTGGGCAGTGAGGAGTCACCCAGCATGAAGGTGACATCCTGCACTTTGACGCCAGCTGCGTCGGCGGCGATCTGAGTCATGACGGTATAGGTGCCGGTCCCGATATCGGTGGTGGCACTGCTGACGGTCAGGTGGCCCTGGGCATTGATGCGCGCCTTGGCACTGGCCTTCATCTGCATGGCTTCCCAGACGCCGCCGGCCATCCCCCAGCCGACCAGTTGGTTGCCATTGCACATGCTGCGCGGTTGGGGAGTGCGGTTATGCCAGCCAAAACGTTCGGCACCTTGCTGGTAGCACGCCAGCAGTGCCTTGCTGGAGTAGGGCTTGCCCTCGTTGGCATTGTTGGCGGCAAAATTGCGGCGGCGCAGCTCTACCGGGTCGATCTGCGCAGCACAGGCGAGCTCATCCATGGCGCACTCCAGCGCAATCATCCCGGACGCGGCCCCAGGCGCCCGCATGTCCAGCGGGGTGTACACATCAAGCGAGGCCAGGCGGTAACTGAGCGCAACGTTATCGCACTGGTACAGCATGCCGCTCCATTCGACCAGGTGTTCGGTGAAGTCCTCGAAGCGGGAGGTCTGGCCAAGCGCATCATGAGCGATCGCAAGCAAACGCCCGTTTGCGTCTGCACCCAGGCGCATGCATTGTTCGGTGCGGGGCCGGTAGCCAAAGGTGAACATCTGCTGGCGGGTCAGTGTGACGCGCACCGAGCGCTTCAGGTGCAACGCCGCCATCACTGCCAGCGGCAACTGGTACTGCGGGCGCAAGCCCGAGCCGAAGGCGCCGCCGACGAACGCCGCGCGCACACGAATGTTTGCCTTGGGCAGGCCGAACACCTTGTGCAGGTAGTCCTGGCAGTTCTGCGTGCCTTGGGTCTTGTCGTGGATTTCCAGAGTGCCGTCGGCCCTGTAGTGCACGGTCGATGCATGGGGCTCCATCGGGTTGTGGTACTCGTTGGCCGTCAGGTACGTGGCATCCACCTGCACCGGCGCTTCGGCAAACTGCCCGGCGAAGTCGCCACGCGGCGCCGGTGTTTCGGCGGGGGCGGCATGCGATTTTTGGCATGCGCCCAGGTCTGTCTGGTGAGCCTCCTCGGCATAGTCGATTTTGATCAGCGAGCCTGCATAGCGGGCCAGTTCCAGGGTTTCGGCGATCACTAATGCCAACGGTTGCCCGCTGTACAGCACTCGATCATTGAACAAGGGCCGAAAAGGCGCCCCCTCGGCAGAGTCGGCATCGCTGTAGTCGTCGTCATAACTGGAGACAGGCGGACGATGGCCATGGTCGAGCACGGCGATTACCCCGGGCACGCGCATGGCCTGCGTGCTGTCGATGCCGAGAACCCGACCGCGGGCGATGGTACTGGACACGACGCTGCCGTGCAGCAGGCCCGTCTGGGGGTATTCGCCCGCATAGCGGGCCTGCCCGGTGACCTTCGCCACACCGTCCACGCGGTCCAGGGGCGTGCCGACTACGGGTGTGCTTGTGATCATGGCCGTGCCCCCCCGTTAGCGGCGCCGCGCGCCGCGTCATCCAATGCCCGCACGATTGCTCGCTGGGCGAGCGTTACCTTGAAACCGTTGTGGCTCAGGGGTTGTGCGCCTTGCAGCAACGTTTGCGCGGCGCGGTTGAAGAGCGCTTCAGAAGGCACCTGGCCGGCCAGCAGGCGCTCCACAGCCGGGTCCCGCCAGGGTTTGTGGGCAACGCCGCCCAGCGCCAGGCGCGCCTGCTGGATCACGTCGCCATCGAAGTTCAAGGCTGCAGCGACTGACACCAGCGCGAACGCGTAGGAAGCGCGGTCGCGTATTTTCAGGTAACGGTAATGGCGTTCGAACACCGGGGGCGGCAGCTCGATGCCTGTCACCAGCTCATCGAATGCCAGTTGATTGTCGCGCTCGGGGGTGTCACCGGGCAGGCAATGGAAATCCGCGAAGGGTATCTGCCGTTCGCCGGACCGCCCCTGTACGTGCACTACGGCTTCGAGCGCTGCCAATGCCACGCACATGTCCGAGGGATGGGTCGCGACACAGGCATCGCTGGCACCCAGAATGGCATGGATGCGGTTCATGCCTGCACGCGCAGGGCATCCGCTGCCCGGTTCGCGCTTGTTGCAGGGGGTGCCGGTGTCGTAGAAGTAGTAGCAGCGGGTACGTTGCAGCAAGTTGCCACCGGTGCTGGCCATGTTCCTCAACTGCGGCGATGCCCCCGCCAGGATCGCGTCTGACAACAGTGGATAATGCTGCTCGATCAACGGGTGCCAGGCCAGGTCGGCATTGCTCACCCGCGCACCGATGAATACGCCGCCGCCAGGGGTAACGTGAATGCCGTTCAGCCCAAGGCCGGAGATGTCGATCAGGCGCTCGGGGCGCACCACGTTTTCCTTCATCAGGTCGACCAGGTTGGTACCCCCGGCGATGAAGTGCGAACAGGCGTCAGCCAGGTTCACCGCTTCGCTGACTGAGGCGGGCTTGTGGTAGCTGAAGGGCGTCATGGGTGCTGCCCTCGTGGTGGTTGGGCGCTGTCCGTCATCAACGGCAGGGCTTCTTCTACCGCAGCGACGATGTTGCCGTAGGCGCCGCAGCGGCAAAGATTGCCGCTCATGTGCTCGCGAATGGCCTCGCGGGTGTCGGCACGTCCCTCGTGAACCAGCCCGACCGCAGAGCAGATTTGCCCCGGGGTGCAGTAACCGCACTGGAACGCATCGTGGGTAATGAAGGCGCGCTGCATGGGGTGCAGGACGTCGCCACTGGCCAGCCCTTCGATGGTCACCAGGTCGGCCCCGTCGCACATGATGGCCAAGGTCAGGCAGGCATTGACGCGCTTGCCGTCGCGCAGCACCGTGCAGGCGCCGCACTGGCCGTGGTCGCAGCCTTTCTTGGTGCCGACCAGGTCCAATTGCTCACGCAGCAGGTCAAGCAAGGTGACCCAAGGATGCACCTGCAGTGTTCGGGGCTGACCATTGAGGGTCAGACGGATGGGGTGCTTTGCAGCCCCGTTTGAAGCGATCGCGGTCATGGTAGGTCCTCACGGTCAGGGTTCGCGCAGTCTGCTGCGTCTCTGTTGTGCGACCGGGCCGGCAGATCAAACGTTCAGCCGGCTCGCCGGGGTGCCGATCACTTCTTGCCAGGCAGCACCGAGCCGAGCACCTGCTTGGCTGTCTGCACGATGATGCCCGCCTGGTCGGGGTCGCCCTTTAGCAAGGTACTGGCAAATTTCTTCGCCTGCTCCAGCTTGATGTGGGGTGGCAGGGGTGGCACGTTCGGGTCGGTCTTGAACTCGATCAGTACTGGCCGATCAGCAGCCAGCGCGCGCTCCCATGCAGCGGCAACGTCCTCTTCGCGATCTACGTAGATACCTTGCAGGCCAATGGAAATGGCGAAAAGATGGTAGGGCACGTCGGGGATCGACTGCGAAGCTTCGAACTTGGGGTCGCCCTCCATCACCCGCTGCTCCCAGGTCACCTGGTTGAGGTCCTCATTGTTGAACACGGCACAGATCCATTGCGGGTTGTCCCACTGCTGCCAGTATTTGGCCACGGTGATCAGTTCGGCGAGGTTGTTCATTTGCATCGCCCCATCGCCCACCAACGCAACTACAGCCCGTTGCGGATGGGCGAATTTGGCTGCAATCGCATAGGGCACTGCGGCGCCCATGCAAGCCAGGCCGCCGGACAGCGAACACTGCATACCCTGGCGAATCTGCAGGTCGCGCGCAAACCAGTTGGCACAGGAGCCGGAGTCGCTGGTGATGATGGCGTGGTCGGGCAGGCGAGGGGACAGTTCATGGACCACGCGTTGCGGGTTGATCGGGTCCGCCTTGACCAAGGCGCGCTTGGCCACGGTCTTGTCCCACTGCGTACGCCAGGTTTCCACCTTGTCGCGCCAGCGCCGGTCGGTCTTGTGCTCAATCAATGGCAACAGTGCGCGCAATGTTTCGCTGGCGTCGCCGACCAGGTTGACCTCCATCGGGTAGCGCAGGCTGAGCATGTCGGGTTGCAGGTCGATCTGCACGCCTCGCGCCCGGCCTTCCTTGGGCAAAAATTCGGAATAGGGAAAGCCGGAGCCGATCATCAGCAAGGTGTCGCATTCGGTCATCAGCTGATAACTGGGTTCGGTGCCGAGGAGGCCGATCGACCCGGTGACCCATGGGAGGTCGTCCGGCACCACAGCCTTGCCCAGCAGCGCTTTGGCCACCCCGGCGCCGAGTTTTTCGGCAATTGCAATGACCTGCTCTGTCGCCTGCAGTGCGCCGGCACCCACCAGTATCGCCACCTTGTGCCCGGCATTGAGCACCTCGGCGGCGCGCTGCAGGTCTTCGTCGAACGGCAACACCCTGGGCTTGCTGTAGCCGATGCCGGAATGCACCGTACCGTGGGCCCTCGGCGGTTCGTCATAGGGCAGGTCCTGCAGGTCGTTGGGCAGGATGATGGCGGTGACGCGGCGTTCGCCGACAGCCGTACGCACTGCACGGTCAAGCAGGTGGCGCACCTGCTCCGGTGTCGATGCCTGCTGAACGAACGCACCGGCCACGTCCTTGAACATCGACAGCAGGTCCAGCTCTTGCTGGTAATGCCCGCCCAACGCCGCCCGGGCCTGTTGACCGACGATGGCCAGCACCGGCTGGTGGTCCATGCGTGCATCGTACAGGCCGGTGAGCAGGTGCGAGGCGCCCGGGCCGGATGTGGCCATGCACACACCGAGCTCACCGGTGAACTTGGCATGGGCGCTGGCCATGAAGGCGGCCATTTCCTCATGGCGGGCCTGAATAAATTCAATCTTGCCGTTGGCCCGGCTCAGCGCGCCGAACACGCCATTGATGCCGTCGCCGGGGTAACCGAAGATGCGCCGTACGCCCCATTGATACAAACGCTCCACCAGAAAGTCGCCTACCGTGCCGGTCATTGCCTGCTCCCGTTCAGTTATCGATAGGCGTCTGGACTTGGCACGTGCCGGGAAAGTTTCAACGGTATGCGCAGCGGTCTGGCAGCTGGAGCCTGGTAAAAGCCGACAGGCTCGAAGGTGAACCGATAACCCACAAAAATGCTGTGGGCCTTGCACTGCGCCAAAAGTTTCCCGTCAACCCAGTTTATGCAGGGCTTCTACCAATTGAGCCTTGTTCATGGTGGAACGCCCTTTGAGATCTTTGCTGCGCGCCTCCTTCATCAGGCTTTCCTTGCTTTGCGATTCCAGCGACGCGCGCGAGGTGCGTGAATGCCCCTGACGAGACTCGGCGGCGCGCTTGGCTGAATCCGTGCGCGCGGTCTTCTTCTCACGCGACGGCGTCTTGCTGCCCGAGCCTCCCGGCTTTTCACCGCCACCGGATTGTTTGTTCACGGTGGCCCAGGCGCGCGCTTCGGCTTCGTCCTTGCCCACGCCCTTGTCCTCGTACGATTGCTCAATGTGCTCGGCCTTGCGTTTCTGCTTGTCCGTATATTTGTCCTTGTCACCGCGTGGCATGGCATTGACTCCTGAGTGAGTTGCTTGATCAATGGTGAAACCGGAACGCCGGGCCATGGACGGGAGATCCACGGCCATTCGGCCATTCCACCTAGCTGCCCGATCCTGCGCCTGATCCACCACCGGTTGAGCCATCGCTACCACTCCCCGGACCTGCACCGCTACCGTTCCCTCCATTACCGCCGGAGCCCGTTTCAGTATCGGTACCGTCACCTCCCGTGTTGTCCGTTCCATTGTCATGGGTACCGCCATTACTCGTGCCCATGCCATCGGCTGGTGTTCCTGAGCCTGTCGCACCGCCTTGGCCGTTCATGTGCCCATTGCTGTGCGGTTGCGTGCCCGGGGCGCGTTGATCGTTCAGGTCGGTGGCGGCCAGGGCAAGTGGCGCCGTGCAACCCAGGCACATTGCGAGTAGCAGCGCGTATGTTTTTTCTGCGTTCATGGTGAAACTCCGTTTCTGGTTGTTCACCCAGTGTTCGGCCTGCCGTATACCGAAGGGTGCCCTCAGCGCGACGGAAGGTGCAAAACGGATGGACAAATGCCACTTGTCTGGCCGCGGGCACCCGTGAGCCACGCCCGCTTCTCACGTTTAGGTGCAGATACCATCTGCCTCTGAACGGAGAAAGGACATGGACATTGATGCAAACGAAGATGAACCATCCCTCGGTCCCGGGACCAAAGCGGTTGAGGTACCACTGCCGCCAGATGATGAGTCACCCATCGAAGAACAGATGGACGACGTGGATGCAAACAACTCAGTATCCAGTGAGCATCCAGATCCTGGCGGTGCGAACAGTGGATTGGGTATGCCCCGGGATGCTCAACTGAACGAAGGGGCTCAGATACCTGACGACCCGCCCAAACCTGATGGTCCGGGTTCCAGTCCCGGCCTTGGCAATGACAAGGAAAACCAGCGCTCCCCTGGAGTACCGGCTAGCGACCCTGAATCAGGGGTATGATAACTGCTCTCTCATCATCCCTATCAGCGCTTCGTTTTCCAGCGGTTTGCTGAGCAGGAAACCTTGCACTTCATGGCATTGGTCATCGCTAAGGAGGGCCAGTTGCTCAGCGGTCTCGACACCTTCGGCAGTTACCGTCATACCCATTGCGTTGCCAAGATTGATGATGGCCTGGACCACGCTACGGTCACTGCCGCTCTTGCCCAGATGCTGCACGAAGCGCTTGTCGATCTTGATGCTGTCGAACGGGTAGGTACGTAGGTAACCCAGAGAGGAGTAACCGGTCCCGAAGTCGTCCATGTTCAGGCGCACGCCTAGCTCCTTCAGTGCCTGCATGGTATGCAGAGCGCCTTCAACGTCGTTGAGCATGACGTTTTCAGTAATTTCCAGTTCCAGGCGATGGGCCGGCAGGCCGGTGGTGCGCAATGCGTCTCCGACGTCGCGAACGACATCGCTGCGGCTGAACTGGGCCGGCGACATGTTTACCGACACCATCACTGCCTGCGGCCAGCCGCGGGCTTTATCGCAGGCTTCCTGCAACACCCAGTTGCCAAGCAACACGATCAGGTCTGACTCTTCGGCCAGCGGGATGAACCGATCCGGGCGCAGCAGACCCAGGCGTGGGTGTTGCCACCTCACGAGGGCCTCAGCCGAGGCGAGCGAGACCCCGTCGACCTTGAAGCGCGGCTGGAAATGCAGCACAAGCTCGCCACTTGGTATGCCGTCGCGTAGTTCGCTTTCCAGCACACGCTTGTCCATCAATGCTGCATTCAGTTGCGCCGAAAAAAAGCGCCAGGTGTTTTTGCCCGCCTGCTTGGCGCTGTAAAGGGCCACGTCAGCGTAGCGGATCAAATCGGTTGGCGTACCGGGATACTCGGCCGACATCACGACACCAAGACTCACACCCACTTGAACACTATGCCCCTCGACTTGCATGGGTCGCCTGATTGCTTCGATCAAGCGGATGCAGAATCGGTCCATGTCCTTGTGATCCCCTGGCCGTGTCACTACGACGATGAACTCGTCGCCTCCCAGGCGGGCGACAAGGTCACTCTCGCGAGTAACCTGACTTAGGCGGCCGGCCACCTCGAGCAACACCGCATCGCCGGCCGGATGCCCCAGGCTGTCGTTGATCGGCTTGAAATTATCAAGATCCAGTATCAGCAGTGCTACCTGGAGGGGGCCAGTGCCGGTAATGGTTTGTTCGAGGAACCGGAACAGCTTGTTGCGATTCGGCAGCCCGGTAAGGGCGTCGTGCAAGGAGAGGTGCTGAATGTGGGCATGTGCGGCTACTTCGTCGGTGATGTCGCTGCAAGTGCCACGAAATCCGGTACAGACGCTCTGATCCACGATTGCGCGGGAAGCGATTGTGCAAATACGCTGTTGGCCAAGATGATCCTGGTACTGGCAGCGTAGGGTACCGGAAGAGCCTGTCGCAGCCAGACTATGAAGCCAGGTCTGGAGATGGCTGGTATCACACGACAGCAGCTCGGTAATCGGGCGCTGTCGCCATACGTCGACAGGATGCCCGGTCAGTTCGCTAAACCGGTCCGACAGGTAGGTTAGTCTCAGGAGCACATCGGTTTCCCAGATCCAGTCCGACGCGGCTTCGGCCACGGCCTTGAAGCGTTCTTCACTCGATTGCAGGGCAGCTCTGGAGATCTCAAGCGCACGGTGGCTACGATCGATCCTGGTGCTGGCCCGCATCGCATAGCGTGCAAACAAGGCAATGGTCAGCGCAATCAGGAGCACAGCGATAGCGAGGGGCGTGATGACTGTCTTGATCAATTGGGAACCAGGCTGCGGTAAATCCCAGGTAAGGGCGCGACCGATGCCTTCGAGTGCAAGAGCACCGCGCCCTTTACGCTGCTCGGTCGAATCGCTTACAGCCACGCCGGACAACCCCGCCGACTTGCCCAGTTCCCACAGCAGCTTAGGCGAAAGAACACGAATGAATACCATCACCGCCGTAGGTTCCGGCAGGTGGTGGGGTTGGGCCTGTGGACGTATCAGTGCAGCGCTGTACAACGATGGCAGGCCACGAAACATGATGTATCCCGAAGTCGCCTGGTCATGCTGCGCGGCTTGGCGAGCAAGGTGCAAGATCTTGCCAGTACTGTCGGTTAGCTGCTCAAGCCCCCGCTCGCTGAGCTGACCTTCCAGCATGGCGTACCGGGTACCGTCATCATCGAGCACGTATACCCCCTCGTACCCATCGGAGGTGAAGAGCGTGGCTCCTACATTATCCTCGATGTATGCCCAATGCGCGTCGACCTGTCTCCCCAGGTGATCGTAGGCGGCCTGCCAATCGGCGTGGGTCAGCAGAAACGTCCTGTCGTTCCTCTGCAGTTGGTTGATGGCCGAATCAGCATGGAAACGGCTTTGCTCCATTTGTTGAACATCGAGCGCCTCGGCGAGGCGGTAGAGGGAAAACAGCCCCAGCAACAGGGCTAACAACAAGATCAGGGAGAACACCAGGATGAGTTGCCCCACCACATGACTACGGGTCGACATTTCATTGTCAGCAAGCACGTCCATTGGTTCACCGTCGCGGTCGAGGTCTCCAAGGGTTGACCGGGGAGCCGGCTTGGAGGTCAATGGCGCTGACGACCGGTGGTGGGCGAAAGGCGTGGTTGATCGACCGACACTGGCAGCATTGCTTGGCACATCCACTGGTTTCATGCCCGCCACAGGTGAACTGCCAGGCCGGCCAGGGCGCAAGCGAACAGCACTTCGATCACGCCCCGCTTGAAGCGGAACAAAGCAATCGCAGCTGCAGCCGCAATAGCCGCGCATGGCCAGTCAAGCGCTCCACCAAAGCCTTTCGGCCAGAGCACGTGGTAGCCGAAGAACAGGGCGAGGTTCAGGATCACGCCCACTACTGCGGCCGTGATCCCTGTCAGCGGTGCGGTAAATTTGATCGCGTTGTGGGTCGACTCTACCAATGGCCCACCGATGAGAATGAACAAGAAAGACGGCAAAAAGGTGAACCAGGTGACGAGGCTCGCCGCGACGGCGCCAGCAAGGAATGGGTGTTCGCTCCCGAACATCGGATTGACGTAGCCACCGACGAAGCCGACGAAGGCGACCACCATGATCAGTGGCCCCGGTGTGGTTTCTCCCAAGGCGAGACCATCGATCATCTGGGTGGGTGTCAGCCACCCGTAGTGCCCTACAGCGCCTTGGTAGACATAGGGCAATACCGCATATGCACCGCCAAAAGTCATCAGTGCGGCCTTCGTGAAGAACCAGCCCATCTGCGTCAGGGTGCCGTCCCAGCCAAACGACAGTGACAGAAGTCCCAGGGGCAGGACCCAGAGCCCAGCACCTATCAGCAGCAGGCATACCAGATGCCTCAAGCTGAAACGGGCATGTTCGGGTGTTGGGGTATCGTCATCGATCAGGGCAGGGCCATAGCTGTTCTTCGCGCCCCCATGACCGCCACCGATCACGAATTTGCCTGGGGCGAAGCGACCACCCACGTAGCCGATGATGGCAGCCACCAGCACGATCAGCGGGAACGGCACGTTGAGGGCGAAGATCGCCACGAACGAGGCGCCGGCCATGGCCCACAGCCAAGCATTCTTCAGGGCTCGCGAGCCAATCCGGTGGGCTGCGTGGAGGACAATCGCCGTCACCGCCGGCTTGATGCCATAGAAAATCCCTGCGACTACCGGTACTTCGCCAAAAGCGACGTAGACCCACGACAAACCGATCAGGATGAACAGCGAAGGTAGCACGAACAACGCGCCGGCAATTACCCCGCCCCATGTGCGGTGCATCAGCCAGCCGATGTAAGTGGCCAGCTGCTGAGCTTCAGGGCCAGGCAGCAACATGCAGCAGTTCAGCGCGTGCAGAAACCGCTTCTCGCTGATCCACCGCCGGCGCTCAACCAGCTCCTGGTGCATGATCGAGATCTGCCCGGCGGGCCCGCCAAAACTGATGAAGCCCAATTTGAGCCAGAACAGGAAGGCTTCATAGAGGCTAATCGGCTGCAGAGTCGCTTGCGATGGCGGCTGCTTGCTCACTGCAGAGGTGGTCTCAGCCATTTGGGGTTTCCTCAATCGCGAAAGCCGTCAGCAGGCCATCAAAGATGCCTCCGGCGACCATTGTCAGTTGATCGTCATCGCCAATGCTCTCTCTCAGGCCGGCGAGGACACGCTCGATACCGGGTGCTTCGGAAGGTTGGTATCCCCCAACATCCAGGTAGTGGATAACACCTGCCAGGCGTGCCAAGCCTGGCTGCTGAACGGCAAAGCTCTCAATGAGGGTTTCGAAGGAAACACGGTGGCCGACGTGGCTGAACATGGCCCCATCAAAATCGAAGCCGAGCGCATCGCTTGGGCAGTCACCTGGACTGTCCAGCCAAATGAATCGGGCGTCGGGATCGATGAAGCGACGGATCAGCCAGGCACATGCCAACCGGTCTACCCATGGGCGCTTTCGCGTTGCCCATCGGCGACCTTGGTATTCGCTGCGTTCCAGCTGGCTGATGGCCTCATCGTGTGCCCTCGGCTCATCGGGGGACAGTGCACGGCTAATCGAGGTCTCAAGCGCCTGCAGGGCCAAATCGGCTTGTGCCTTGAGCACGCCTGGGAAGAAGTCGATCGCCGCCAACTGACCGAAAGCCTTCCTGAGCTTGCGCACCTGCCGGGCTATCTGCAGTGCATTATCCGGGGACAGGTCAGCCCGCCAGCCTGCAATTTCCTCCAGCAGCTTTTCGTACTCATCGCTTCTGTCGAATAGCCCGCTGAAACGCTCCTCGCGCTCAGACAGCGACAGCAGAAATGCCGTGCCGTTGATGGCCAGCACATCTCGCTGCACGGCTTGAAACGCTTCACGGCCCACGCTTTTTTCAGGCAGCAGGTATACGCCATCCCGTAAAACTGCCGCACCAGAGGCCTTCAGGGTTCTCCAAGCGCGCATTCGCTCGGTAGCGTTCGCCGTGGGCAAACCAAGGATCAAAAGCGACCAATCAAGCATGTAGAGATCTCAACATAAAATGTTTATCTATTTACATTATGCAAGACCCACAGAAAAGCAATCCAACACAGGCGGAAGTGGCGTTGGTCAATATCTTCATGAATGCGCGTGACGCGCTCATCGGCCGCAAGCGCCCGCACGTGTTCATTGCTTGCGCGCAGGGTGAGGCAAGTTCTCGATGGCCCGACCGGCGTGGGGTGAGGTTGCGAGGCTGTCCTGCCTCTGGGCTTGACAGTCTAAGCGTGTTTGCAACGCCCGTAGCAACGTTGATTAGCGCCACTGATCCGGCTCAAGACGTGACGCATTGAACACTCAAACCTGAGTGAACGCCTGAACAGGGTAGGGCAACTTTTCTGTCGCCCCTCACTTTCAGGGAGTTCAACATGAAAGCAATCGTGTACAACGGCCCACGTGACGTAGCGGTCAAGGATGTGCCGGACGCAAAAATCGAAAAGCCTACGGATGTGCTGGTACGCATCACGACGACCAACATCTGCGGTTCTGATTTGCACATGTACGAAGGCCGCACCTCATTTGAAGCCGGGAGAGTGTTTGGCCACGAAAATCTCGGTGAGGTCATCGAGGTTGGGGCAGGGGTCGACCGGGTCAAGGTCGGTGATCGGGTCTGCCTACCTTTCAATATCGGCTGTGGGTTCTGTGAGAACTGTGAAAAAGGCCTCCCTGGGTTTTGCCTTACAGCGAACCCTGGTGCTGCGGGCGCCGCTTACGGTTTTGCCGACATGGGCCCTTATCAGGGCGGGCAGGCTGAGCTGCTGCGTGTGCCTTATGCGGACTTCAACTGCTTGATACTGCCGGAGGACGCCCAGGAGCGTGAAGACGACTACGTCATGCTCTCGGATATTTTTCCCACCGGTTGGCATGCAACAGAACTGGCCGGCCTGCTTCCGGGTGAGAGCATTGCGATTTACGGCGCGGGGCCTGTCGGCCTGATGGCGGCCCATTCGGCAATCATCAAAGGCGCGTCTCAGGTGTTCGTCATCGACAACCAACCGGATCGGCTGCAACTTGCCGCGCAGCTGGGGGCAACCCCAATCAATGCAGTCGAGCAAAAAGCAGTCGAAGAGATCATGAACCTTACCCACGGCAAAGGCACCGACCGGGGCTGTGAGTGCGTGGGCTACCAGTGCTGCGACAAGCATGGCCATGAAGCGAACTACCTCACCATGAACAACCTGGTCGCTTCCACCAAGGCTACCGGTGGCATTGGCGTAGTAGGCGTGTTCGTGCCTGAAGACCCTGGTGCGAAGAACGACTTGGCGAAAGAGGGCAAGATGGCCTTCGATTTCGGTGCGTTCTGGTTCAAGGGCCAGCAGATCCGCACAGGTCAGGCGAACGTGAAGGCCTACAACCGTCGTCTTGCAGAGCTCATCCAGCATGGGCGTGCCAAGCCTTCCCAGATTATCTCTCATCGTTTGAAGCTTGCTGAAGGCCCAGATGCCTACAAGCACTTCGATGCGCGGGATGATGGCTGGACGAAAGTGGTGCTCAAGCCTGCGGCGTGATCCGCTCTCACTGCTTCCAAGGACGGAAGTTTGGTGAGAAGGGCAACCTGCATGTATTAGAAGCAACCCTCACCGGCTTGTCAGTGCGTTATCACCCGGCAATTTCCAGTTGTGTGTTCTTCCGCCATCCTCGCAGATTCATGGCGCAAGCGAGACGGTTCAACGCAGATGATGTCTGGCGTCATCGTTCAGGATGGCAGCCCCCGATAGCCATTGCAGCCTTGAGGGCTGCCAGGTGAGTCAGGCCCTGCGGAAGGTTGCCCAGATATTGCCCAGTCTGCGCATCGATCATCTCCGAGTAGATGCCTACCCCGTGTGATAGCCCTTTCAAAGCATCTGCATAGGCGGCTACGGCGCGATCCTGGTTACCCAGAATGGCCCAGGCTTCGATCAACCAGAATGTGCAGGCCAGGAAGCAACCTTCCTCTTCCTCTGCATCGGTGTAGCGATAATGGAAAGCTCCGGCCCTAAGATCATGATCAATGGCTTCCAGTGTGCTGCCCATACGTTCTTTACTGGGGTAACCGAACCTGACAGCCAGTGCCAGTGAAGCGTCAAGTCGGTCGCTGTCTGGATAGAACAGGTACGCCTGGCGTTCTTCGCTCCAGCAGTGCGCCTCGATCCATGCCTGGATGCGCTGCCGCTCGCGATCCCAGCGTTCCCGGCAGGTGGTGGGAAGGTGGCCACCATCTGCCAGTTCGATGGCCCGGCTCAAGGCTTGCCAGCAACTGATCTTGGACATCGTGTAGTGCTGCTTTTCCGGTAACTCCCAGATACCGGCGTCCTGCTGACGCCAACAGCCGGCGCATTGGTCGGCAAGGTCTGAGAGGAGCATTGCGCTCGGAGAATCAAGAATGTTGCCGCTGTCGATGAAGCAGCGCGCTGTTTCGAAGATATCGCCGAAGACGCCGTGTTGGAGTTGGTCGCGGGCATCATTGCCGACGACTGGCGGGGAGTTCTTGTAGCCAGGCAGATCGACGGGGCGCACGCAATCACCGATAGCACCGTCCAGGGTATAAAACACCCGTGGCCCATGTTCATCCAACCGGCGCAGTAGCCAAGTGAACGCAGCTTTGGCTTCCGGCTGCGCGCCGATACCCAGAAACGCTTCGATGGTGTAGCCGGCATCGCGTTTCCAGGCGAAGCGGTAATCGTAGTTCTTGCTGCCGCCAATCCGTTCGGGAAGGGATGAGGTCGCTGCCGCCATGATCGACCCACTTGGAGAGGACAGCAGAAGCTTGAGGGCCAGCGTATTGCGGACTACTTGGGTCTGGTACGGGCCGTCATAGACCAACCCCTTCGACCATTGGCACCACTCCCGATGCGAGCCGTCGATGCGTTCATCGATCAGGGCCAATGGGGGTACCACCAAGGGCTCATCTCGTCCTGCGATGATTGCGACCACTGAGCGTTGTCCTGCTGCAAGGCTAAGGACAGCACGGACGCCCATGTCGTCTTTGCGTTCGATGTGCACATGATGGTCGTGCAGGAACATGCCGAGTATTCGGCCCGCATGAAAAACGCAGGCATTGTCATTCGGCGCCACGTAGGGGCTTACCGTGTCGGCCTGGGTTCCGAAGTCGATAGCTATCACGAAATCGACTTTACCCTCGATACCTTCGATGCGTCTGGCAAGTTCGGCCCAAGGCAGGCGTCCAGCAGGGCCACTGTTCAAGGATTCCGTCAGCCGGGCACGACCCTGACGGGTAATGAAAATTGTCTCAAGAACGTTGCTGTCTGCCAGGTAGCGGCGCTCAGCAACGAATGGCTCGCTAGGGGTGATGGCAAAGAAGCCTCCAGTCTGAGGGGCCAGCAACTTGTCGAACAGGGGGGGTGAATCCATGTGCGGCACACACCACCAGTCGATGGAACCGTCCAGTCCAATCAGTGCCACGGAACGTCCATCCCCGAGCGCACCATACTGCTCCAGGGGCAACCATCCACCCTCATCTCGCTGAGGTTTGCCCTGTTGGACTTCTGCCGGTTCTCTTTCCATCGGTATGCCTACCAGATCATGTGTTCTGCTTCCGACATGGCTACCTGGCGTCTGGTTCGTCTGAATTGAGTACTGAGCAATCGGGGGCAATTCGGGATGAGCGAGGAGCGGCCCCGTGCCTTACTCGGCAGGAATGATCGAAATCTTTCCGTTGCGTTCGACGATAGCGAACTTCACCTGCTCAATCCTCTCGATGCCTTGGCTGTCCCGCGCTGATTCAAGGATATCGTCCTCCGTGAGGCGTGCCCGACGCATGCGGTGATGCAGAAAGCGCCCATTCTCGACAACCAAGGTAGCGTGCCCATCCAGAAACCTGGCCAAGGGCCTGGAGTTCAGCTTCGCGAGTGAAAGGCCGACGTCCAGAACGATCAGCGTGGCAATCACCAGCATGGCATTGGTGAATGAAAAATCGTCACCCAGAAGCGCCTGCTGGGTGGCTTCCCCGATGATCAGCAACAACACGAAGTCGAAGGTCGTCAAATCGGCCAGCGAGCGCCGCCCGGCCACGCGAAACAGCAGCATGAGGGCGACGTACATTCCGGCTGCGCGGAGGATCGAGTCCATGACGCACTCCTAGGGGTAAAGGAATGTGGAGAAGTGAACGGCGCTTTCAGGGCCAGCCTTGACGCTGCACTCCAGAGTCCCCACGTGCTCACTTCGTAGGGTCAGGTACAGGGTGGCGACCCCATCGTGCTTGGTACCCAGCTGGAACAGCATGGCCTGGCCATGCGACATCGAACGTTGCGGCTCCGGTTGTAACGTCTCGATGCTGGCGTCACGGAGCAATGATCCCTCGAGTTGCAGCTCCACCGGCTGACCAGGAATACCCTGAACGGTGATGAAAAGGCTGTCTGTCGTGCCGCTTCGGCTGAGGCGTTGATACTCAACCCGTACCCGGCCATCCTGGCTGACCACCTCGGCATCGCTCAACGGGCCATTACCGAACAGGCCTGCCAAGGCAAGCAGTACGATGGCCACAAGCACATACCATCCCACGCGCTCGAAGCGCCAGACACGCTGCTGCATCGGCATGTCTTCTTGAACAGGATGACGCCTGGATAGCAGTTCATCTTCCGACATGATCACAGCCCTCAGGCGCGCTCGCCGCGTAACCAGCGCTGGTGATAGTGGGAAAGCCGGGTCAACCCGAACAGCGCGCCTTGGCGCATGACCTCAGACCGCTCGCCGAAGAAACGTTGAGTGCGCGTGAAAACGGCAACGGGGTCGCCGGCAAAAGCCCACGCAAAGCACATCGTCCCCGGTGGTATCCCGGACTCGGGCGCCGGCCCGGCTACCCCGGTGGTGGCGATCACCACATTGGCATCGCTGTCTCGCAAGGCGCCCAAGGCCATTTCCCGGGCTACTGCTTCGCTGGTCAGGCCGTATCGCTCGATGGTTTCGGCGCTGACCCCCAGCAGGCGTTTCTTGGCGCTGGGCGAGTAGACGACATAGCCGCTTTCCAGCACCTCTCCGGTACCCGGTATCGCCGCCAACAACGCCACAAGGCAGCCTGCAGTGCATGATTCTGCTGTGCTCAGAACCAGTTTGTTGTTTTTGAGATAGCCGAGAGTGGCCAGTACAGGGTCGTTTTCCATTCCAGCGTCGACTCGCTTGTTTTGCGGTGGACGCGATCCTGGTGTGTTTGGTTCATCTCATCTACTGCCCGGCTATCTCGAGAAGTGAACCTGACATGAACTTTGCCCGTGCTTTGGCTTCCCTTGTTCAAAGGCAAAGGACAGGAGCGCAAGATGAAGAAACAGAGCAACAGGCAAGAGGACGCCGCGCAGACGAGGCCGCCCGGCGAAGAGGAGCGAGATAACGATGCCCATCGTCCGGATGGGTCCACCGGCACATCCCATGACTCGACAGCGCAAAAAACGGCCCGTGATCACGATCAGCACAAACGCTGAAACTGCCACGCTAAAGGGGGTGAGGCTCGCCAGCACGGCGAGCCTCTTTTGGCTAGAGGATCGGTTTGCCACCCGTCACTGCGTAACGTGAGCCACTGATGTAACTGGCCTCGTCGGAGCCCAGCAGCACGTAGATCGGCGCGACCTCCACCGGTTGACCGGGGCGCCCCATCGGGTAGCTGGAACCAAAGTTCTTGACGGCCTCGTCCGGCATGGTGGCCGGAATCAAAGGCGTCCAGATAGGGCCTGGCGCGACGCTGTTGACCCGAATACCTTTCTTGCCTAGCAGCTGAGCAAGGCCCGCAGTGAAGTTGGCAATGGCCCCCTTGGTCGTGGCATAGGCAAGCAGGCTGGGGGATGGATCGTCGGAATTGACCGAGCTCGTGTTGATGATCGAACTGCCCTTGGGCATGGAAGGCAGTGCCGCCTGGCAAATACGGAAGATGGCGGTGATGTTGGTATCGAAGGTCTTGACCCATTCGTCATCGTCAATTTCCTCCAGGGTCTCGTGGGACATCTGGAACGCCGCGTTGTTGACCAGGATGTCGATACGCCCGAACTGGCTGACGGTCTTTTCAACGATGTCGTAGCAGTGCTGTTTATGCGCCAGGTCTCCGGGCAACAGAAGGCATTGACGGCCTGCGGCCTCGACGCAGCGTGCGGTTTCTTGCGCGTCGTCATGCTCATTCAGATAAGCGATGGCGACGTCGGCTCCTTCACGGGCGTAGGCAATCGCTACTGCCCGCCCGATGCCGCTGTCGGCTCCGGTGATGAGTGCAATCTTGCCTTCGAGTCGATTGTGGCCGGTATACGACTGCTCACCACAATCCGGGTAGGGCTCCATCTTGCGCTGTGAGCCGGGGACATTTTGTGGCTGTGAAGGGAAGGGCGGGGTAGGGAAGTCTCGCATGGTAAAAGCTCCTGCAGTTGAGAACGTTCATACCGGTTCGAAAGGCCTGGCCTGTGTGTGTTGGTTTCAATCTGCGGTTGGTACGACGAGCGGTGCGGGCTATCAATTCAATTGAATTCCATGCCCCATCGCCTGTTCTACCGAATTCAGCTCCAGGCTCATCCCGTAGCTCGGAGCCCTACTCCCGGAGCAGCGAGTGCCTCGAATCATTACCCCTACGACCCCTGAGCACGAGATCAGCGAACACAATGCCAGGATGTTTGGCTCTCCCAAGGAGCGTCTGGATTTTTACCGGCGGGAAATCCAGTACGAAACCAGCATCCTCGCCAACCGCACGGACGCCTACCTGGCGGCGCAGTCATTCCTGGTCATCGCCTTCGTCTCCTCCATGGGCAACCTCAATCAAGGATGGGGCGAGATGTTCACCCTGATCGTACCGGCGTTCCTTGCCTTGCTCGGGGTATTGAGCTCGCTCAACGCCTGGCCTGGCATCCGCGCGGCGTACAACATCATCGATCACTGGCAGCTCAAACAAAGTCATTTGCTGCGCAGCGAGCCATTGATGGGACTGGCTTACGACGAATCGCCGCTGTTCTGCGAGGCGGAAACCTCGCGTGCCGGGCATCGAAAGTCATTGCTGTTCTCGCTACGGACGCCGTGGATCTTTCTGGTGTTCTGGGTGCTATTGGGTAGCTACTCGGTATACATCCAGCTGGCCTGAACACGTTTGCGTGAAAACATGGAGATAACGTTTTGAAGACTGAGGGATTACTGACCGAGCTCCTCAATGCCCGTGGGCCGTGGCGGGCAGGACGAATAGCCCCGGCGCGCCGTCTATACGCAGTGGCTTACCACCTGCCATTTCGATGGAATTATTTGTTCCCTGGTTTGCTCAATAACGCATGACCAGGGAGGGAATTCTGGTGGTCGGTGCTACCTAAGGGGCCTGAGACCTGCATTCCATCAACGTGCTGGAGGTGTTGCCATGCAGCCTAAAACCGAAGGCTCTGAAGAGAAAGGCCCAAGCGACGTACCCTTCATCAACGATCCGGAAAAGCCCACGTCGCCGCCACTGAATGACGCTGATGCCACGGATGCAGCGGAGGCTGAAGAAGACATTCAGGACGATGGCCAATCCCTTTAGAGAGGAGAACCAGCCGATGGACAATTATCACCTCAGCCCGACTTCGGATGGCTGGGAATTGAAGAAAGCCGGTGCTGAGCGAGCCTCGAAACGAGCCGCCACGAAGCAGGAGCTCGTCAGTGTCCTGGCAGATTTCTTCGAGGGCAAGGCGGCGTCCGTGTAGATTCACAAGGCGGACGGCACGCTCGAGGAGGAACGCACCTACCCACGTTCAGCTGACCCGCGCCGTAGCAAAGGTTGAAGACTATAACTGCCTGTGACCTCGGCATTGAGGTCACAGATGCCCAGGGCGTGTTTAGATGGTGGCTAGCGCTGCTGGTTATCTCGAGCAGCTTCATCATCACGCTTCTCACGAGGAGCCTGGTGGTGAGGAGCGCATTCGCTGCCCATCGCCTGATACGCCTTACGAAGTTGATGGATTTCCCGGTTATCGAGCGCTTCGAGATCCAATACTGACTGCTCCGCAGATTTTGTAGCGCGGATCAGTTCGGCGAGCTTCACGTGGATGATGTCGTTATCCCGGTTCTGGGTGTTCTGAATCAGGAAAACCATCAGGAATGTGATGATGGTGGTCGACGTGTTGACGATCAGTTGCCAGGTATCGTTGTAGTGAAACCAGGGCCCAGAGGCAGCCCACATGGCAATCAACACCACGGCGATCAAAAAGGTGCTCGGCTTACCGGCGTGGTTGGCGAGCCATTGGCAGAACTGGGCGAATTTCATGACGTCATCTCCATTGCGATCTATAGGGTTTGACCGCAGCGGCGCGCTGAAATCTTTTTTTACATTTACCCCAGGTATCGGGTTAACCACTAAGCGCAGCGGAACGACGTGGCGTCCTGGAACGTCAAAAAAATACTCGAAATCTTCCCAAGGCTTCTGCGCACATGACCTTCATCGTCTGGTTCGCCATGCTGGGCGCAGTCTTGCTGCTGCTCGCACTCTCATCCTCCTATTTGCGCTGGATCCCTGTGACCTCATCCGTAGTGTGCCTTGCCCTGGGTATCGGGCTGGGTACATCGGGGCTGGGTTTTCTTCAACTGGACTTGAGCAAGTCGAGCGGGTGGATGGAGCACCTCACAGAGGTCGCGGTGTTGTTCTCGCTGTTCTTCAGTGGCTTGAAATTGCGCCTGCCCTTGCACAACCGCCGTTGGTGCAGCGCCTTTTTTCTAGCGGGGCCGGTGATGTTGATCTGCATCGGTGGGGTAACGCTGGTGCTGCATTACGGCCTCAGCTTGGGGTGGGGAGTCTCGCTATTGATCGGGGCGATACTCGCACCCACTGACCCCGTGCTCGCAACCCTGGTGCAGGTGGTTGATGCCCAGGACGATGATCTTGTCCGCTTCAGCTTGTCGGGTGAGGCAGGGCTCAACGACGGCGTGGCGTTTCCCTTCGTCATGCTTGGACTGTTCCTGCAACTGGACAATGGCCAGCCTTGGTTCAGTGACTGGTTGCTCAAGGACATGCTGTGGGCAGTAACCGCAGGCCTCTTGCTTGGCTACTGGATGGGGCGCGGCCTGGGCAAACTCACGCTGTTCTTGCGTCTGCGCAACGACGACAGCACTGTCTCGCCCGATGACTATCTGGCCCTTGCCCTGATTGCGTTGACGTACGTGAGCGCCGAGTCGATACAGGCCTATGGGTTCCTCGCGGTGTTCGCTGCGGGCCTCGGTTTACGGCAGGCGGAGGTCAAGACCGCCAATAGCCCAGAAGGGCCGGCTGCTGAACATCTGGTACAGCCTGTGGTTGGTCACCAGCACGTGGCGCCGGAGCTAGCCGTCAAAGGCGATGTGAAAGGGCTCGACGACTCGCAGGTAGCAGCGGGGATCATGTTGGGTGACATGCTGGCTTTCGGAAGCATGATCGAACGGGCAATGGAAGTGTTTCTGGTGACCCTGCTCGGGGTAGTGCTCATTGAGCATTGGGACTGGCGGGCAGTGCTGGTTGCCAGCGCTTTGTTTTTTGTCATTCGCCCCATCAGCATCCTGCTGTTCCCGGCTCGAGGAATGCTGGATATCCGCCAGCGCGGGCTTTTAGGGTGGTTTGGCATTCGAGGTATCGGCAGCTTCTATTACTTGTTCTATGCCCTCAATCATGGGCTGCTTCCCACCTTGGCCGAGCAGAGCATCAACCTGGTGCTGTCAGTGGTGGCGTTGAGCATTCTGCTGCATGGGTTGAGTGTCCAGCCGCTCCTTGCCAGATACGAAGCGTGGAAGGAGAGGGTTTCCTGATGGCTGTTCAACAGAAAAGTGCCAGGGCAGCTATTGCCCTGGCACTGTATCACCCGCAGTTAGCGATTTTCGCTACCGCGTCCGCCGCCGTGGCTGTTTTGCCCGCCTTTACGGCCTGCCTCGGAGGCACGCTCACGGTCGTTGGCAAAATTGCCGCCTGAACTCTGCCCGCCTTTGCGACCTGCCTCTGACGCTTTCTCGCGATCATTGGCAAAATTGCCAGGATTGTTCTGAGCAGTACCACCTTGATTGCCACGGTTGGTTTGGTTGTTAGCCATGATCTTTCACCTCATGTCGTCACACAGGAAAGTCTGTGTTCAACTCGGACGTCAGGGCGCGGGGTGTTTACTTCGTGTTTTTTCGCCGAGGCCGACGGGTTGCGCGAAAGAACCGGTGCAAGTGTGTGTGGCGTCATTAAGCTTTGCTCGCGAACATTTGGGAAGGATCAAGCTTGGCGCCGACCTTCCAGCCAGGCCGGCGTGGTTAAGCGACCTTCTGGGCGCATCGACGCCGCTGACACGCTATACTGAATCCCTGAGAGCGGTAGCAGGGGAAGGCTATCACCCGGTTAATCGCACGAGCTCGTCAGCAGAGTAGGGATCGAACGTGATTTCGCAATGAAACCACGCTCATTCCTCTGTAAGTAGAGCTCCCGCTAGCTATCCCTGCGTCGTGAGTGTGTGAGTGTATAACCCACAAGGATTCCCAGTGCCGCTGCGCCGATCAGCAGCGGCGTCTTGTCGTTTGCCTCCCTCCAGCCTCCGACGATACCCCTCCTGCCACTTGGAGGCTCAAAAAGGTTGCCTGATGATGCTTCGGCTGTGGGGCTGCGATTTATCCCCCAGCGCGTCAGCTTCCCTGACAACAGAGGCAGCCCTGGTATCAGGTAGCTGGCCAAATGCGCGATGCGCGCTGCGGCGCCAACGGTGGTGTGAGCCCGAGGCGAGATTGCGCAGGCCACCATAGCCTTTGCCACCCTCTCGGGATCGTATACGGGGCCTGGCGGTCTCAGTGTATGTCCGGTGTAGTTGCCGCCGTCTCGGAAGCCTGGTGTGTCCATGACTGCTGGATAGATATCGCAGACATGGATGTCGGGATATTCAGTCAACTCGCCTCGCAATGCCTCGGTCAGTCCACGCAAGCCGAACTTGCTCGCCGAATAAGCGGCGGCATAGGGTTGGGCCATCCAGCTGCCCAGCGACAGCGTGTTGATGAGAATGCCGCTGCCCTGTGCCTTGAAGAAGGGAAGGGCGACGTAGGCGCCTCGCAGATATCCGATCAGATCTGTCTGGATGACCTGCTCGTGTGCCTCCAACGGCGTTTCTTCAAACTTGCCGACCGCGCCGACCCCGGCATTGTTGACCCAGATATCGATTCGTCCATGGCCAAAGTCTGCGGCCTGAGCAGCCAGCGCTTGAACCTGATCGCTGTGGGTGACATCGGTCATGATAGCTATGGCATCCGTACCACAATCGGTGCATTCATCCAGGACGTCGAACAACGCCTCTTCGTCGCGTGCTGCGAGTACCAGGCGAGCACCTTTGCACGCAAAGGCATGCGCGGCGGCCCGGCCTATACCGCTGGATGCGCCGGTGATGACCACAACCTTGCCGCCCAGAGGCCCTTTGAGCGTAGCGCCACGGTCAGGTGCTTCTCGTTCCGCACCCGAAGCGGCGGGGTCAAGGTGGGCAATGGTGTCGCTGGCCTCGATCTGCGAGAGCTCAAGGGAGGTACCATCGACCAGGGTCAATGTCAGCCCTTCGATCGTGCCTGCCTCCCGGTTTGGAAATACGGGCTCACCTGCGGCATCCAGGCTGTCGTAGATGAAGCGCGTACCTTCGAGCCAGCCCACGGCGGTGAGAAGCTCAGGGCCGAGGTAATACTTCCCGTCTTGAAAGAAGCCTGGAAACTGATGTGCCCGCTCCACGTTTTCCACGCGATAGCGTTCGCCGGATTTCATGCCTGTCGCTTGATCGATCATCTGACAGCCTCCTGTAGGGTCAGCCTTTGCTGTGCTCGTCGGAAGGGCCCAAGGTGCCCGCTGCCGCGCCTGGCACCAGGATCACCTTGCGGCAGTTATCCTCTTTCTGATCGAACATCTTGTAGCCCATGGCCGCTTCTTCGAGGGCCAGGCGGTGGGTGACGATCAGCTCTGGTTTCAGGCGCCCTGCTTCGATGTGCTGCAGCAGTTCGGGCAAGTATTTCTGGACATGGGTCTGGCCCATTTTGAAGGTGAGTCCCTTGTCGAAGGCATCGCCGAACATGAAGGCGTGGATGAAGCCGGCGTACACCCCCGGGACACTGACAACGCCGCCGCGACGCACTGCAGCAATGCTCTGGCGCAGCGCCTTGCCACTGCTGCCTTCGATCTTCAGCGCCGTCATCACCGTTTCGGCAGTGCTGCCTTTGGCCTCGAAACCGACCGCATCGATCACTGCATCGACGCCGCGCATGCCTGGCGTCTGGCGGATGATGCTGTCTGCGGGGTCGTCGTCCTGCTCGAAGTTGATCGGTATGACGCCGTAGGCCTCTCGGGCGTAGGCCAGGCGGTAATCGTTGTCATCGACCATGAAGATGGTCTGAGCCCCGAGCATTCGCGCACAGGCGGCGCTCAGCAAGCCGACTGGCCCGGCGCCGTAGATGGCTACCGATGAACCCTGGCCAATCTCGGCATTGATGACCGCCTGCCAAGCGGTTGGAAGAATATCCGAGAGGAACAGTACCTTGTCATCGCCCAGCTCGGTGGGCACTTTGAACGGGCCGACGTTGCCCTTGGGAACCCTGACGTAGTCAGCCTGGCCACCAGGAATACCGCCATAGAGATGGCTGTACCCGAACAGCGCTGCGCCTGGGGGAATGCCCTTCTTGTTGATGATCGCGCCACGGCCTGTGTTGGTGGTTTCACAGGCAGCGAACAGGTCGTGCTGGCAGAAGAAACAGCTGCCGCAAGCGATCACGAAGGGAATCACTACGCGGTCGCCGATCTGCAGATTGGTGACGGCACTGCCGGTATCTTCGACGATGCCCATGAACTCATGGCCGAAGATATCGCCCGCTTCGGTTTCTGGAATTTTGCCTCGGTAGAGGTGCAGGTCAGAGCCGCAAATGGCTGTGGCGGTGACCCTGAGGATGATGTCGTCTTCCTGCTCAATGATGGGATCGGGGACGTTATCGACCCTGACGTCGTGTGCTCCGTGGTAGGTCAATGCTCGCATAAGGTCAGCTCCTGCAGTCGTTTTTCCGTGATAGGTATGCAGGGGAAGCCATGACAGATGGCAAAGTTCAGACCAACAAGTCCAGTGGTACTTAAAACTCATTCTCGACCCTACCATTTCAAGCTAACCCTTCCTGATCCCACCGCTATCGAACGATCTGAGCCCGTGCCAGAAGAGCCAGGCCGTTCAAACGAGGGGCGTGGCGATGGACGACAGGATGTTGGCATTCATGGTGTTCGCTGCCTCACGACCTGACGTGCTTGAGCAGGTACATAATATTCAGAGAAGGTGGGTCAGGTGGGCGATCTCGCACTTTTACATTTGAGTGCCCACGTTGGGGGC
>NZ_JBWKXT010000003.1:0-216084 GCF_059423245.1 Pseudomonas sp. GW460-LB5
GCTGGTACCCACCCCCAGCCCGCCCAGCGCGAGCAACTGGCTTGGCACCGACGACCAGGGCCGCGACGTGCTGGCTCGGGTGTTGTATGGCACGCGGGTATCGCTGCTGTTCGCCTTCGCCCTGACTGTGGTCAGCGTGTTCATCGGTGTAGTGGCCGGCGCGCTGCAGGGCTACCACGGCGGTTGGGTCGACCTGATTGGCCAACGCCTGCTGGAGGTGTGGTCGGGGTTGCCTGTGCTCTACCTGCTGATCATCCTCAGCGGCTTTGTCGAGCCGGATTTCTGGTGGCTGCTGGGGATCATGGCACTGTTTTCCTGGCTGACCCTGGTCGATGTGGTGCGCGCAGAGTTCCTGCGTGGGCGCAACCTGGAGTACGTGAAAGCCGCTCGCGCGCTGGGGTTGGCGGACAGCCAGGTGATGCTGCGGCATATCTTGCCCAATGCCATGAACGCCACGCTGACCTATGTACCGTTCATGCTGACCGGGGCAATCACCACCCTGACTGCGCTGGATTTTCTCGGCTTCGGCATGCCGGCCGGGAGTGCCTCGCTGGGTGAGCTGGTGACCCAGGGCAAGCAACATCTGGAAGCGCCGTGGCTGGGCTTTACGGCGTTTTTTGCGCTGGCGGTGATCTTGTCGTTGCTGGTGTTTATCGGCGATGCCTTGCGCGAAGCGTTCGACCCCAGAGGATGAGTTATCAGGCCCGTCCTCTTCGCGGGTAAACCCGCTCCCACAGGGTCTTCACAGAAGCTGGATCTTTCGGGGTACTGTGGGAGCGGGTTTACCCGCGAAGAGGCCGGACCTGCCGTTACTTGATAAGGAGCTTTGCATGACCCTCACAGGCAAGACTGCACTCGTCACCGGTTCCACCAGCGGCATCGGCCTGGGTATCGCCCAGGTGCTGGCGCGCGCTGGCGCCAACATCGTGCTCAACGGCTTTGGCGACCCGGCACCGGCGCTGGCCGAGATCACCCGGTATGGGGTGAAGGCTATCCACCACCCGGCAGACCTGTCGGACGTGGCCCAGATTGAAGCGTTGTTCGCCCTGGCCGAGCGCGAATTCAGCGGCGTCGACATCCTGGTCAACAACGCCGGCATCCAGCATGTCGCGCCGGTGGAGCAGTTTCCGCTGGAAAGCTGGGACAAGATCATTGCTCTGAACCTGTCAGCCGTGTTCCATGGCACGCGCCTGGCCCTGCCGGGCATGCGCACGCGCAACTGGGGGCGCATCATCAACATTGCCTCGGTGCATGGCCTGGTCGGCTCGACCGGCAAGGCGGCCTATGTGGCAGCCAAGCATGGTGTGGTCGGCTTGACCAAGGTGGTGGCCCTGGAAACCGCCACCAGCAATGTCACCTGCAACGCCATCTGCCCCGGCTGGGTACTGACCCCGCTGGTGCAAAAGCAGATCGACGATCGTGCTGCCAACGGTGGCGATCCGCTGCAAGCACAGCATGATCTGCTGGCCGAAAAGCAACCGTCGCTGGCGTTTGTCACCCCCGAGCACCTGGGTGAACTGGTACTATTCCTGTGCAGCGAGGCCGCAAGCCAGGTTCGCGGCGCCGCCTGGAACGTCGACGGTGGCTGGTTGGCCCAGTGACGGGCGGCCTGGGCCTGGCGGCGGGTTCGCATTCGTTTATCTGCAAGGAGGCCCTATGCGCCCTACCCCGATGACCGCAATTCTGGCCCTCACCCTGGCTGCCGCCACGCCTGCGATGGCGGCCAGCCTGAAGGACGTCGCGCCTTACCCCGAAGCGGAAACAGGCTTTACCCGGCAGGTCATCCACCTGCCAGCACAGGCCGATGAATCGGCCTACAAACTGGAGATCCTCGCCGGCAAAACGTTGCAAGTCGACTGCAACCGCCAGCACCTGGGGGGTAGCCTTGAGGAACGCACCCTGGAAGGCTGGGGCTACAACTACTACCGCCTGGACAAGGTCAGTGGCCCCGCCAGCACCCTGATGGCTTGCCCGGATGGCAAAAAGACCCAGGCCTTCGTGCCGGTGGTCGGTGACGGCTTCATGCTGCGCTACAACAGCAAGCTGCCGGTGGTGGTGTACGTGCCCAAGGATGTCGAAGTACGCTACCGCATCTGGTCGGCGTCGCAGGAAGTACAAAAGGCTAAAGTCGAATAACTACCGCGGTCCCTATAGGAGCGGCCTTGTGTCGCGATGGGCCGCTCCTGCAAAGCGAATCTATCAGGCATAATGCGCCCCCTTTTTGCGCCCCGAAGCACAGGTATCCCATGAAAGCCCAAGCCCGCCACATTCTGGTCAAGACCGCTGACGAAGCCGAAAAGCTCAAACAGCGCATCGCCAACGGCGAGGCTTTCGACGTGCTGGCCAAAAAGTTTTCTGTCTGCCCTTCTGGCAAGCGCGGCGGCGACCTGGGCGAAGTCCGCCCGGGCCAGATGGTCGGCGCCATCGACCAGGTGATTTTCAAGAAGCCTTTGCGTGTGGTGCACGGGCCGATCAAGAGCAAGTTCGGCTACCACCTGGTGCAAACGTTCTATCGCGATTGATGGCAGCGGGCCACCTGACATTTTTGCCAGTTGTCCCCTCGCCAAACATTACATACAACTCCGGCAGGGCCGAAGCCACCCCGTTGGCGTCGCTTCAGGTAGTGGACCCTTCAATGGACCCGGAGACCTGCCTATGCGATGCCCCCGCTTGCTGCTGCCCTTACCCCTGCTGGCACTGCCATTGCTGGCTCATTCCCAATCCCTGAGGGTTACACCCGGTGAGACCCTCGGCGCCGTCGTGCAAACCGATGCCGCTGATGAGTTCACCCTCAGCGGCGGAACGGTGCAGTCACTGCAACAAGGCAATGGCGAGGACACCTTCACGATGTCTGGCGGCACGCTAGGGTCGTTGAACCAGGGCGGTGACATGGACACGTTCACCATGACCGGCGGCATCATCACGGGCGCTTTTGAAGACGGTGACACCGCATGGTTCAAAGGCGGCAGCATTGGCCGAATCGATCTCAAGCTCGCTGACAACTTCCTCGAAATTTCCCAGGGGCTCGGGGTCGAAACCGTTGTTGTTGGCAACGTTGTCAGTGGGCTTGGCAACGACACGATCATCATGACAGGCGGCACCGTCGGCGGTGATATCAGTACCAGTAGCGGCGTTGACAAGATAACCATCAGCGGCGGCACGCTCAAAGGCGAAATACGCACTGGCAACGGCAAGGATGAATTTACCTGGACGGGTGGCCAGATCGGTAAGCGGGTCATCATGGAAAATGACGATGACAGCGCCATCGTCCGCGCCCTCGACCTCGGTAACTCTGCCGTTATTCTGGACGGCGGTACCGGCACGGACACACTGACGTTCGAGCAGAGTCAGGTGGGCCAAGGTGCGTCGTACATCAACTGGGAGTCCATCAACCTCCAGCAAGGCAGCCAGCTCACCCTCAACGACACCCTCACGCTGGGAGACCTCGGCAGCGATCAGCCACGCGTGATCCCCGCCACTGGGACAGGCACCCTTCTGATCGATGCAAGCAGCTCGCTGATCAGCCGCCAGGGCAGCATCGTCAGCATCCAGAGTGACAGCAAGGTATCGGTAGTCAACGCCGGCACCCTCGACCTGAGTCGTGGCAACGACGCTCAGGGCCGCCTGACTGTTCAGGGCGATTACACCGGTAACAACGGCACACTGCGCCTGAATAGCGTACTGGCAGGCGATGGCGCTGCCTCCGACCGCCTGGTGGTCAGCCGCGGCGCCATCAGCGGCTCTACGCGATTGTTCGTCAACAACCTCAATGGCGCGGGTGCAACAACCGCACAGAACGGCATCCTGCTCGTCGAAGCCCGTGACGGCGCCACCAGCTCTGCCACTGCATTCGTGCAGACGCAAACGCTATCGGTAGGTGCCTATGACTACCGGTTGTTCAAGGGCGGTGTAACCGCTGGCAGCGAAAACAGCTGGTACCTGCGCTCGACGCTAGTCGCGCCACCCGCTCCAGCACCGGTACCTGAGCCCGAACAACCCACACAACCGTCACAGCCGGGCAAGCCGCCGGTAATGGCACCGGCCCAGACACCACCTGTTGCCGCTCCGGCACCTGGCCAGGTCGACCTGCCCGCCCCCGTGCAAGGCGAAAGCCTGCCGCTGTATCGCCCGGAAGTCCCGGTTTACGCTGCCGCCCCAAGAGGCGCTGCGATCATCGCGCGCCAGGCCTTGGGCACCTTCCATCAACGCCAGGGCGACCAACAGTTGCTCAAAGGCGAAGGCGCCCTGCCTGCCAGTTGGGGACAAGCCTACGGCGGCACGCTTCGCCAGCAATGGAGCGGTACGGTCAGCCCGAGCCTGGAGGGCGACCTGTACGGTTTCAAGGTGGGCCAGGACTTGTATGCCAAGACGGGCGATGGCGGTTATCGCCACCATGTCGGCTTTTACGTCAGCCACAGCCGCCTGGATGCCGACGTCAAAGGTTTCGCCCTGGCCGAGCAAGACCGCAGCGTTGGCGACCTGAAACTTGATGGCGACAGTGTTGGCACTTACTGGGCGTTGGTCGGGCCGCAAGGCGCGTACCTGGATGCAGTGTTGCAGTACACCCGTCTCGATGGGCGGGCCCGCTCGCAGCGCGGCGATAAGCTGGACATCGACGGCCATGCCTGGGCGGCGTCGCTCGAATCCGGCTACCCCATCGCCCTGTCCGAACGCTGGACGCTGGAGCCACAAGCCCAGCTGATTGCACAAAAAGTTTCGCTCGACAGCGCAAGCGATAGTGTCTCGCGCATCAGCCATGACGCCCAGGTAGAGTTGACCGGCCGCTTGGGTGTGCGCCTGGAAGGTGCGTTCACGGGGAGCAGCGGGCGCCTGTTGCAACCCTATGCGCAGGTCAACCTGTGGCACGGCGACGGTGGCCGCGACACCCTGACCTTCGATGATGTCGACAAGATCAAGACCGACTACCGCTATACCTCGGTGCAACTGGAAAGCGGCGTGGTGGCGCAGGTCAGCGAAGCGCTGAGCCTGCATGGCGGCGTGCAGTACACCGCCAACCTGGACAGCCGCCAGCAGGAAGCCAGCGGCGTCAACCTAGGGGTGCGCTGGCAGTTCTGAAATTACGTTTCACACTGATGGGCAGTGCATTTTAGAAGTGCGTTGCTTCTAGTGAGATCCACTGATGACTAATCCTGCCCGCACTGAACACATTATATAAGCAGACGATTATGCCAAACATAAAAAAACCACCTGATCGCCCAGAAGAAATCACCTTACGGTTTTATCAAGGCAATTCACTTGACATGATCCTGTTCGAGACTTCAGCCATTAAAGCAATTAGACATTTATCTCAGCCGCTCGCAATCGTTAGAACACATAATGCCCTGAGATCTTTTTCGCTACTGAAAGGTGACCACCATGGAACGGTAAGTAGGGACCTAATAGAGACCACATATTCTGCATATGGCTACTGTACCGACAGCCAACACTCCATGATTGCATTCAAAGGTGAGCACCCTGAAAATATTGACGGACGCTATTTTCTTGGCAACGGCTACCGATCCTATAGCCCACGACTGGGGCGTTTCGAAAGTTCCGATGTAGAAAGTCCTTTTGGTATTGGGGGTTTAAACTCCTACATGTTTGCCGTCGGTGATCCTGTGAATAGAACTGATCCATCAGGTCGCGGCTCAGGCGTGCCGATTAGCCCTCCGCTTGTATTTAAAGGCCGGATACAATTAATTAAAGGACTGAGGGTTTACAAGGTCGATTCGGACAAAGTCCCAACCGGCTCTATCATTACTGTTGTGGCGCATGGAAACGGCGCCGGGAAATTGGGCAAAAAATATGGCCCTTACTATTCCGCTGAAAAATTATACCGAGAATTGAAACGCAGCAATGTACCAATCAACACTCACCCCACTCACCTTTTATCGTGCAGAGGAGCTAACACCTCCATTTTGAATAAAATACCTGCTGCGCAAGAGTGGGCCAATCTAACCGGGCAGCCGGCTATATCCTATAGAGGGGAAGTGGTAGCGGCAAGGACAAAAATCCCTCGCAGTGCGAAAGAGTCATTTGAAGGATTCATCAATGTCTTCACCCACGAGAACTTTAAGCCTGTCACTTTTTACCCTGATGGTGTCAGCATGACTGAGACACGAAATGCCATTAGAAATTCTTGAGTACACCCAAGGTTGATGTTTTAATTTAACTCAGTACCAGTCCTCATTCTTGTTCAGCGGCGCGCCGCCAGCAAGCCGAGGCCGGCGCAGCCCAGCAGGGAGGCGCTGACCCGGTTGAACAAACGGCGCGGGCCGGGCTGGCTGAACCAGCGCTGCATGTAGGCGCCAAGGCCTGCGTAGATGGCAATGGCCGCCCATTCCAGCAGCAGGAACAACAGCCCCAGCACAGGAACTGCTCGCTTACCGGCGTGGTGCTGCCGACCGAGACGAATTGCGGCAGGAAGGCGGTGAAGATCAGGATGGCCTTGGGGATACCAACGAAGACATGATCATACCGTGATGATGCAGCTAGCCAGTGCTCAGCCGCCAGGGGATTGAAAAAACAAACGACATCATCAATGATGTCTACATCCACCCTCACAAAAATAAAGCAGATCTATGAACATCTCTACACTACTCATCTTCATACCGGCTTGCTTTGCACTTAACATGGCTCCCGGCCCAAACAACCTGCTTTCAGTTAATAACGCCACACATTATGGCTTCTGGACTTCATGCCTTGCAGGTGCCGGAAGGCTCATTGCTTTTGCCGCAATGATAGCGCTCGCGGCAGCGGGATTATCGGCGGTACTTGAAACGTCCGAACTCGTATTTCAGGCAATAAAGATTCTTGGCGCCGCTTACCTATTCTACTTGGCATTTAAACTCTGGACAGCTAAGACCCAAAAGCAGGAATTCAACAGTGCAAAGCCAAGGAATGTTGCGAGTCTAGCGAAGCAAGAATTTCTTATTGCAGCAGGAAACCCAAAAGCAATATTGATATTCACAGCATTCCTCCCGCAATTCATAGACCCAGCGCGCGATGTCGCGCCGCAGTTCGCGATACTGGGTGCTCTGTTCCTGGTACTCGAGGTGATCGCACTTGCAGGCTATGCATTGATCGGACTGCACTTGCGACGCTGGTTCAATGACCCCAAAGGGAAGCATCTCTTCAACCGCATCTGCGCAGTACTACTGTCGGGCGCTGCCTCTGTTCTACTCGCCACACGGCGGGCATAACACCTCTTAGCGCCGCATCTGTCTCGCCAGTTGCATGGCCTTTTGGAGCTTTGCTTGGTTTTTCTCCACTTGTGCCGGTCAACACCGGCACAAGTAGGACAAATCTTCTCTAGCCGCGACTTGAGCCTCAGAGCCCTCCAGCTCAAGCCTCATCCCCGCACGTGAAACTAAAAATTCTTATCCATTGCAGTCAACTACACTGAGGTAGTCGAGCGCCCTATTGTCTTTGAATGTGTTAAAACAGGAGCCACAGATGAGAATAGCACTCGTTCTTTTGTTTCTGACCGCTACGCAGTTCGCTCAGGCAGACACCCTGCTGAAAACTAAAGAGGGCTGTGCCATCGTTCTTAATGACGGTGAGGACTTCGATGGCGCCTCTTGGTCAGGAAAGTGTAAAAACGGAAAAATAGATGGCGTCGGAAGATTGCAAATGAAGTCTAGAGGCAGCAGCGATTACGACACTGAAGAGTGGGCCGAATACAAGGACGGGCGTTGGGCATTTCCTGAGGTCAGCCTAAACGCAATCGGTGCAGCAATTAACAAGCCAACTCGCTCACTTCTTAATTTGGAAGAGTGTAAAAGCAATCCCAAATGCCGGATCGTCCTACAGGCTGCACTCGAAGGAGGGTTGAAGCCCAGCGATCCGAGCATCAGCCTTGAGATGCCTGCGGTAGCCTCTTCTGAAGCAGGCAATGCCGTATCTCACAAAAAAAACACCAAAGCACCTGCCTCGCACCTCTCTATAGTTAATATATGCCATCAAGGCGCGGCTTGCGGGCGGCAATTCCTACACTACGAGAACGGCCAAGACCCGCTGATCATTACACCAGGTTATTTCTCCCGCACCAATGGCTCTATTGTTACCCTTAGCTATGTGATCAAGGAGTGTAACGTCGGCTGGACAGCGACTGTTGGCAGCTTTAATCAAAATCCTGAGCGACAAGCAAATGCTATGGTATGTGGAGCCATCTCTGCAGAAAGGGCATTAACCGCAGTATTTGAAGAGTGCAATAAGAACGCCAGCTTTAATTGCAAGACAGCAAGTATAGTTGATATGCAATGGGCTTTTTGGGATGGATCGTATCCCGCAGATCCAAACCCGGAATACGAGATGAAGAGCAAAGGCTCCCCCTCTAGTGTTGGTGGAGTGGGCGGCGGCGGCTGCAGGGTATATGATCAAGATCTAATAAGTTGTGAAAAATATAAATCAATAGTGAGGTCTGTTGGTGTAGGACGCTGATATAGCTAACAGTGTCATTGCAGATCTTCTAGAGAGATCAGAAGCGTGAATTGCTGTTATGACGAACGCGGCCTGGTACAACGCATCCCCTTTTGGGAAATGTAAGGCCGCCAGAATCTATACCGACCATTAGGATTACGGTAGCCTAGCTTAATTTCCCAGCAGCCTTGTGAGCAGAGCCTACTGACGAGGCGCTATCGCTGATACCTTCCAGTTCGCGGCGAATGGACAGGCTAAGGTCCTCGGCCAAGGCTCCATCCTGATCGAGTTCGGCAATGGCATCGGCAGAAAAAGAGATAGACCGTTCAGGCGCATAATTTCGCCCCTTGAAACGGGGCTGAGCTTCATCATCGACAAATATCGAGAAAGCACCACGGTCCCTACGCACCGCACGAAATTCGCGGGCGTCGGTGTTCAGCTTCATCTGTTGGACCGCAACACTGCCAGTTGAAGTCTTTCCATAGAACGTTTCCAGAGAGCCGGCCTTCACCCGGGAGTCATCGAAGCGTTTAAAGTCGAAGCCAATCGAAAACTGTCTGGGTGAGTCGACACCTTGCCTCAGAACGCTATCGAAATCACCGAAGCTGAAAAGATCGTTGACCTCATCGCCGCCCAGATTCAAGTGAATGGTGCGATCAGGAGAGCGGACGGTTTGCTTGAGCAACAACAGGCTTTGCAACAATGAAGACTTGCCAGAGGAGTTGGTGCCCAACAACATGGTCACAGGCGCCAGACTGATTTCCCCTGTGTCTTTCCAGGCCTTGAAGTTGGTCAATCGCAGCGATTTGAACAAGTAGCTCTCCTTGATGCAGACGCAGGATGCGTAGGGTGATGAGCCGGTTGCGCGCGACATTAACATTCGAGCGATACCTTGAATACCCCAAACAAAGGGTACTTCGTGTTCAGCCAAATGCCCTTTGTTCAACCTGATTGAGACTACGCCGGTGCCCAGCAAACAGAACGCAAGCGGCGGTGTAGGCGAAATCATACGTTGATTGGCAACACGGCGGAATGTTGCAATGGCAAGGTGGGAACGCAAGGATTGTTGGCTCTAAGGGGCTTAGACCTGGTGAGTTGCCCGATTTAGCAACGAAAGTTATGTCAGCTGTGGTTCGACAGGTGCCTGTCACTAGTGTCTATATTGGACATCATTAGGCTTGCCAGCTGCCACCCAAAACTCCTGCCGCGTCAGGCGCCAGGTGCCACGCGGGTGATCGGCTGCCACCACGGCCTCGCCTACCGGTGCGCGCCACAGTTGCCAGGCGATGTAGAACAGGTACGCCGCACCCACTACCTTGATGGCCAGAAACAGGTATTCACTGGTGTGCAGCACCACGGCCAGGCCCATGGCCGCCAAGGCGATCATGCCGCTGAAGGCGATGATGCGACCACCTCCGGCCACGCAGGCCGTGCGCAGGCCCTAGCGGCTGGCGTTGTGCCGGGCCTTGCGGTCAAGTTACAGCCAGCGATAAAAACTGTATGGGTACGCGGCACCTGTTACGCTGCGGGCGAAATAGAGGACCTTGTGATGCCCCGCTCCCACGCCGAGCTGTGGCGCGACCCGGCACTCCCGCATGTGGAAAGCCGCCGCGCCTGTCATAGCCGCGCCTGTTACAAGGCCCACAGCCACCCGACGTTCTCCATCGGTGCGGTGGATGCTGGCCACAGCCATTTCAGCGGCGCCGCACATGGGCAGGAACGGCTGACACCCGGCACGCTGGTATTGGTGCCAGCCCACCGCGTACATGCCTGCAACCCCCAACCCGGGCAAGCCTGGAGCTACCAGATGCTGCATGTGGATGCCGACTGGCTGACCCAGGTGCGGCTGGAGTCGGGGCTGGGCGGCGCCGGGCCCGGTGAGCCGGCGCGTATCTGCCGGGTGCCAGCGGTGTATGGGCAGTTCTGCGAGCTGAACAGGTTGCTGTTCTCCAGCGCCAGCAACAGTGAGAAGGATGCGGCGCTGATTGCCTTTGTGGGTGACCTGGACTTTTCCGCCCAAGCCCCGCTGGCAGCAGCCCCCGCCTTGGGGGCAACTGCGTTGAGCGGTTTGATCGCACGCCTCGAAGGCCAGGACCCCGCGCAACTGAGCCTGGAGGTGCTGGCCCGCGAGGCCGGCCTTGGGCGCTACCAGTTGATCCGCGCATTCCGCACGGCCACAGGGTTGACGCCGCATGCCTATCTGCTCAATGCCCGGGTCAATCGCGGGCGGCAGTTGCTGGGCGAAGGGCTGGCGTTGGCGGAGGTGGCCTACCGCCTCGGGTTTGCCGATCAAAGCCATTTCCAACGGGTATTCAAAGCCCATGTGGGTGTGACGCCGGGGCAGTATCGGGGCGATTAGAGGCCTGTGCGCTCCTGCACAGGGACAGTGCCCCGCTTTGTTTGCAATATTGTTCAATACGCTGGGGCAGGCCCGGCAGCAGACTGCGGTTTTTCCCGCAGAGCCGCGCCGCCCATGCAACCGTTCCTGATCATTGCCCTCGCCCACTTCCTCGCCCTGCTCTCACCCGGCCCGGACTTCTTCCTGGTCGCACGCAGTTCGATCAACAGCGGCTGGCGCATCGCCAGCGGCGCCTGCCTGGGCATTGCCCTGGCCAATGGCGCGTTCATCGCCATGGCCTTCACCGGCCTGTCTGTGCTGCAGGAAGGCAGCCTGCTGTTCACTGCACTGCAACTGGCCGGCGCCAGCTATCTGCTTTACATCGGCATTCTGTTCCTGCGCCACGCCGGGCAAACCCGCCTGGGCGCAGTCGCAGGCAACACGAGGGTTCAAGGCTGGTGGCGCAATCTGGGCATGGGCTTGTTGTCCGGTATCCTCAACCCCAAGAACGCGCTGTTCTATGCCAGCCTCGCCAGCATGGTCGCCAGCGCCAGCGCCGGCTGGAAATCGGCCTACGCGCTGTGGATGTTCAGCATCGTCCTGCTCTGGGACCTGCTGGTCGCCGTGGCCATCGGCAACCAACGAGTACTGCGGCATTTCGCTCGCAGCCTGCCGTGGCTTGAGCGGGCCTCAGGGATCATGCTGGTGATCCTGGCCGCCGCGCTGTTGATGCATCTGGCGCAGGGCTGACCAGTTGCAGGGTACGCATGTCCATCAAGGTGAAATGGCCGCTAGCCCACCCCCCTGTATCCAGGTGCCAGACATTGCCCAGCAGCTTTGCCTCCAGCACCGGTGTGTGGCCGACCAGCAATGCACGCAGGCCCTGCACCTGCTGCGTATCACCTTGTTTCAGGCGCCGCCGCGACCACTGGCATACCTGGCGTACTTCAGGGTCGTCATCCAGCTGCAGACAGGAACGTAGCGCTGCCCAATCTGCAAACGGGCTGTCTGCATGCAGCAGCCCGACCAGGCCGGCCGCGCTTTCCACTTCGATGGCAATCGGCAATTGCTCGAAGCGTTCCACGAAACGCAATTGCGCCTTGCGCGGCAGGTCCAGGAACCAGCTTCCACCCGCTGCGCGGTACATCTCCAGGTCAAGCCGCCCCCCTCGCACGCGGGTAATTGCCAGCGCCTCATGGTTACCTTGCACCGCATGGAACCAGGGTCGCGCGAGCCACTCCAGCGCGGCCTCGCTGTGCGGCCCACGGTCGACCAGGTCACCCACACTGAACAGGCGGTCTATGGCCGGATCAAAACCCACCGCATCCAGGCACTGCTCCAGGCGCTGGAAGTGGCCATGGATATCACCCACTGCCAAGTCACGTCCCCGGATATTGGCGAGTAACCGCCGAAACCGTCCCATTGCAATCTCCCTCTGCAGGCGCTGCCATGGCGGGCGTAAAATGCAGGCTGCCCCCGGTGTGTGCCGGGCCCATGGCGCTTCACTGGATAGCATGGCACACGGCGCGCCAGCCGCGCACGCCGACGTGCTCGGCAACCTGAATAACCCTTCACTGGCACAGCCATTGATGCCAATAGTATGCTCGACCCTTCAACCTGAACCAGGGAAGGGTTTTTCATGAAACTGTGCGCCGTGCAACTGGCGTCGCTCAAGGGCGATTTGCCAGGCAACCTCCAGCGTCATCTGGCCTGCATCGAGCAAGCTGCAGCCTTTGGCGCCGAGCTGGTGGTTTTCCCCGAACTGTCGCTGACCGGCTATGAGCCAAGCCTTGCGCGCCAGGCCGCCTTGCCGGTCAGCTCTGAACGGCTGGGCCCGCTGCAGGCAGCCAGTGACCGCTTGGGTCTCACCGTTGCCGTAGGCCTGCCGTTGCCGACACCCGACGGCATTCGCATCGGCATGCCGATCTTCAGCCCCGGGGCACCGCGCCAGGCCTATGCCAAACGGCGCCTGCATGATGACGAGCTGCCCTACTTCACCCCAGGCGATCAGGCACTGCTGCTGCAGGCAGGCAACCATCGGGTGGCACCGGCGATCTGCTACGAATCGATGTTCATGGCGCATGCGGCCGCCGCCCGCGAGCACGGCGCCGACCTGTATCTGGTCAGTGTGGCGAAAACCGCCAAGGGCATCCGCGAGGGCTACGCGCATTACCCCGAGGTGGCACGTGAACTGTCAATGCCGGTGTTGATGGCCAACTGCGTGGGGCCGGCCGATACCTTCATCGGAGCCGGCGGGTCGGCAGCGTGGGACAGCCAGGGGCGCTTGCTGGCCAGCCTGGATGATCACAGTGAGGGGCTGATCATGCTGGACACTGGCAATGCCAGCGCAATGGCCCTGCCTTTGCACCTGCACGCGGCATGATTTATCTGTTTCTGGCGTTGCTGAGTTACGCCTGCACCTACTATCTGGTCGGTTTGCTGATCCGGGGCCAGCTTGCCGACGTGGCCGAGGGTTTGCGCCATCGGCCCGATGCACCCACTCCCGGCGAGTACCTGCGTACGGTAAAAGCCCATGCCCGCCGGGCCCATCGGCAGTACACCCTGATGGCAGGCTCGGTGCTTGCGATATTGGTTTGCCTGCTCGCCAGTTGGTTCAGGTGAGGCCTACAAGTCCAATGCCAGGCTTTGCCGACCTTCCAGCGCCAGCAGATACTGCTTGGCCGCCAGGCCACCGGCAAAGCCTGTCAGGCTGCCCGAGGCACCGATCACACGGTGGCACGGGGCGATGATCGAGATCGGGTTGCGGCCGTTGGCAGCGCCTACCGCTCGCACCGCGCTGGGGTTGCCGATCTGCCGGGCGATGTCGCCGTAGCTGCGGGTTTCACCAAAGGGTATTGCCAGCAGCGCGGCCCACACCTGGCGCTGAAACTCGGTACCGGCAAAATCCAACGCCAGCTCGAAGCGCTGGCGCTTGCCGGCAAAATACTCGCCAAGCTGCCGCGCGGTGTCCCGTAGCACCGGGCACTGGTCGTCACGGTGCAAGGCACCGAGCCGCACGCGGTTTTCCCGTTCCGCTTCCCACAGTACGGCTGCCAGGCACTCGCCGCGGGCCACCAGGGTCAGGGTGCCGACGGGCGATTGCATGAACGTGAAAGCGCTGGACATAGCGGGCTCCGCAGATGGCGATCAACCTACTGTACGCATCCACAGTTCCTCATGCACCCGCTTTCTTGCTCAGGTAATTGCACAGCCGGCAATGTGCCGCGCCTGGCTGAGGTTGACCTTGGGGATCAGGTCGGCAGGAATGCGCGACCTCGCCGACAGGTTGTAGACATGGAAATGCTCGTTGAGCACTTCCCTTGCCATCAGCGCCAACGACGGCAGGATACGGCTCTCCCAATGCTGGTCGAGCCCGCACGGCGAACACTGCCCCTGGCCGTTCTCGTAAAAGCGCCCAACGCGCTGATCGAGATCTACCCCGACCAGCAACACTTCTTCAAAGCCAAGGTGATAAGCCAGCTGCAACGCCACATACGCCACTGTGCGGGCATCGAAAAAACCCTGGCCCAGGTCTTTGCTGAAGGCAATCGAGCGGCTGCGTTTGCTCCACAGTGCGCGGTTGCAAACGCAGCTGTCACCATGGCCACGCAAACCGTCCAGCAGGCCCGGCGTGTCGGCTTTGCGCAAGGCGTAACACTCGGTGTCGGCGGGCACATCGGCCCCGGCATACTGCTCGGGCCAGAGCGCCAGGCGCTCGCTGTCACGCAACGCCGTGGCGAACAAGCCCGGCTGTTGCTTGGGGAAGCTTTTGTCGGTACATACATAGAAAAAAGGCCGGATACCGTGCTCGGCGGTCATCGAAACTGAACCGTTCATGGCAATGATGGGCAGATGTGCGAATTCGCCCAGCGGGAAATGCTTGGCAGAAGCGCCGGAGGCAAGGATCACCACGGGGCCCTGCCGGGAGTTGCGACACGCCTCAAAACTGGAGAACGCCCCGCGTTCAGCACTTGGCTGCGACGGAAGTGTGTTCATCAATGTCATCTTTTGCTGGACAGTACAAACCACAATACTGGTCCGTGTATAGGCCGTGGCCGCATTTACCCAACTTTACCTAACTGAACCTAATCGGCCGCCACGTCCCTGTGTCGCGGTTGCGAGAGGCTACACAGTGCCCGGACAGTACCGGCTTAATGGCGCCGGGTCCCGCTGCAGCCTTCACAGCAGACCACCTTGGCCCGGTGATTGTTCCCCCACGGTGAATCAGCAAACCCGATGGGGCCGCCCAGCGGCCCCCGATAGGGGTGTGGGTCAGCCGTCAGCCCAGGAACAGCTTGTACGCCGGGTTGTCAGTCTCATCCCAATACCGATACCCCATCTCATTCAGCGCCAACGGCAAGCCCGCCAACTCATCGCCCGGCACCTCCAGCGCAGCAAATACCCGGGCCTCCGCCGCCCCGTGGTTGCGGTAATGGAACAGGCTGATGTTCCAGCGCTTGCCCAGCCGTTCCAGAAAGCCCAGCAGCGCCCCTGGCCGCTCGGGAAACTCGAAGCGCAGCACCCGCTCATCAGCACCTGGCGCTGCGTGGCCACCCACGGTATGACGCACATGCAGTTTGGCCAGCTCGTTGTCGGTCAGGTCCAGCACGCTGTAACCCTGCTCGCGCAGGTTGGCCAGCAGCTGGTCACGCGGGTCGTGCACAGGGTGGGTCTGTACCCCGACGAACAGCCGCGCTTCCTTGCCGGGGTAATAGCGGTAGTTGAATTCGGTGATTTGCCGCTTGCCCAGTGCCTGGCAGAAGGCGCGGAAGCTGCCTGGCTGCTCAGGGATGGTGACCGCAATGATCGCCTCGCGCTGCTCGCCCAATTCAGCCCGTTCGGCCACGTGGCGCAGGCGGTCGAAATTCACATTCGCCCCGGAGTCAATGGCCACCAGTGTCTGCCCCTGCACTCCATCACGTGCCACGTACTTCTTGATCCCGGCCACGGCCAGGGCTCCGGACGGCTCAGTGATAGAGCGGGTATCGTCGTAGATGTCCTTGATTGCCGCGCACAGCTCGTCACTGCTGACGGTCACCACTTCGTCGACAAAATGCCGGCACAGCTCGAAGCAGTGGGCGCCGATCTGCGCCACCGCTACACCGTCGGCAAAGGTGCCGACCTGCGGCAGGATCACCCGTTCCCCGGCGGCCAGGGCGGCCTGCAGGCAGTTGGAGTCCTCCGGCTCGACGCCGATCACCTTCACCTCTGGGCGCAGGTACTTCACGTAGGCGGCGATACCAGCGATCAGCCCACCACCGCCCACCGGTACAAAAATGGCGTCCAGCGCGCCCGGGTGCTGACGCAGGATTTCCATGGCCACGGTGCCTTGCCCGGCGATCACGTCCGGGTCATCGAAGGGCGGCACAAAAGTAGCGCCTTCGCTATCGGCCAGCTTCAGCGCGTGGGCCAAAGCGTGTGGGAAGCTCTCACCGTGCAGCACCACATGCCCGCCGCGCGAACGCACCCCTTCCACCTTCAGTGACGGCGTGGTGGTCGGCATGACGATGGTCGCCTTCATGCCAAGGTGCGACGCTGCCAGAGCCACGCCCTGGGCATGGTTGCCCGCCGAGGCGGTGATTACCCCACGCTCACGCTGCACAGCACTGAGGCGCGACAGGCGGGTATAGGCGCCGCGGATCTTGAACGAGAAGGTAGGCTGCAGGTCTTCGCGCTTGAGCAACACTTGGTTACCCAGGCTGGCAGATAGCGCAGGCGCCGCTTGCAGGGGCGTTTCGATGGCCAGGTCGTACACCGGCGCGGCCAGAATGCGCCGCACCTGCTCCGACAGCAGTTGCTGGGGGGTGACGGTAGTACGAGGGACGCTGAAACTGGTCATCAATGACTCCTTGGCTGTTTTCACGTTGCCCAGGAGTCAGAGAGAGAAAACCCGCCTCCAGGGCGGGTCAGGTGCACGTACGCGCTAGCCCGCCAAGCTGATAATGGCGGTAATAATAATGGCGTTCACATGCGGGAAGGTATTCATGGGGTAGGAACTTAGCCGGTAGTGCGGCACAAAGTCAACACTTGGCCTGCTGCGCCGAAAGCGGCACATCGAACACCTTGTCGAAGCCCCACTGGAAGGCAAAGGCATAAACGAAGAAGAACACGAACAGCGCCAGGTTGGTCAGCAGCGCCGCCCACAGGCTCACATCCAGCCAGTACGCCACCAGTGGCAGCAGGATCACCACCAACCCGCCCTCGAAGCCCAAGGCATGCAGCAAGCGCCGCATGAAGGTGCGCTCACGCTGGCGCTGGCGCGCTTCCCAGCGTTCGAATACCCAGTTGTAGCCCATGTTCCAGCTCATCGCGATGCCTGACATCAGCACCGACAGTACCGCCGACTGCGCCATGCCGGCGCCAAACGCCAGCTCCAGCGCAGGCGCCACGCAGGCGACGGCGATGGCTTCGTAAAGAATGGCCTGGACGATCTTGCGGGCCTTGCCTTGCATGTTCAGCTCCCTGGGTAAACGACCTGTAAAACTACAAGATGTGGCCCACAAGAAAAAGCCCGAAATTTGGACAACAGCGCGTTCGGCTGCTTGTATTTACCCCGTACAAATAGCGTCATTTTGTACAACTTCGTCGAGGGAACCGAGCGAGGATAAGGACGATGGCCCACTCTGCCGTGCCGGTGACTGCCCCATGAGCCTGGCATTCATCGATTTTCTCACCTATGTGCTATTCGGTCTGAAGATCCTGGCGATCATGCTTGCCTCGTTGATGTTCCTGCTCGGCCTGGACGACCTGTTCATCGACCTGTGCTACTGGGGGCGCAAGTTGATACGGCGTTTTCGCATATACGACAAGCATCAAAGGGCCGACGAGAAGCGCTTGTTCGAAGTCCCGGAAAAACCTTTGGCCATCATGGTCCCGGCCTGGAACGAAGTCGGCGTAGTGGGTGAAATGGCTCGCCTGGCAGCCTCGACCATCGACTACGAGAACTACCAGATCTTCGTCGGCACCTACCCCAACGACCCACAAACCCAGGCCGATGTGGACGCGGTGTGCCTGCATTACCCCAACGTGCACAAAGTGGTGTGCGCTCGCCCTGGCCCCACCAGCAAGGCTGACTGCCTGAACAACATCATCGACGCCTTGCTGCGCTTCCAGCAGGACGCTGGCATCGAGTTTGCCGGTTTCATCCTGCATGACGCCGAAGACGTGATCTCGCCCATGGAGCTGCGGCTGTTCAACTACCTGCTGCCGAACAAGGACATGATCCAGATCCCGGTCTATCCCTACGCACCGGAATGGAAAGGCTTTACCGCCGGCCACTATGTCGACGAATTTGCCGAAAACCACGGCAAGGACGTCATCGTCCGCGAAGCACTGACCGGTCAGGTGCCCAGCGCCGGCGTCGGCACCTGCTTCAGCCGCCGGGCCATCGGCGCGCTGCTGGAGGACGGCGACGGCATTGCCTTCGACGTCCAGAGCCTTACTGAAGACTACGACATTGGCTTTCGGCTGAAGCAAAAGGGCATGAAGTGCATTTTTGCCCGCTATTCCATCACCGACCCGGCACTGACCCTGAAGCAGGAATGGCGTCCGGGCATGAGCCGGGCGTTTTCGCAGGTGATCTGCGTGCGCGAGCACTTCCCGCGTGACTGGCAGCATGCCATCCGGCAGAAGTCGCGCTGGATCGTGGGTATCGTGTTCCAAGGCACCAGCAACCTCGGCTGGAGCCGCACAGGGGCGCTCAACTACTTCCTCTGGCGCGACCGCCGTGGGCTGTTCGCCTATCTGCTGAGCTTTTTGGTCAACTTGTTGTTGCTGGTGTTGCTGGCCATGTGGCTGGTGACGGTGATTGCGCCGGATGCATGGCGCTTCATGTCAATCCTCAGCGACAGCTGGCTGCTGTCCACCTTGCTGTGGCTGAACGGGCTGCTGCTGTTGAACCGCCTCTTCCAGCGGGGCTGGTTCGTCACCCGTTTCTACGGCATCGGCGAAGGTTTGCTGTCGGCACCGCGGATGATGTGGAGCAACTTCGTCAACTTCTTCGCCAACCTGCGGGCCCTGCGCCAGGTGATGGAAATGGGTGACTCGCGCCGCGTGGCCTGGGACAAGACCACCCATGAATTTCCCGCCATCGCCGCCCCTGCCCGCACCCCGCTGGGCCAGCGTCTGGTGGCCAAGGGGCTGATCAATGACGAACAGCTGCAACAGGCACTCACCAGCCCGGTACGCCGGCGCCTGGGACGCGAACTGCTGCTGCGTGGCTGGGTAACCAGCGAGCAACTGGTGGCCACCCTGGCCGAGCAGCTGGACTTGCCCTGGGCGCCCTTGAACCCGTTCAAGCTCGACCCGCAATTGATCGCCAAACTGCCGCGCAAGCTGGCCACCCACTATGCGGTGCTGCCGGTAGACGAAGACGGTGACACGCTGATCCTGGCCAGCGAGAGCCCTGTCAGCCAAGTCTCGCTGGGGGTGATCAGCCGCCACCTTAAACGCCCGGTCACAGCACGCCTGGCGCCTCAGGGCCGTGTGACACTGGGCCTGCGCTATCACTACCCCAGTCCCTGGCAGAAGCCAGAAACCCGCGCCATGCTGGCCGTGCTTGAACGCCACCAGGACAATGAGGCGCTGCTGGAACGGGTTAGCCATCACCAGGTCATGCTCGGCGCGCTGCTGCAGGTGCGCGGCATGGTCCCTGTGACCCTGTTCAACCAGGCTTTGATCGACTTTGACCCCGAACACCAAAGCCTCGGCGAGCACCTGATTGCCCGCGGCATCATCACCGAGCAGGTGCTGGAACAGGCCCTGATCGAACAGGCCAGTGAACAACAGGCCGCCATTGATCTGACCCGGGAGGTGGCATGAAGCCGCGCGTTTCCCTCACCTTTACTGGCCTGTTGCTGTGCGCCGCCGCCCTGCCTGTTGCGGCTTCGACGCCGATGACCGACTTCCAGCGGTTCACCAGTTTCCCGTTCATGGACCGCAGCTATCGCGAAGCCAGGAAAGACAACTGGGCCGAGGTGGAGCGCCTGACCCGCCACGTGCTGGGGCGAGTGCCCAACAACGACGAGGCCCGCGCACTGCTGGTAGAGGCCCTGGCCCATCAACGCCGCTACAAGGAAGCCCAAGCGCAGGCCGAACAGCTGGGCGGCAGCCCCGAATACGCGGACGCCCTGCTGGAACTGCGCCTGACCTGGATCGAACAGGACCCACCGCCCGCCAGCCAGGTGGAACAATGGCTGGCGGCCAGTGAGGGTAATCAGCGCGTGCGCCTGTGGCAGGCCTACAGCCTGAGCCTGGCCAAATTCGGCGGTGCGGGTAAAGCGCTGGACTGGCTCAGCCAGTTGCCCCCCAGGGGTGACGGCCAGGTATTGCGCCTGGCTCGGGCCAACTTCGCCGAACAACTACGCAACTGGCAGGAAACCATCGAGCAACTGCAGCCGCTCGCCGACAAGGGCCAGTTGCCCGCCGAAGACTGGCAACGCCTGGCCAATGCCTATGTCCAGCAGGTGAACGAAAAAGGGCTGAACAAGCTGCTGGCCAGCGCGCCCTCCCCTCAAGCGGCGGATCAGGCGCGCCTGGCCATGGCCAACCGCGCTATCGCCGTGGGTCACAACCAGCAAGCCCAGCGCTGGTTGCAGTCGCTGTCGCCCGATCAGCTGAATCAGCCCGACCAGCGTCAACAGCTGTGGGAGCTGGCCCGCGAAGGTGATGATGCGGCACTGGTGCGCCGCCTGAGCAACGACCTGCAGCGCCCCTGCCTGGACACCGTCGACTGGCTGTCACGCCATGACCCGAACCTGGCCCGCGAACAGTTCAAAGGCTGCACACCCACTACCGACACACGCGCCTACGCCGTGCTCAAGCAACGCCTGTATGGCGACCCGCCGCAACCCCCACAACCGCGCACAGCCGGCGAATGGGAAAACCGCTACCGGCAAAGTGGCGACCTGGCCGCACTGGAGCAAGCTACGTTTCTGCTGGTGGAACAGGGCCAGGCCGGACACGCCCGGCAACTGCTGGAACAGGCCTACGATCGCCGTCAGGGCCGCCTCAGCCCATCGCTGTTGCAGCGCTTGGGCAACCTGTTTGCCCGCAACGATGGGCCGCTGGACAGCCACCGCATGCTCGGCCTGATCCCCCGGGTCGATGCCAGTACCCGTGCCCAGTTGCTCGGCCGTCTGGCCGAGGCCGGCCAGTGCGACGCCGTTCGCCAGGCGGTGCCGGCCACCCCCCGCGAGCCCGGCCAGTACCGCGCCCTGGGCCGCTGCGCCATGCCCGACCAACCCGGTGAAGCGGTGGTCTACTACCAGGCCGCCGAACGCCTGGGTGACGCCGGCAACCGCCTGGCGTTGGCCTATGCACTTGAAGCGGCCGGCGATTCCGAAGCCGCGCTGCCTATCTGGCGCAGCCTGCCGGACAGCGCCTGGACCGACAACGCCCGCCTCACGGCCGCCGGTGGCGCGCTAGACGCAGGCGACGCTGACGCGGCCCGCCGCTATTGGGACGCTGCCGCACACCACAGCGCCGATGACTGGGCACTGGGCGCAGCCATTGCCCAGCGCCAAGGCGATTACCAGGCTGCTTTGGGGTTTCAGCGCCAGGCACTGGCAAGCAGCCCACGAGCCGACCACTACTACGCCGCGGCCAGCACCGCGCAGCTGGCCGGCGACAGCGCCCAGAGCATGGCCTGGCTCGCCGAAGCCGTGCGCCTGGCCCCCGATCAGCCGCGTTACCGCGCCGACTACGGCATGCGCCTGGCCGGCTCGACAGACAAGGCCCAGCGCCGCCAGTCGATCCCCTACCTGACGCGTGCCACCCACGACTTCCCCGAGGATTATCGCCTCGGCGAAACCCTGGCCTTGCGCTACGACGAAGCTGAAGACAGCGCCTCAGCCCGCAGCGAACTGCGCCGCATCCTCGATGTGGAGCAGAACCTGGTCGCCGGTGACGATGAATACGGCAGCCTGGAAGCCCGCAAATACCGCCAGCGCCGTGCCCACGAAAGCCTGTCACGGCGTGACACCATCACCCTGGCCAGCACCTGGTCACCCGCCGGCACCTCGACCAACGACAAGTTTCTCGACAACGGCCAGCGCAGCGGCAGCTCACGCCGTGCCCAATCGCAGAACGTGCAGTTAGCCATGTGGGACCATGCCCTGGGCGAAGAACCCAGCCGCAACGGCAGCACGCTGTCGGTGTATGGCCGGGTACTGTTCGGTGGCCAGAGCCGCACCGACTATGCGCAAAGCATGGGTACCGGGGTCGGCCTGCGTTACAAGCCGCTCGGCCAGGCCAACCTCAACCTGTACGCCGAGCTGTACCACCAGCGGCAGATCGACGAAGCGCACTACCGCGGCCTGAGCCTTGGCCAGTTGCTGAGCCCGGCCAAGGTCGGCGGCAACTGGGGCGATCTGCGCCACAATGCCGAATCGAGCAACGACCTGCTGCTACGCGCCACCGCCTCGTTCCTCGACCAGGGCAACTGGCGCAATGACTGGCGTGTGGATGAAGACGACTGGAACGAGCGCTTCCTCTACCTCGACGCGGCCTGGTGGACCCGCGCCGGGGACCACGCCTGGCTGTCACGCTACCAGCAAGGCCACGCCTGGAAGCTGCCCGGCAGCTCCCCGCAAACCCTCATGCCCTATGGCTTTGTCGAGTTTTCCAGCCAGGATCCGAGCAACGACTGGCGTCAGGACGCCCGGGCCGGGGTTGGCGTGCGCTGGCAATGGTGGTTTGATGACGATCGCTATAACGCCTACCGTGGCTCACTGAAAGTGCGTGCCGAGTACCAGCAGTCGCTGGGCGGCAACCTTTACCAGCGCGCCAACGGCGTGCTGGTCGGTGCGGAGATGACCTTCTGATGCGTACGCTCCTCGCCATCTGCCTGTTTGCCGTGTGCCTGCCTGCCACCGCCGACCAGCGCCTGTTCTACCAACCGCTCAACCGCGATGCCACTGTCACCCCCGCCCAGTGGCAACAACTGTGGCATGCCACCGTGGCCCAGGGCGGCAACACCCTGATCGTGCAATGGAGCGCCTATGGCGACAGCGACTTCGGCGGCGCCCAAGGCTGGCTGGCCAGCAGCCTGCGCAGCGCCCGTGCACAAGGCTTGCGGTTGGTGCTGGGCCTCTACATGGACCCCGCCTACTACAAACGCCTGGACGAGCTGGACGGCGAGGGCCTGAACAGCTATTGGAAAGCGCAGCTGGGGCGCTCACTCAGCCAGTACCAGCAACTGCGTCAGGCCTGGCAATTGCCGGTGGAGGGCTGGTACCTGCCCATGGAACTGGACGACCAGCATTTTCGCGACCCCGCGCGTCGCGAAGCGCTGTACAGCCAGTTACAGGCCTTCAACCGCCAACTGGACAAGCCTCTGCACATCAGTGCCTTCAGCGCAGGCAAGCTGTCGCCCCGGGTCAATGGCGCCTGGCTGGATCAACTGGCAGGCCTGGGCTTGACTGTGTGGTGGCAGGATGGCGCCGGCACCGGGCGATTACCGCCGTTGGTGCGCCAGGGTTACGAACAGGCCTTGCCGTGCCGAATAGGTGTAGTGCGCGAGGCGTTTCGCCAGGTGAGTGTGCCAGGTCAGGCATTCAGGGCTGAGCCTGCCGAGCCGACGCTGGTTGGCGGGTGCCATCTCGAGGCGGTGTTTGACTTGCGCTACCGGCCCTGGGCCCGGGGTGTTTTGCCACACAATTGAGTCGCCAGGGCTGGCCCTGGCAAAGCAGTACCCCCAGGAGCTCCTCCATGCTCAAGACCATCGAGGAACACGTACGCAAACAGGTCGCCCCCGCCGCCCTGCGCGCCGAGTTCCGCCAGCACGAATTCGAGTCCATGCGCCCGTTCTGCCTGTTGGTGTTCTGCATCAGTCTCCTGATCTGGCTGGTCTTCGACCTTATCGTCAGCTTCCTCGGTGGCCAAGGTTTCACCTGGCTGTCATGCGTGTTCATTGCCTTGCTCGGCAGCCTGACCGTGGTGCTGCGTTTCACACACCGCAGCCACCACTTTGATGTACTTAACCTGCTGTTCATCACCGTCATCACCCTGGGCATGCGCCTGGTGATCGAAGGCCTCCCGGTGGCCCTGCGCCCGGTGTGGCTGATCCTCGGGGTCTCCACCGTGTTGTATGCCATGTCGGTGCTGCCGGTGCGGCGCTGGTCATTTTTCTGCGCCATGGCCATCACCTGGGTGATGCTCAGCCCGTTCTACCACACCCGCATGGAGCCGGACGCGGTCGAAGGCGCCATGTTGATCAGCTACGCAGTGTTTCTCAGCGGCCTGGTCAGCTACAGCTACCTGCAAATCCGCCAAGCCAAGCTGCACAACTTCTACCTGTCCAAGGTGCTGCTGGAGCAGGCCTACATAGACGCCCAGACCGACATTCCCAACCGCCGGTCGTTCATGGCCCAGGCCGACCGTCAGCTGCGCATGGCCTCGTCCGGGCAATACCTGGCGATGATCGATATCGACAACTTCAAGCGGGTCAATGACCTCTTCGGTCATGACGTCGGCGACGAGGTACTCAAGCGCGTGGCCCTGCATATCAAGGCGAGCATGGCCGGTCATGCATTTGCCCGACTGGGCGGTGAAGAGTTCGCGATCTTCCTGCAAGGGCTGGACCAGCAGGGTGCCGAGCAGCAGGTGGCGGCGCTGTGCCAACGGGTGCGCGAGGACAGGGGCGAGCATCCGGTAACCATCAGCATAGGCCTGGCCCGGGTGGACCGGAGCGACAGCCTGACCACAGCGCTGGTCCGCGCCGACCAGGCATTGTATGAAGCCAAGCACAGCGGCAAAGACCGGGTCGTGCTGTGGACTACACAGTTGGCGGCACAGGGTTAGCAGGCCCGGCCTCTTCGCGGGTGAACCCGCTCCCACAGGGACCGCACAGATTTTGAACGCTGTGGCGTACCTGTGGGAGCGGGTTTACCCGCGAAGAGGCCGGTACAGCCACCCATCACCCCGCAGGCAAGCGAATCCTGAACTGCGCCCCGCCCAGCGCCGACTGCGCTACCGTCAAGGTGCCGCCCTGGCCTTCGATCGCTCGCCGGCTGATCGCCAGCCCCAGGCCAAACCCGCCGGTGTTGCGGTCGCGGCTGCGGTCCAGCCGGTAGAACGGCTGGAAAATCCGCTCCCGCTCCTCTACCGGTATGCCGATCCCGTCATCTTCAACCGTGAGCAAACAGGCGCCATCGTCCTCCAGCCGCAAGCGCAACAAAAGGCTTTCGTCGCAATAGCGCATGGCATTGCGCACCAGGTTCTGCACCGCCCGCGCCGTCAGCCGTGGGTCCAGCACAAACCGGGGCAAATTGCCCTCGGCCCTTACTTCCCACTGGATACCTCGGCCATCAAGCTCTTCGGCAAAACCGCCGAGTACGCTGTCGACCAGTTCCAGCAACGACACTTCGACCCGCTCGCGGGCCTGGTCGGCGTTATACAGGCGGCTGTAGGACAGCAGCTCCAGCACCAGCTCATCCAGCTCACGCACATGCCCCACCAGTTCCAGCAGGCGCTTGCGGCTGGCCGGCGGCACTTCGTCGAACAGCAGCACCAGGCCGAAGTCCAGGCGGGTCAGCGGCGTGCGCAGCTCATGGGACACCGCATTGAGCAACTCGCGCTGCTGGTTGACATGGCGCTCCAGGTCACTGGCCATGGTGTCGAACACCCCGGCCAACTCACCAATGTTGGAATGCGGCGAAATGTGTGTGCGCTCGGCCATCTGCCCCTGGCCCAGGCGCCGGGCGGTTTCCTTCAGGCGCTCAAGGTCGCGCCAGTGCGGCCACACCCACAACAGCAGGCAGCCCAGCATGGCCGCACCGATCAGCACGGTCACGCCCCACGACAACACATTGATGTCCAGCGGGTCTGGCGGTGCATGCAGGCGCACCAGCCACTGCTTGTCCAGCGGTGCCAGCACCGTTTCGTAGTAGCCCCACTCGGCAATGCGCACGGCGTACTGGCCGTGTTCCAGGCGCGCCTGCTCATCCGCGCTCAGTTCGGCCTGGTCCATGCGCAGCAGCTTCACTTCCAGCGGGGCGAACGCACTGGCCAGGTCCTGCTCCACGGCCGGCCACTGCTCGCGCGGGGCCTGGTGGAACTGGCGCACGATCAACGATTGCACGCCTTTGGCCTGGTCCAGGTTGTAGGCCATGAAGCGCTCCTGGAACAGGCCGACGATGGTGTCAGGAATGAGCAGCAGCGCACCGGCGTAGGCGACAATGATCACCAGGTACAACCGCACCAGGATCTTGAGCATGGCCGGTCAGCACTCCCACTCGACGCGGCTGAACAGGTAGCCCTTGCCCCACACCGTCTTGATCTTGCGCGCTTCGCCGGCGTTATCGTCAAACTTGCGCCGCAGCTTGGAGATGGCCACGTCTACCGAACGGTCAGTGCCGTTGAACTCGATACCGCGCAGCTGCTGCAAGATGCGGTCGCGATTCAGCACTTCTCCGGCATTGCGCGCCAGTACCACCAGCAGGTTGTATTCGCCGCTGGACAACTCCACCTCTTCGCCGCGCCAGCTGACCGTGCGCTCGGCCAGGTCGATGCGCAGGCCTCCAATCAGGATCAGGTCGTTATCCAGCCGCGGCTCGTTGACGCTGCTGCGCCGCAGCAGCGTGCGCACGCGGGCCAGCAGCACGCGCGGCTCGCAGGGTTTGGTCACATAGTCGTCGGCGCCCATTTCCAGGCCCAGTACCTGATCATGGCTGTCGTCGCGGGCGGTGAGCATCAGGATCGGCAGGTTCTGCGACTCCTGGCGCAGCAGGCGGCACAGTTGCAAACCATCGATACCCGGCAGCATCAGGTCAAGGATGACCAGGTCGGGCTTTTGCCGACGATATTCGTCCAGCACATGGTCGCCCCGGGCGATCACCTGGACATGGAAGTCGTTGCGTTGCAGGTAGCTGGCGATCAGCTCGGACAGGGCGCTGTCGTCTTCGACCAGGAAAATATTCGGCATAGGTGCTTGGGATCTAGGTTGTGGTAGACCTCACTGGTCTTTTCGCGGGCTTGCCCGCTCCCACAGGGGCCGCACAGCGTCTGAAACCTGTGCAATACCTGTGGGAGCGGGCAAGCCCGCGAAGAGGCCAGTACAGGTATGCGCAGAATATAGAACCCAACCGCTCGAAAGGATTGTTCTTCACACTTTTTCACACTCGCCCTACAGGTATTAACAGCCGCACGGGCTACACCTGCCGTACCATTGCCCCGGTCATCATCGGAAGATCCGTATGCCTACTACCCTCCCCCCACGCCTGCGCCCTGTGGCGCTCATGGCGTTTCTGAGCCTGTCCCTGGCCGGCTGTGGCGACAGCGCCGAGCAAGACGAGCAAGCCCCCACCCCGCAAGTGCGGGTAGAAACCCTGCAACTGCAGCCACTGGCCATCAGCAGCGAACTCAGCGGCCGCATCCTGGCGCCGCGCACCGCCGAAGTGCGCGCGCGTGTCGCGGGTGTGGTACTCAAGCGGGTGTATCGTGAAGGCAGTGACGTCAAGCAGGGCGATGTACTGTTCCTGATCGACCCGGCGCCGTTCAAGGCCGACCATGACAGCGCCCGCGCCACCCTGGCCAAGGCCAAGGCCACCCTGTACCAGGCACGTCTGCAGGAGCAGCGCTACCGCGAGCTGGTCGACGACAAGGCCGTCAGCCGCCAGGAATACGACAACGCCCAGGCCAGCTTCCTGCAAGCCGACGCCGAAGTGGCCGCCGCCAAGGCGGCCCTGGAGCGTGCCCGCCTGGACCTTGGCTACGCCACCGTGACAGCGCCCATTTCTGGCCGCATCGGCCGTGCCCAGGTCACGGAAGGCGCACTGGTCGGCCAGAACGAGACCACCCCGCTGGCGACCATCCAGCAGTTGGACCCGATCCACGCCGACGTCACCCAGTCTACCCGCGAGCTCAATGCCCTGCGCCGCGCCTTGCGCGCAGGCGAATTGCAGCAGGTGGGCGACGGCCAGGCCCGCGCCACGCTGATCCAGGACGACGGCAGCGCCTATCCGCTGCCAGGCAAGCTGCTGTTCTCCGACATCAGCGTCGATCCCACGACCAACCAGATCACCCTGCGCAGCGAGTTCCCCAACCCGGACCTCGACCTGTTGCCCGGCAGCTACGTGCGTGTGCGCCTGGAACAGGCCGTGCAACCCAAGGGCCTGAGCGTGCCGCAGCGCGCCATCCTGCGCGACAGCGCCGGTGTCCCCAAAGTGCTGGTGGTCGACCAGCAGGCCCGCGTCAGCGACCGCCAGGTAGTGCTCGGCAGCGCCCAAGGCGACCGCTGGATTGTCAGCGAGGGCCTGGCCGCTGGCGAGCGGGTGGTGGTCGAGGGCCTGCAGCATGTCAAGGCCGGTGACCACGTGCAGGTTGAAACACCCCCCGGCGTAGCACCCATCGCTCAGCATACCGGCCAGTGAGGGCCTGATTCATGCCGCAATTCTTCATCGACCGCCCGGTATTCGCCTGGGTGGTCGCGCTGTTCATTCTGCTGGCCGGGGCGCTGGCCATTCCGCAGCTGCCCGTGGCCCAGTACCCCAATGTGGCGCCGCCGCAGGTGGAAATCTACGCCGTGTACCCCGGCGCTTCTGCGGCGACCATGGACGAAAGCGTGGTGAGCCTGATCGAGCAGGAACTCAACGGCGCCGACAACCTGCTGTACTTCGAATCGCAGAGCAGCCTGGGCAGCGCCACCATCACCGCCACCTTCGCCCCGGGTACCCACCCGGACCTGGCCCAGGTCGACGTGCAGAACCGCCTGAAGGTGGTCGAGTCGCGCCTGCCGCGGCCGGTCACCCAACAGGGCCTGCAGGTGGAGAAAGTGTCCACCGGTTTCCTGCTGCTGGGCACCCTCACCTCCGAAGACGGCAAGCTCGACGAGACCGCACTGTCGGATATTCTGGCGCGCAACGTGATGGACGAAATCCGCCGCCTCAAGGGCGTGGGCAAAGCCCAGCTGTACGGCTCGGAGCGCGCCATGCGCGTCTGGATCGACCCCGGCAAGCTGATCGGCTTCAACCTCACGCCCAACGACGTGGCCGAGGCCATCGCGGCGCAGAACGCCCAGGTGGCGCCTGGCAGTATCGGCGACCTGCCCAGCCGCGACACCCAGGAAATCACCGCCAACGTGGTGGTCAAGGGCCAGCTGAGCACCCCCGAAGAATTTGCCGCCATTGTCCTGCGCGCCAACCTGGATGGCTCCACGGTCACCGTCGGTGATGTCGCCCGGGTCGAGATCGGCGCTCAGGAATACCAGTACGGCACACGGCTGAACGGCAAGCCGGCCACTGCGTTCAGCGTGCAGCTCTCGCCGGGTGCCAACGCCATGGAAACCGCCACCCTGGTGCGGGCGAAAATGCAGGACCTGGCGCGTTACTTCCCGGAAGGCGTCAAGTACGACATCCCTTATGACACCTCGCCGTTCGTCAAGGTGTCGATCGAGCAGGTCATTACCACCCTGTTCGAAGCCATGTTGCTGGTGTTCGCGGTGATGTTCCTGTTCCTGCAGAACCTGCGCTACACCCTGATCCCCACCCTGGTGCTGCCGGTGGCGCTGATGGGCACCTTCGCGGTCATGCTGGCCATGGGCTTCTCGGTCAACGTGCTGACCCTGTTCGGCATGGTGCTGGCCATCGGCATTCTGGTCGACGATGCCATCGTGGTGGTGGAAAACGTCGAGCGCATCATGGCCGAGGAAGGCCTGCCGCCCAAAGAAGCCACCCGCAAGGCCATGGGCCAGATCAGCGGAGCGATCGTCGGCATCACCCTGGTGCTGGTGGCGGTGTTCCTGCCAATGGCCTTCATGCAAGGCTCGGTGGGGGTGATCTACCAGCAGTTCTCGCTGTCGATGGCGGTGTCGATCCTGTTCTCGGCATTCCTGGCCCTCAGCCTCACCCCGGCATTGTGCGCCACGCTGCTTAAACCGGTGGCCAAGGGTGAGCACCATGAACGCAAGGGCTTCTTCGGCTGGTTCAACCGCCGTTTTGAAAACCTGAGCAACGGCTATCAGCGCTGGGTGGTACAGGCGCTCAAGCGCAGCGGCCGCTACCTGCTGCTGTACGCGGTACTACTGGCGGTGCTGGGCTATGGCTTCAGCCAGTTGCCCACGGCGTTCTTGCCCACCGAAGACCAGGGCTACACCATCACCGACATCCAGCTGCCACCAGGGGCCAGCCGCATGCGCACTGAACAGGTGGCTGCGCAAATCGAGGCACACAACGCCGAAGAACCCGGCGTAGGCAACACCACCGTGATCCTCGGCTTCAGCTTCTCCGGTAGCGGGCAAAACGCGGCACTGACCTTCACAACCCTCAAAGACTGGTCCGAGCGCGGTGCCGACGACAGCGCCCAGTCGATTGCCGACCGTGCCAGCGCGGCCTTCTCCCAGCTCAAGGACGCCGTGGCGTTTTCGGTCCTGCCGCCGCCTATCGACGGCCTGGGCGAGTCGACCGGCTTCGAGTTCCGCCTGCAGGACCGTGGCGGTATGGGCCACGCTGCGCTGATGGCTGCCCGCGACACGCTGCTGGCCAATGCGGGCAACAGCAAGGTACTGACCAACGTGCGCGAAGCGTCGCTGGCCGAAAGCCCGCAAGTGCAGCTGGAAATCGACCGCCGCCAGGCCAATGCCCTGGGGGTGTCGTTTGCCGATATCGGCTCGGTGCTGGACGTGGCGGTGGGCTCCAGCTACGTCAACGACTTCCCCAACCAAGGCCGCATGCAGCGGGTGGTGGTGCAGGCCGAGGGCGACCAGCGCAGCCAGGTCGAAGATTTGCTGAAAATCCACGTGCGCAACAACAGCGGCAAGATGGTGCCACTGGGCGCATTCGTGCAGGCCAGGTGGGTCAGCGGCCCGGTGCAGTTGACCCGCTACAACGGCTACCCGGCGGTGTCGATCTCCGGTGAGCCGGCAGCCGGCCACAGTTCGGGCGAAGCCATGGCCGAAATCGAACGCCTGGTGGCTCAGCTGCCGCCCGGCGCCGGCCTGGAGTGGACCGGCCTGTCGCTGCAAGAGCGCTTGTCCGGCAGCCAGGCACCGATGCTGATGGCATTGTCGTTACTGATCGTGTTCCTGTGCCTGGCAGCGCTGTACGAAAGCTGGTCGATCCCGACTGCCGTGCTGCTGGTGGTACCGCTCGGCATGCTCGGTGCAGTGCTGGCCGTGACCCTGCGCGGCATGCCCAACGACGTGTTCTTCAAGGTTGGCCTGATTACCCTGATCGGCCTGTCGGCAAAGAACGCCATCCTGATCATCGAGTTCGCCAAGCACCTGGTCGACCAGGGCATGGACGCCGCAGACGCCGCCGTGCAGGCCGCCCGCCTGCGCCTGCGGCCGATCGTGATGACCTCGCTGGCGTTCATCCTCGGCGTGGTACCCCTGGCCATCGCCAGCGGGGCCAGTTCGGCCAGCCAGCAAGCTATTGGTACCGGGGTGATTGGCGGCATGCTGAGCGCCACGTTGGCGGTGGTGTTCGTGCCGGTGTTCTTCGTGGTGGTGATGCGCCTTGCGGGACGGCGTCAGGCGCGTGACGCCAACGCACAAGGCGGGGTCAGCGAAAGCTGACTGGACAAGCCCCGTGTGAAATGGGAGGGTTCCCGGCAGTGACTGCCCGGAGCCCTTTTTCATGCCTGATGCACTGCCCCCCTGCTCCATCCTCATTCTCGCCGGCGGCCGTGGCCAACGCATGGGCGGCCGTGACAAAGGCCTGGTCGCGTGGCAGGGCGAACCGCTTGTTGCGCATGTACAGCGGGTGGTGCGACCGCTAAGCGATGACCTGGTGATTTCCTGCAACCGTAACCAGGAGGCTTACCGTATGTACGCTGACCAGCTGGTGGGCGATGCCGAAGCGGACTTCCCCGGGCCGTTGGCGGGGGTGATTGCCGGGCTCAAGGTGGCACGGCATGAGTGGATGGTGGTACTGGCCTGCGATGCACCACGGGTTGACCGCGATTTGATCGAGGCGCTGTTAAGGCTGGCGGTGGCCAGTGACAGTGCGGCAATGGTACGTCAGGGTGGGTTTTGGCAGCCCATGTTCAGCGTGCTACCACGGCGGTTACTGCCAATGCTGGAGCAGGCCTGGGCGACGGGAGAGCGGAGTTTGCAGAAGGCCTTGCTGCGCGAGGCGGTGCAGGGGTTGGAGTGTGCCGATGATGATCGCCGGTTGAGCAACTTCAACAGCCCGGAACTATTGCAAGGCTAAGCACATGGCGCGGTCATTGAGCGGCCTTGTGCCGCGAAAGGGCTGCGAAGCGGCCCCGGGATTTCAGCTGTGATGCATAAATTGCTGGGGCCGCTGTGCGGCCCTTTCGCGGCACAAGGCCGCTCCTACAAAGGTCCGCGTAGCTGAGGGGTGATGGTTATCGGGAGGACAACTCCTCGACACTGATCTCGCGCATCCTGAACTTCTGCACCTTGCCGGTCACCGTCATCGGGAACTCGTCGACAAAGCGGAAGTACCGAGGCACCTTGAAGTGCGCAATCCGCGCCCTCGCCCACTCACGCAGCGCGTCTTCACTGGCGGTATGCCCCGGGTGCAGGCGCACCCAGGCCACGATCTCTTCGCCGTACTTGCTGCACGGCACGCCAATCACTTGCACATCCGCCACCGCCGGGTGGGTGAAGAAGAACTCTTCCAGCTCGCGCGGGTAGATGTTCTCACCGCCGCGAATGATCATGTCCTTGCTGCGCCCCACGATACGCACATAGCCCTGTTCATCCATTACCGCCAGGTCCCCGGTGTGCATCCAGCCGTCTTCATCGATGCTCTCGGCCGTGGCCTTGGGGTTGTTCCAGTAGCCAAGCATTACGCTGTAGCCGCGGGTGCACAGTTCGCCTATCTCCCCACGCGGTACGGTATTGCCGTCGGCGTCCAGCACTTTGTTCTCCAGCCGTGGCTGCGTACGGCCGACACTGGTCACCCGGCGTTCCAGGTCATCGTCGGGCCCGGTCTGCAGCGACACCGGGCTGGTCTCGGTCATGCCATAAGCAATCTGCACCTCGGCCATGTGCATTTCGCCGATCACCCGGCGCATCACCTCGATCGGGCAGGTGGCGCCGGCCATGATCCCGGTGCGCAGGCTCGACAGGTCGAACTCCCTGCGTTGCGGGTGGTCCAGCTCGGCAATGAACATGGTCGGCACGCCATACAACGCGGTAGCCTTTTCCTCGGCCACCGCACGCAGCGTGGCCAGCGGGTCGAAGGCATCGCTGGGGTAGATCAGGGTGCTGCCGTGGGTCATGCAGCCAAGGTTGGCCATGACCATGCCGAAACAGTGATACAGCGGCACCGGCACCACCAGCCTGTCGTGCTCGGTCAGGCCCAGGCTTTCACCAACCATGTAGCCGTTGTTGAGGATATTGCTGTGGCTGAGGGTGGCGCCCTTGGGAAAACCGGTTGTGCCGGAGGTGTACTGGATGTTGATCGGGTCGTCGCAGCGCAGCTGCGCCTGGCGTTCGACCAAGGCCTGGCAGCTGACGGACTCGGCACGCGCCTGCAAGGCGTGCCAAGCCAGAAAGCCCGGTGGTGGCGAGGCAGCCAGGCTGACCACGCCGCGTAACTCGGGGAAGCGCTCGCAGGTCAGCGCGCCCGGTTGGCTGCTGGCCAGGCCAGGGACCAGGCCCTGCAGCATCGCATGGTAATCGGAAGTCTTGAACGCGTCGGCACAGATCACCCAGCGGCAGCCGGCCTGGCCGAGGGCGTAGTCCAGTTCGCTGAAGCGATAGGCCGGGTTGATGTTGACCAGGATCGCGCCGACCTTGGCGCTGGCGAACTGGGTGATGCACCACTCGGCGCAGTTGGGTGCCCAGATACCCAGCCGGTCACCGGGTTGCACGCCCAGTGCCATCAGCGCGCGGGCGTGCTGGTCGACGGCCTCGGCCAGTTGCTGCCAGGTGTAGCGCAGGGCCTGGTGGCGCACCACCAGCGCCTCGCGGTCGGGAAAGCGGGCGACGGTGGCGTCGAAGGCATCGCCAATGCATTGGGTAAGCAGGGCTTTGTCTGGATTGCCCTGGGAGTAGCTTGGCTGGGGCATGGGCACTCTCTTGTTGTTTTTGTGGGGGCTGGGGCGGCCTCTTCGCAGCACAAGGCTGCTCCTACACGGGAACGCGGTGTCCTGTAGGAGCAGCCTTGTGCTGCGAAGCGGCCAGTAAATCCACCCTGGCTCTAGCGGATGAACACCTGTGGCGTAGTGGTGGACATGTCGCCACCCGGCAATTTGATGTTCTTCACCTTTTCCAGCGTATCCGGGTTGAACACCGCCAGGTCATTGAAGGTGCCGCCCAGGTACAGCTTGTCGCCCTTCTTGTCGAAGGTGACGCAGTAGTAAGTGTGCTCAAGGTTAGCCGCCTTGATCAGCTTGCGCTGCTTGATGTCGTACTTGGCCAGGCGGTTGAGCACGCCGTAGATCTGGTTCGGGTCCTTGGGCGAACGCAGGCCGGTGAAGTACAGCTCGGTCAGGTCGGCAAATTCCTGGGTGTGGCTCTTGCCGGTCTTCAGGTCGACACTCAGGTAGCCATACAGCGGCTCGGCCGTGGCCGGGTCCTGTTTGTCGTCCTTGAACCTGGCAATGGTATACAGCATGGTGAACTCGTGACGCGGGCTCTGGTGCGGCCAGAAGTACAGCACGTCCGGGGCGCTGTAGCCTTTGCGGTTCCAGTTGCGCAGCGGCAAGGCCACCGTGTACTTGCCGGTTTTCACATCCATCTTGTAGATGTCCGGCCCTGCGACAAACAGGCTGCCATCATCGGCGGCACGCATCAGGTACACCTGGCGCGGCATCGGGAAGGTGCGCACCGGCTTGGCCTGCAGCCCATCAGTGGTGCTGAACACCTCCAGCCGCGGCGGCTTGACCACGTAGTGGTCATTCAGCATCTGGGTCGGGTTGACCGTGGCGTACACCTCCTTGCCATCGGGGCTGATGGCAAACGAGTACATCGACCGGCCCACTTCTCCCGCCACGCTGGACAGGTTGGCCCGGAAGGTATTCTTGCAGGTGTCCAGGTCGATGCCGTAGATGTCGCCGTAATGGTTGTTGAGCACGTAGGCAGTTCGGTTGTCCGGCGCCATCATCGCGGTGCCAGGGCCGAACTTGTCGGGCATCTGGCAGCTTTTGTACACCGTGTCACTGGCCACATCGACCACATGCAGGTTGTTCGGGTAGTTGGTCACGATCATGTATTCGTGGCCAGCCTTCAGCGCAGGCCCGGTGTCGTCAGCCTGAGCCAGCCCGGCGCAGGCCGTGGCGGCGAGGGTGAGCGCGAGTTGCGCGCAGCGTCCAGCTTTCATGCGGTTTCCCCTTGTCATTCTTGTTGGGCCGGTCACTTGTCTTTCGGGAACACGGTGCCGAGGTTGCGCCAGTCTTCCGCCGAGTTGGTCGCCTGGGCGTTCCAGTCCTGGTAGGTGCTCATCATGTCCGGCACCTGGGCCGGCCACCAGCAAGGGTCGGAGCAACCGTACAGGTCGGCCTCCATCGGCTGGCACAGCGAGCTCACGCCACCAAAGGCATCCACTTCCCAACCCGGGTCGGTGGTGGCCGTGCAGCCGGCCACCGCACTCATGGCCATGACTTCTTCGATGCGGTCTTCGGCAGCGGCCTGTTCAAGGATGCGCGCCTTGTTGTTCAGGGGCTTCAAGTGCTTCATGTCAGTGCGCCTTCCGCGGGGTGATGTAGCGGTCGATGAAGGCCGGGTTGGCGGCCATGATGCGGCTGTAGACTTCGATGCCGAAGTCGACCCAGTCGCGCATCAGTTCGCAGTAGTGGTAAGTCGGGTGCTGCGGGTCGCCGTAGCGGGCGTAGCTTTCGTGGTAGCAGCCGCCAGAGCACAGGTTGCGGATGCGGCAGCTTTCGCAGCCGGTGTTGCTGCGGTCCAGACGCTGCGACAGGAAGTCGTTCAGCTCCACTTGCTTGACGCCCTGGTGCACGTTGCCGAAGGTCGGCAGGCTGGAACCGGTGAAGCGGTGGCACAGGTTCAGCTCGCCTTCATGGTCCACTGCCAGCATTTTCAGCCCGGCACCGCATGGCAGGGCCTTCTTGTGGCCCTCGTGGATGTCGGTGATCAGCTGGTGCAGGTTGGAAAAACCGATATTGCGGTGTTCCAGCGCGGCGTCCAGGTAGCGGCGCCCCAGCGCCTTCATGTTGGCGAAGACCTCAACCAGTTCTTCGCCGGTAAGGTTGAAGTCCGCCATGTCGCCGGAAGTGACCGGGGCAAAGCCGACTTCGGCAAAGCCCATTTCGTTGAACAGATGGTTCCAGATCGTCTCGATATCGGTGATGCCGCGGGTCAAGGTCACCCGCGCCCCCACCGGCCGACTGTTGTAACGCGACAGCAGCATGTCGGCCTTGCGCCGCACGACGTCATAGGTGCCCTGCCCGCCCACCGTGATGCGGTTGCGGTCGTGCACGGTCTTGGGGCCGTCGATGCTGATCGACAGGCCGAACCGATGGGCGTTGAGCCAATCGACAATCTCTTCGGTCAGCAACGTGGCATTGGTGGTCATGATGAATTCCACCTGCTTGCCCGCCTCGGCGAAACGCCGCTCGCAGTAGCCCACCATGTGTTCGATCAGTGGCCGGTTGGACAAGGGCTCGCCACCGAAGAACACCACGCTGTAGCGCTCCTCGTCAGGCGATTCCTTGAGCAGCATTTCCACCGAAGCTTCGGCGGTGGCGGTGCTCATCTTCTTGCCGGCAGATGGCTTGTCCAGGTCTTCCTTGTAGCAATAGGTGCAGCTGAGGTTGCAGCCAGTGTTGACGTTGAGCACCACGGTATTCAGCGCGGTGCGCTCGACCCGCTTGACGCCGATTTCCGCGGTCAGCGGCGAGCCGTCGCTGACCAGCTCCAGGGCGATCAGCTCGCGCAGGGTGTCCTGGATATCGTTGCCGGCAAACTGCTGGCCCAGGCGCTGCATCAGCTCTTCGGCCGAACAGCCTTGCTGGCGCAAGGTGTCGATGATGCCCCCGGTCACCGCGTCGGCGGTGAACAGCGAACTGCTGGGGATGTGGAACAGCATGCGGTCGGCATCTACCTGCACTTCATGCAGGTTGCGTTCGACCAGGTTCAGTAGTGCGCCCATGGCGACCTCCCGGTAATCGATCCGTTGGAAAACCGTTGCACCCTGCCGTTACGGCAGCGGTGGGTTGTTCCAGCGCTGAACGGTGACGATCATGTGCCCTTCGCCCGTCTGGCCACCGTCGGCCAGCGTGGCGATGACCTTCAGGTTGCCCGCGTTGTTGGTCATCATCTTGCGTTCAGGGTTAGGGCCAGCGCCGCCTGGCACGAACACGCCATCGGCCTGCATCTGCCCGGCGAACTTGACGTCTTCGTCCTCGACCGCACGTTCATTGAATGGCTCGACCTTCCAGGTGGCCGGCAGATAGCCGATGCGCAGCGGCTGGCCACTGGCGTCCTTGCCCCAGGCTTCGGCCTCGAAGCGGCCCTGCACCTTGGGCACCGAAGCGCCGTTTTCACCGATGCGGGCAATGGAGAACGCCGGCACGACTTTCACTTCCTCGACCTTGTCGTACACCGCCAGGCTCACGCCCTTGAGCGCCCCCACCGCAACCTCGCGCTGGCCAGGCTTGGCGTCGGCTGCGGCGCGGGCCTTGACCCGTACCAGGGTCGGGGTCTGCTCCAGTACTTCGGTCACTTCCACCCCGGCACCCAGGTCAGGCTTGCCCTCCAAGCCGCTGCCCACCAGGGTGATCTCGCTTTCGCCACCCGCCTTGATGAAGGCCGGTTGCACCGCCAGCAGCCGCGCCTTGCCTTCCTTGGCAGCCGTGAAGTCCAGGCCACGCTCGTCGTGTTCGGCCTCGAACATGCGGCCTTTCATTTCGCCATCCAGCGCCGCGAATACCTGACGCAGGTGGGTGTCGCCAACCTTGACGTTGCCGCGCCATTCATAGCCGTTGTACAGGATCGCCGAGCCGCTACCGTTGAAAGGTGTACCGTCGGCATAGGCGCCTTTGACCTCGACCTTGAAGGTGTCGCCCTCCCCGGCCGAAACGCTCATCACACCGCGCACATCGCCCTTGGCCAGCATATGGCCGCTGAACGCCCACTGCCCCGGCAGCACGTCGGCCTTCGGCTTTGCCTGCTGCCATTCAGCCCAGGCCGGGTTGTCCAGCGGGTAGCGCTTGGCAAGTTCCGGCACCACCTGTTGCAGGGCAATCGGCAGCCAGTCGCGGTCCCGCGCCTGGGCCTGGTATTCGAGGGACGGCCACTGGCCAAGGTGGAAGTTGACCAGGTGCTCCCACTCCTTGGCCGGGCGGCGCTGCAAGGCGACGCGAGCCCCAGAGTGGCAACGGCCACAGGTTTCGCTGAGCTGGGTGTCGAAATGCTCGACCGTGTTCAGCCGGCGCTCCATGGCGTAGCGCACGCCATCGGTTTCGCTGGGCGCCAGGCCCTGCTTGTCGGCCAGGTACTTGACCAGCGTGCGACGGTCGTCGTCGCTGATCTGCAGGCCGTGCATCACCTGCATGCGGGCGATACTCATCAGCCAGCCTTCTGGCGTTTTACGCTGGTGGCTGATGCGGCTGTAGGTATCGTTGCCTTCGGGGATATGGCACCCCATGCACTTTTTCTGCAACAGGCTCGGGCCCTGCTCGGCCGCCATGGCCTGGGTGCTCAGCAGCGCGGCGGCGACCAGCGCCAGTTTGCCCGCATGCCGCCGGAGTCGAGTCGTCTTCAAGGTCAGACCTCCACGGTTGTTGTTCTTATCGTTTTTCGCACGCTTTGGTACAGCAGGTGTGCATGTGACAGAGGTGATACAGGAACTGTGCCAGTTGCAGTAAACGCGTGGCCTTTCAACCCCTTAGGCAGTTTGCTGGGGTTGGCCAGCAGCAAGGATGGCCAATTGCAGCGTGCCATTTCGCGACAGGGTGTTTCATCCTGAGACAGGGGCCTGCCATGCAGGCCTTCGCGGGCATGCCCGCTCCCACAGGTTAACCATTGCCTTGAAGACCTGCGCTGTACCTGCAGGCACTGGCTTGCCGGCGATTGGCCCTTGAAACCATTGTTTCACCACGGTCTCACACCGTCTCAATGTGCAACAGCGCACGCCTGTAATCCGAACCTTGCATCACGGCAAAACCCAGTCAACTCAATGCCTTGCTGGCATCTGCCCACCTTGGCACGCCCATTGCGCCAGTGCCCTTCACACCCAATGACAAGAGGCACAGCCCCATGCTTTGTGAACTGCCCATCCTGCCCGCCACCCGCGCCTTTCTCGAACGCAAACTGAAGATGCGCATCGGCGCCGACTGGCAGGATGCCGCCAGCGGTCGCACCCTGTCGTTCCGCAACCCGGCCACCGGCGAAGTGCTGGGTGAAGTGCCCGCCGCCGACGCCGAGGATGTCGACCGCGCCGTGCGCGCGGCACGCCAGGCCTTCGACGATTCGCCGTGGAGCCGCCTGCGCCCACGCGAGCGTCAGAACCTGCTGTGGCGCCTGGCCGACCTGATGGAGCGCGACGCTCGCCAGCTGGCCGAACTGGAATGCCTGAACAACGGCAAGAGCGCCGCGGTAGCGCAGGTGATGGACGTGCAACTGGCCATCGACTTTCTGCGCTACATGGCCGGCTGGGCTACCAAGATCGAGGGTAGCACCGTCGAAGCCTCCATGCCGCTGATGCCTAACGACCAGTTCCACGGCTTCGTGCGCCGTGAGGCGGTCGGCGTGGTCGGTGCCATCGTCGCCTGGAACTTCCCGCTGCTGCTGGCCTGCTGGAAGCTTGGTCCGGCCCTGGCCACCGGCTGTACCCTCGTGCTAAAGCCCGCAGACGAAACCCCACTGAGTGTGCTGAAGCTGGCGGAACTGGTAGACGAAGCCGGCTACCCGGCAGGCGTATTCAACGTGGTCACCGGCACCGGCCTGAATGCCGGCGCAGCCCTCAGCCGCCATCCCGGCGTAGACAAGCTGACCTTCACCGGCTCTACCGAGGTCGGCAAGCTGATCGGCAAGGCGGCCATGGACAACATGACCCGCGTCACCCTGGAGCTGGGCGGCAAGTCGCCGACCATCGTGATGCCGGACGCCAACCTGCAGGAAGCCGCTGCCGGCGCTGCCACGGCGATCTTCTTCAACCAGGGCCAGGTGTGCTGCGCGGGTTCGCGGCTGTACGTGCACCGCAAGCACTTTGACAACGTGGTGGCCGACATCGCCGGCATCGCCAACGGCATGAAGCTGGGCAACGGGCTGGACCCGGCCGTGCAGATGGGGCCGTTGATTTCGGCCAAGCAGCAGGACCGCGTCACCGGCTATATCGAACTTGGTCGCGAGCTGGGTGCGACCATTGCCTGTGGCGGCGAAGGCTTTGGGCCGGGCTACTTCGTCAAACCAACAGTGATCGTCGATGTCGACCAGCGCCACCGCCTGGTGCAGGAAGAAATCTTCGGGCCTGTGCTGGTAGCGATGCCATTCGACGATATCGACCAAGTGATCGGCATGGCCAACGACAACCCCTACGGCCTGGGTGCGAGCATCTGGTCCAACGACCTGGCTGCTGTGCACCGCATGATCCCGCGTATCAAGTCGGGGTCAGTGTGGGTCAACTGCCACAGCGCGCTGGACCCGGCGCTGCCGTTTGGTGGCTACAAGCTGTCTGGCGTGGGTCGTGAGATGGGCGCAGCGGCCATCGAGCACTACACCGAGCTGAAGTCGGTGTTGATCAAGCTCTGATCTTCTGCCTGTACCGGCCTCTTCGCAGCACAAGGCTGCGCCTACAAGCGCACCCGTTCCCTGTAGGCGCAGCCTTGTGCTGCGAAGAGGCCACCCCAGGCAACCCAAAACAACAACAAAAAACCATGGAGCACCCCATGAGGCACTCACTCGCCTGCACGTTGGCCCTGCTGCTCGCCGCACCCGCCAGCCAGGCCCACGCGCTGTCCAACCAGAACGGCACCACCCTCAACGCCGACCTCGAAGCCCTGTTCGGCGCCTTCCACAGCGACGAAAGCTTCAATCAGGCCGGCAACCGCCAACCAGGCAGCACCGCCTGGCAAGAGGGTTACGTCAAGTACGGCCTCAGCGCCAGCCAGGCTTTGGCCGATAGCGGCACCCTCTACGGCGCCTTCAACCTGCTAAGTTCCGCCACCTGGGGCGATGGCGACGCCGCCGGCCTGACCTTGGGCGATGAGCGCCGCACCGCCATCGAAGACCTGTACCTGGGCTGGCGCTCGGCCAACCTGTTCCCGGCCCTGGGCGAAGACGGGGTAGACATCTCCGGTGGCCGCCAGGTGGTGACATTGGGTGACGGCTTCCTGATCCAGGGCGACCCGGTGAACCTGGGCAAGGCCGACCTGGGCGCCAACTTCGACCGCGGTGGTGCCTACTACCTGGCCGCACGCAAAGCCTTCGACCGCACCGCCGTGCTGCGCCTGGGCGGCAAACAGGGTTGGCGCGGTGACCTGATGTGGCTGAAGTCCGATAACCATTACCAGGCCGACACCTCCCTTGCGGTAGCCAACCTGGAACACGTCACCGATGCCGGCACGGTGGGTTTGAGCTGGATCCGCGGCCTGGACGTGGACCAGCGTTACGCACAGATCATGGGCCTGCAACACCGCGACGGCATGGACACCGCCAGCCTGCGCGGGCGGGGCAACCTAGGCGTGAAAGACCTGGAGCTGGCGGGCGAATACGTCACCCAGGACAAGACCGGCGGGCGCGAGAATGCCTGGTACCTGGAGGGCAACTGGACCTTCTCCGAGCTACCATGGACCGCCACCGCCACCTACCGCTACAGCCGCTTCTCGGAAGGCTTCGACCCACTGTTCTACGGCCTGAGCCGGGGCTATGGCACCTGGTTCCAGGGTGAGGTGGCAGCCAACTATGCCGGGCCGTTCAACAAGAACAGCCAGGTGCACCACGTGGCGCTGAAAGGCAAGCCACGGGACAACCTGACCGTCGGCGCGCTGTACTTCGACTTCGATACGCTGGACACCGACCAGGGCAACCTCGGCGGACGGGAGCTGGACCTGTATGTCGAATGGATGGTCAACGACCATCTGCTGATCAGCCCGCTGGTGGGGTTCTACAAGCCTGAGCGCAGTGCGGCCAATGGCGGTACGCAGCTGGGTGGGACGGACACCGGGACCTATATGCAACTGGTGGTCGGGACCTTCTTCTGATTCAAGATTCTGGGGCTGCTTTGCAGCCCCGGCAATCTCAAGCCAAGCCCTGCTCCATCAGCCACCGCCGCACCATCCTCTGCTGTTCACCCGCAAGCCCCGACAACACGGCCTCAACAGGCCGGCCACTACGTATTTCCCGCAGTACAGGCGCCAACTCCACGCCCTGCAAATGCCACACCCCCAACGGCTGATCCGGCGTTACCACCACCTCGGCCGCCTCCACCAGACCGTCCAGCAGCACCGGCCGCCGCTCAACCCGTACGGCCTGCCGGTCAGCCGCCTGATGCAGTGGCTGCGCATCCGGCCAGCTTTGGCGCCTGGCCCAGAACGAGTGCCCCGCCCGCTCCTGCTCCTGCCCGTAGAAATCCCGCCCGATACGGGCAAAGCGCAAGAACAGCTGCTCGACCCGCTGCTGGTGAAACTGGCACGCCAACTCGGCCCGTTCAGGCCTGCGCAGCAACGTATTGATTACCACCGGTGCTTGTAACGCCGAAGACAGCGACTGGAAGATCCCATTGCCCGACAGCGGGTCAACCGCCATCGCCGCATCACCCACCCGTATCCAGTCCTGCCCGACACATTCGCCCGCCAAAATCGCCGTACTGCTGCGCGCATGCACCTGTACTGGCGCCCGCGCCCTCTCATCGAACAGCTCGGCCACCAGCGTGCTGCTGGCACGCCGCGCCGCGCAGTAATCTGCCAATCCGAGCTTGCCCGGCAGCCCACCGGCGTCCAGGGTGGCTTGCCAGTAGCAGCGGCCATCTTCCAGGCGGGCCATCCAGGCCCAGCCATCCTCCAGGCTTTCCACTGCCGACGCAGGCGCCCCAGGGCTACCCTGCCAGACGTTGAGCAGGCTGACCGTTTCCGGCCCGCGCAGGCGGTCCGCAGCCAGCGGTGCCTGACGCCCTCGAGCCTCGACGAGAAAATCAGCGATCAGGACTTGCCCATCATCCAGACGGACTTGATGATTGCCCTCATGCGTGACCTCGCGCACCCGCCCCTCAACCACGCTTACACCTGCACGCTGAAGGTCGTCGCGCAGCGCCCGGTCAAACCGTTGCCGATCCAGCAAAAATTCCTGGTTCATTTGCAGGTGCTGGCCGTTCCAGTGCACCTGCCGGGTGGCCGGCATGGCTGCCTGGCTCAAGGCGCCGCCCAGGCCTGCGTGGCGCAAGCCCTCCAATACCCGCACAGAAACACCTTCGACCGCGGCGAACCGGCGCCACTGCGACACCACAGTGACCGCATAGCCCAGGCGCCGCAAGCCGATGGCCGTGGCGGCCCCCGCAGGGCCGGCGCCCAGTACCACAATGCGCGATTCAGTCATGGCTGGCACCTCGTCGCTCCGGGCCGGTGAATGCGGCATTGCTGCGCAACCAGTCGTGCACCCGCTGACAGTTCATACCCGGCTCCTCACGCATCAGCGCCGCGATCCTGCCGCTCAAGGCTGCACAGCCCAAACTCGCGCCTGCCCTGCTACCAGCCCCGACGTAACCGCCAAAGTCCGCCTGCCGGGTGCCAAGCCAGGACCACTGGCCGGGCGCGCAACGGGCATCACCGGTAACCCGGAGCACCCCGGGGTAGCTGGCCGGGTACACCGGCCCACCCTGTGCCGGGCTGGATGCACACAACAGCACACCCGCAGCCAAGGCCTCAGCGCAAGCCTGGTGCAGTACAGGCCGGTCCTGCTGCAAGCCGAGGCTGAGGTTGACCAGCGTTGCCCCCGACTCCACCAGCCACAGCAGTGCGGCCGCCACCTGCAAGGCACTGGTGCTGGCCTGATCGCTGAACACCTGCGCCACCAGCAACGGCACGGGGCCAGCTTCGCGTCGCAGGCCTGCAAGTACTGCACTGCCATGCCCTAGCAGGTCGGGCAGCCTCTCGCCTTCACGCAGCTGGCCGTCTTCCAGCCAGAAACGCCGGGAGCCAAGCAAACCGCTGGCCTGCTCCGGCGAGCAGCCACTGTCGATGATGCCAACGCGCACGTCAGTGGCCATGTTTGACCGCCTCCTGCGCCAGCGCCTGTAGCTGGCCATCATGCAGTTGCAAGTGCAGGTCGGCATCGGCCAGTGTCGACGCACGGTGGCTGATCAGGATCCGCGTGCGGCCGACGAACAATTGGTCAATGGCCGCGATCACCTCGCGCTCGGTGGCTTCGTCCACCGCCGAGGTGGCCTCGTCCAGCACCAGAATCGCCGGGGCCTGCAGCACTGCGCGGGCAATGGCAATGCGTTGCTTTTGCCCGCCAGACAACTGCTGGCCACGCTCGCCCAACAGGCCGTCCAGGCCCAACGGCAGGCTTTCGACCAGGCTATCCAGTCGCGCCAGGCGCACTACGCGCTCCAGTTCTGCACGGCTGGCTTCGGGCACACCGTAGGCCAGGTTTTGCGCCAGGGTGCCACGGAACAGCACGATGTCCTGGCTGACCACCGCGATGCGTCGACGCAGCGCAGCCAGGTCCAGGTCGCGCAAGTCGATGCCATCCAGCAGGATACGCCCGGCGTCCGGGTCATAAAAACGTTGCAGCAGGTCGATCAGGGTCGACTTACCCACCCCCGAAGCCCCCCTGATGGCCACCTTGAGCCCGCCCGGCACGCACACCTGCACATTGCTCAGCACGGCGCCCTGGCGCCCTTCATGGGCAAAGCTCAGCGCCTCCAGGCGCAATTCGCCAGGCCCGTCGGGCATGGGCTGCGGGTGGGCGGCCGGGCGCACGGCCACGGCCTCGCGCTTGAGCTCCATCACCCGCCCCAGGCTCACCGCCATGCGCTGCACCGCCACGTACAGGCCAAGCAGGCTCTGCACCGGGCCGACTGCCATGCCCATGTAGGTGGAAAAGGCGATCAGCGCGCCCAATTGCCAGGTCCCCTGAATCACCCACCAGCCGCCAACCAGAAACGCGCAAGCGCGGCACCAGGAGGTAAGCGTGCCGGGGATGGCCTGGGTGAAGAATTCGGTCACCTGCACTTTCAGCAGCTGACGCATGTAGCCCTGGCCAAGTGCGTCCAGGCGCCCTGCCTCGCGGCTTTGCTGGCCGGCCGCCTGGATGAACTTCATCGCCGGCAAGGTCTCGACCAAAAACGACGACACATCCGCCGAACGCTCGCGCAGGCTGCGCACCTCGCGCTCAACCTTGCGCCGCATCCAGCGCAGCCACAGCACCTCGATCGGCACCAGCAGCGCCAGCAACAGCGACAGCTGCCATGACAGCATCAGCATCAACGCCACCGCGCCCACCAGGCCAATGACGGCGGATACAGCCGAGAACAGCGAATCCACGGCAAAGCGCTGGATCTCTGCCACATCGCCATCCAGCCGCGAAAGAATGTCGCCCATGCGCCGCCGCCCATAGAACGTCGGCGACAACTGCTGCAGGTGCCGGTACAGGTCATCACGCAGGGCAAACAGGATGCGCCCCGACAACCGCGTGTGCAGGTAGCGGTTGACCCCGGCCAGCACCGTGCCCAACAGGCCCGCGCCGATCATGATCGCCGCCATGTGCCAGAGGGTCTGGTAATCCTTGGCCAGCAGCCCCTCGTCAATCAGCGTCTTGACCAGCCAGGGCTGTGCCAGCGCCAGCAGCGAGGCGCCCAGCGACAAGCCGAGCAACAGGCCGATGGCACGTTGATGAGGGCGCACGAAACCATACAGCCAGGCCAGCGCCTGGCGCATGAGTGCAGGGTCACTGGAGTCCACCAGCCTTGCGAACAAGGGGCCCATGCTCAGCCGCGCAACTGTTTGAGCTTGCGGTACAGCGTCGCCCGGCTGATCCCCAGTGCCTCGGCCGCGGCAGAAACGTTCCCCTGGTGGCGCGCCAAGGCGCCGCGAATCAATTCCAGTTCGTTGTCCTTCAGGCTGCCGGAGGGCGCCGTGCCGCTGGCCAGTTCGTCCAGCAGGCAATCGGTGAGGTGGTCCAGGGTCAGCACCTGCTCGCCGTCCTCGCGCATGGCCAGCGCCGTGCGCACTACCATTTCCAGCTGGCGAATGTTACCCGGCCAGTCGAAGCCTTCGAGCAACGCGGCCAGTGCCGGGTCCAGGGTTACGCCACGGGCATCGGCCTTGTCCAGCAGGCCCTGGATGATCTGCGCCAGGTCATCACGCTCGCGCAGCGCCGGCAAGCGCAGTGATACGCCGTTGACCCGGTAGTACAGGTCTTCGCGGAAGTGCTGCTCCTGTACCAGGCGCTTGAGGTCGCGGTGGGTGGCGCAGATCAGCGCCACATCAATGTCCTGCTCGTCGCCGGCCCCCAGCGGCGCCACCCGGCGTTCCTGCAATACCCGCAGCAGGCGCGCCTGCAAGGCCAGCGGCATGTCGCCGATTTCGTCAAGGAACAGCGTGCCACCATGAGCCTGCATCAACCGCCCGACCATGCCGCCCCGCCGGGAGCCTGTGAAGGCGCCCTCGCGGTAGCCGAACAGCTCGGACTCGATCAACCCTTCGGGGATGGCGGCGCAATTCACGGCCACAAACGGTTTGTCAGCGCGCGGGCTGGCCTGGTGCAGGGCCCGGGCGACCACTTCCTTGCCGGTACCGGTCTCGCCCAGCAGCAACACCGGCAGGCCATTGCCCAGCCCCTGGCGAGCCATGCGCAGGTTGCGCGCCAACCGTGGGTCACCACCGGCCAGGGCGTCGAGTGCCGGCGACTGCTTGCCCAGCGTCGGCTTGCTGGCCGGCGTGCTGCCATTGACCCGGCCATGGCGCGGCAACTGCAGGGCACGGAAGTAGAACTCGCCCTTGGCCGTTTGCACACTGCTCACCCCGCCCTGCCACAGGCGCGCAATAAACGCGGGTGAGCGTTCGCCGAGCAGGTCCGTACTGCGCCGGCCAATCAGCTCGGGGCGCGGCACCTGCAACAACTGGCAGGCACTGTCGTTGGCAGCCAGCACCTCGCCATCAAGGCTCAGTGCCAGCAGGCCATGCCAGGCACTGTTGAGGTATTGCGGGCGGCTGTGGAAGGCCAGCACCAGTTGCTCTGGGTGGCACAAACCGAACAGGCGGCTCTCGATATTGCCGGCGGCCAGCATCAGTGTCGACAGGCTGTCCTGCGGTTGCGCCATTACCCCTTCGCGCGTGATGTCGAGCACGCCGATCACCTCACCACGCGGGTCACGCAGGGGGACCGAAGTGCAGGAAAACGGGCTGAGGCGGTCAAGGTAGTGTTCGCCGCAGTTGATCAGCGTCGGGCGGCCTTCTACAACAGCCGTGCCGATGGCATTGGTGCCGCGCAGCGACTCGCTCCAGCAACTGCCCGGGTGCAAGTCGCGCAGGCCCTCGCGTTGCAGCACATGCTTCTGCCCTTCGATGGCCAGCACATTGGCCTGGGCGTCGCCGAGGATGACGATACCGGCCTTGCCCTGACGCGCGACCAGGTAGTCCAGTTCCGGGGTAACGGCGTCGACCAGCAAGCGGTTGCGCTCCAGCAGCATGCGCAGGTCGTGGCCCTGCGCCAAGCCCAGGCCGACCTGTTCACCCTGCAGGCAATCCAGGCCATGGCCCAGGCTGCGGCGCCACGACGCGTCGATCTCGTCGCGCAGCATGCCCAGCGGCAGCTCGCCTTCGCTGGCCAGCTTCAGCCGGGCCTGGCGGGATTCATGCAGCGGGTCGTGGGCGTTTGTTATTAGTTGTCGCGCCATTTTCTTCTCCGGCTGTGCCCTGCAAGGTGGCGGGGTACGGGCTTGGGAATTTTCCGCAGTGTGCGGGAGAAAAAGCTGGGCGTCATCTGGTTGATGGGTTGAGGGGGGGGTGCCCTTGTGTCGCAATCGGGCTGCAAAGCAGCCCCGGAATGTCTGCCATGATGCACATATCGCCGGGGCTGCTCTGCAGCCCGTTCGCGACACGAGGCCGCTCAGAGACCGCGTGATCTTAAGAGCGGCGCTTTACCGCTTAAAGTGGGCTTGCCCTCAACCCCTTCACGGTCAACTGTTGCCCCTCTACCCCATCCAGCAGCGCCTCCACCACCGCCTTGGCCGAATCCAGCCCATGGTCGTTGCTCAACAGCAGATCACGACAGGTCCCCTTGGCCAATTCCAACGCCTTGAGGTTTGTCGCAAACGCCCCTTTCAGCAGCGTGGACAGGTGCACTAGCGCATCTTCGTAGTCCACCCCAGAACGCACGGCAAACAGCGGCGGATGGCTGCATTCGCAAGTCGAGAAGCTGGAAGACGCCGTGGTGGCGCGGGCGGGGGGATCAGGTAAGCCTTTTGTCATTGTGTCGCTCCTTGATTCACTGGAGCCGCCACAAATCGCTACCAAACGAAAGGGTGACGGCTGTACGCAGGTTGGTAGACCGGGAATCAAGGAAACCGGCGCGCACGAAGGCGCCCTACGCACAGCCGCCATAAAACGAAACAGCCGGGCACAAAAAAGCGCCAACTGTATCGCAGAGCGGGCGCTTGTGCGCCTTGATTGATCGCGGGCTACCAAACCCGGCTGCTGGATTGACAGCAGCGGGCAAAGACTACCGGGGTCAGGGAAGGGTTTCAAGCTTAGGGCATGTGTAGTAACACTTCTGTTGGCCGCACCGGCCGCTTCGCGGTTTTTCCCACGGTGCGACCAACATAAAGGCTGTTATCGCGCTTGCGCCTGCGTGACTTTCAGGTTGTCTATGACCATTCTCGGGTTCTCGCCATCTTCACTCATATAAAGGTGCAGGATTTCAGGGCCGTCGACCGTAAGTTCATCCGATCCATAATGCATACCTTCACGGTCATTCAGCAGCCTGTGGTTGTCGGTAAACGAGAGATCTCTTGTGCATACATCACTGCAGCCCCAGTCGTAACTGACGCGGCGACGCCCGTTACCAGGCAGTAAAATCTCGGTTGAACCTTCAAACTTGAGATGTTTTGCGCTTATCGAGCTTCCACCGCCCCCGTGCGAGTCATCGCTGACTTCCCCCGTGCCATGCAATATGAATGTCGATCCGTCAACTTTGAATTCTTTTCGCTCACCGATCTGCTCGGATTCAAAATCAACGTCAGAGGTGACGATGGGTCTTCCCACCGCCTGGTCTTCCTCATCGTAGGTAAACTGCATGACCTGGTCCTTTGCCGTAGGAAGCTTGATTCGGATGACAGGAACCGCCTGGCCATAAGCTGCGTGATAACGGGCCTGGTCAAATTGCGCCAGCAATCCCGCTTGCGTTTGCCCCTCCACATAGAAAAATGCATACAAAGGCAAGTCTGCGCCCACGCCAACTTTCCATACGGGGAGCAAAATCTCGTTGTAGCCCATCCATGCGTCTGCGCTCAACCCCGCCCTGACTTTTATCGGCATCTCGAACCACTGCGCCTTCATGTTAGCGGGGGCTTCGCGCAGGTCCCATCCGCAGACTCTGGACTTCACGATGTCATCGTCGCTGTACGTTGCCAGCCACGCATCGGCATCCGTTACACCGACTTTCTGGCACGCATCGGTGGTGGCTTCAAACCCGTCATGCGGCCCGCACCCGTTCGCCGTATCGCGGTTGTCCGTTCCGCCATCTATTGGGAACGTGCACAACACCTCAAGATCGCGAATCTTGTTGTGCGGGATGGCCTGCAGTGGCGGAAACAAAAAACCATTGAAGCGTTCCGCCGCCCTGCCAAAGTTGGTATCGCGGCGCGCCCAGGAAAACGCGATGGCGCCTTTGTCCAGGTGCTTCTGGCTCGGGTCCCAAGGTAGAAAGTCTGGGCTGAAGCCCGTGGCACGCATTTCGATACCGCTGCACAGGTAACTCGGTTTATCAGGGCCGCCGCAGTCTTCGGTAACGGAGTCATACCAAACCTTGAGTTGCGCGATTACCTGCTCCCCGCGCTTGTTCAGCGCGGTCAACTGCTGAGACTTGGCTGTTTCACTTATCAATAACTGGGTCTGTGCGACTGGGCGGGGAGCCTGCACAAAGGGCGTGTGCGCCCCGCAACCGACCAAACTACCAATGATTAAAAACAGCAGCCACATTCGAGTCAGCATCACCAAGCACCTTTTCCAAACAGTCTCAGCCTGCACATTCAGATAGGTCACAGGCGTTGGTGCTATTTGCTCACAGGAAAAAAGTGATGCCTACTGGCAGTTCTATCAGGTGCCGCAGGGGCTGTCAGGCCAGTCAAGGCTGCTGATTCTGGCTCAGAAACTTGTCCACCGTAGCGTTGCCCTGCCCCGCATCCCCCGCCACCTGCCACAGCCGCCGTTCAATCCCTTGCGCCAGCAAGTGCCCCACCGCCGATTCAATCGCCGACAGCACGCACAGCTGTGCCGGTTCGTTGGTGGTATAGCCCACCTCAGCTTCCAGCAGCTTCTTGAACTCGATGAACTTGAACACCCCGGCGCTGCGGCCGACCGAATAGATGGTCTTGCTGGTCATCACGTTGGCCAGCACCTGCCCGGTGCGCACATCCACCGCGCGCAGGTTCACGGTCACCTGGTCCACCCGGTACTCGCGGGAAATGTCTATCCCCAGGTAGCGGGCGCCTTCGCCGCCGCTGCGCACGTTGGTGTCGTAGGCGATGATGCCGCCCTCCAGCATCAGGTTGGCGGCCTGCAGCGGTGGCAGTTCGCCCATGATGTTTTCCGCTACATCCGGCTTTTTCTGCGAAGCACGGATGATCTTGCGCTCGGTCAGCAGGTTCTGCAGCCCTTCACGCTCCAGCACCACGAACCAGCCACTGGCACTCAAGGCATCCATCAGCATGCTGGCTGCACCCTGGGTGACACTGGTGGAGAACGAACTGGCCGGGGTGGGTTTGTACTGCCCGGTCTGGTCACGGAAGCCATACACCACTGCCATCAGCCGGCCTTTGGGCCGTGGCATGTTGATCAGGTCGTAGTAAGTCGAGGCGCGTGGGGTCAGGGTCGGGGTTTCCGAGTCCTGTTCGGCCGACATGGGTTCGCGCAGGCTGCAACCACTTTGCAGGCCCAGGGCGGTGAGGATCAGCAGCGTGCTCAGCAGACGTTTCATGGTGTTCTCTCCCCAACATAAAAGCCCTTCCCTCTCAGGGGTTCAGGCCGCTGACCTCAATGATCGAAATCTCGCCTGTGGCACGATCGGTGACCTTGATGCTCAAGGCCCCGGAATCGTCGATGACGTCGATGAGAAACGCGTCGGTCGCCATGCTGCCGGTGCTGCCGTTACTGATGTTGTCCAGCAACTGCGACAACATCCGCGACTCCAGCTGGTTGCTGAAGCGCTCCAGGGCCGTGGTGCCGGTAAAGGCCGAGGCACGGTCCTTGAGGTCGGGGTCGTCGTAGTCGTTCTGCGCCTGGGCGTTGTTCAGCAGCCAGGTGCCGTTCAACGGGTTGCCGCCAAAGGCCGGGTTGACCGGGGTGTACACCAGCTCGGTGGCCTGGGCAGCGCAAGCGCTGGCCAGCAGGCAGGCGGCAATGCAACGTGGAATGCGGTGGTTCATAGCTCGTCCCTCTCCAAGTCGGTGGTGTCCTGTAGCAGGCGTTGCAGCTTGCGTTGAATGATTTGCTGCTTGACCAGGTCGGCGGCTGCCACGGCCTCGTCTTTGAGCTCGGTGGTGTTCGGTGGCAGAAAGCGGCGGTACATCACCTCACGCTCGAACTCCACGGTGACCAGGCTGCCCCAGCGGGCATCCGGGCGTTCGCGTACCACCAGGTTGAAGTCCAGGCGGCTGGTGGCACGCAGGCGGTCGGCGAAGTAGTAGTAAAAGTCGTGGCCGATGTGCGAAATGGTGTTGTCGACGATAAAACCCTGCATCTCGTCTTCAACACCCGCCTTGGCCGAGGTGGCCAGCCCCGCCATCAGCAGCAGGCTCAGGCATAACGCAGCCAGGCGGCTCATGGCGTATCTCCCGGGCCTGCATGGGTCTGCACGCCGCCTGCACTGTCGGTAAACGCCTGCTCGGCAACGAACTGCCAGTCGCTGTAGTGCTCCAGCCCTTCAAAACCACTCCATTCGGCGCTGAAGCCACTGCGCTTGAACGGGGTAGCGTCCGAGCGGCTGTGCACCCCGGTGATGCGGCCGTCGATCGAGCGCAGCAGGCCCCACTCGTCGCTGTTGGTGATGGGGTCGGGGTACAGCCGACGAATGTGCCGCTGGGCCTGCGGAAAGCGGTTGTCCTGCAGCAGGTCGGCCAGCGCCTGCGGGTACTGGGCCAGGCCCGGCGAGGCACGGTAGTAGCTGCGCAAGGCCTGGGCGTACTGGCTGCCCACCCACAGCAGCTGGCGCTCGCGATCACGCTGGGCGGCGCTGGCCCAGATCGTGCCAGTGGCGGCCAGGGCCACGCTGCTGACCGCAATCAGCAGCAGCACACCCAGGTAGGTGAAGCCGCGATCGGCCTTACCATTCAGCGAAGAGGCTGCCATCACGCGCCCTCCCTGTGGCACCGCTCTTGATATCCGCCACGCCGCCGGCCACGCCTTCGGGCGGTGGCACCAGTTGCCAGGCATCGCTGCGCTCGGTGATCGGGTCGACCGGGGTGTTGCGCAGGTAACGTTGCTCCACCAACTGCTCCAGCGAGTCTGGGTAGTGGCCGGTGTCGCCGTAGTAGTGGTCAAGTGACTCGCGCAGCACCGCCAGGCTTTGTCGCAGGGTGGCTTCGCGGGAGCTTTCCAGGCTGTTGAAGTAGCGCGGCATGGCAATGGTCAGCAGCGTGGCGATGATCGCCATGACCACCAGCAGTTCGATCAGGGTGAAGCCTTTGCTGCGTTTCATGGCTGTCACCATTGCCCGTAGGGAATGTTGTTGAGGCCTTTGCCGCGGGCCCTGGAATACACGTCGAACACGTCTTCGCCTTCACGCGGGCTGTCGGGGCTGCTGTCGTAGGCGCGCAGGCCCCAGCCGCCTTGGTCTTCATCCTTGGCCGCCAGCAGCGGGTCATGCGGGATGCGCCGCAGAAAGTAGAACTTGGCGCCCTTGGCACTGCGCACATCGCGCACACCGTCCACCAGTACCTGCAGGTTCGGCGGATAGCCACTGGCGTCCAGGCGCTTTTCGATGTAGCCAGCATCGAACGCCCGCTTGTAGGCATCGATGGCATCGCGTATCTGGTAAAGCGCCTCGCGCAGTTGCTGCTCCTTGCCACGGCGGACCACGGTTTCGGTCAACGGTGCGGCCATGCTGGCCAGCAGCCCGAGCAGTGCCAGGGTCAGCACCACTTCGATCAGGCTGAAACCCTGCAGGTGGCGGCGCGCTTTCATGGCCGTGGGCTGCCGTTGACCGGGGCGACCGCCATCTGGCTGTCGACCACGGGGGCGTCGGTGGCCGGCGCATTGCCGGGCACCTCCATCGGCGGTAGCGGTGCCATCTGGCGCACCTGCATGGCCGACTCGGTACCGGTGGAAAACTCCATGTCCGACGGGCTCTGGTACGGCAGGTTGCGTACGATGCGCGGGGTGATCGCCAGCACCAGCTCAGACTTGCTCATGTCGTCCTTGTTGCTGCCGAACAGCCGGCCCAGGCCGGGGATATCTCCCAGCCCCGGGATCTTGTTGCCGCTGGCGTTGTGGTCGTTGCGCACGAGGCCGGCCAATACCTGGGTTTCGCCATCGTGCAGGCGCAGGGTGGTCTGGGCATTGCGGGTATCGACCTGAACCGGGATGGTGCCCTGGCGGGTAGCCTCCAGCGGGGTGGCGTTGCTGACTTCCAGGGCCACCTTGATCGCCACTTCGTTGTTCAGGTGCACGGTGGGCTGCACTTCAAGCTTCAGGCCCACGTCCAGGTAGGTGACACTTTCGGTAATCACCGGGCCCTGGGTGGACGGCACCGACGTGGCGCTGATGATCGGCACGCGCTGGCCGATGTGAATGCGTGCCTGCTCACGGTTGCTGACGCGGATCACCGGGCTGGCCAGGGTATTGATGTCCTTGTCCTGGGCGTTGATCTTGGCCTGTGGTGCCGGCGAGATGCTGATGCGGCTGGAATCGATGCCGCGCAGCTGGTCGAGCACGCTCACCGACTTGCCGTCGGACGTCAGCACGCCGAAGGTGTTGGGCCACTGCAGGCCAAGGTCGAGGATGCGCGAGGTAGCCACTTCCATCACCTCCACCTCCAGTACCACCTCGGGGTTGGACTGGTCCTGCGACTGCAGCAGCTTCTCGGCCATGCGCACGGCATCGGGGGTGTCGCGCATGGTCAGGGTGTTGAGGCGCTCGTCCACGAACACGTCGCGGGTCTTGAGCATGGTCTTGACCATGTTCAGCGCGGTGTTGGCGTCGATGCTGGTGAGGTAGAAGGTGCGCATGACCAGTTCCTGGTAGTCCTTGGTCTTCTGCGGCGAGTCGGGGTAGACCATCAGGGTGTTGTCATTGACGATCTTCTGGCGCAACTGGTTTTGCTCCAGCAGCAGCGCCACCGCGTCCTCGATACGCACTTCACGCACGAAGATGGTGGCCTTCATGTCCGGGCGCAGGTCTTTGTCGAAGATGAAATTGATGCCGGCAACCTGGGACAGCACTTCGAAAATGGTCTTCAGGTTGGCATCGCGAAATTCCAGGGTAACCGGCCGATCCAGCTTGCTGCGCAGCTGCGGAAAGGGCTGCGCGGTGCGCGCCTGGACGTTCTCGATGTCGCTGCGCAGGGCAATGCCCTTCTGGTTTTGCGGGTCCAGGCGCAGCACTTCGCGCATGTAGCGCTCGGCGCCGAACAGGTCGCCCTGGCGCAATGCTGCCTGGCCCAGGGCCACGCGCTCGTCCAGGGTTCGGATCAGCTCCAGCTGGCGCGTACCTTCCTGGGCACGGCGGTTGTTCGGCTCCAGGGTCAGCACCCGGCCATAGCCCATGCGGGCGTTGGCAAAGTCATGGCGGATGCGGTCGGCATCGGCCTGGGTCAGCAGTGCCTCCACGGCGGCCTGGCGGCTGTGGGCCAGGGCGATGTTCAGCTCGGTGTCACGCGGGTCATCGCGCAGGGCCTCTTCCAGCCGGGCAATGCCAGCTTCGTACTGGCCCTCCTTCATCAACTGGTCGCTGTCATTGCGTACCGCGCTGGAGCCGCAGCCGGCAATGGCCACGCACAACGCCAAAAGCAGGAACGGAGCAGGCTTGCACAGCTTTGACGACTTCATGGTGCGCTCCCGACAGACAAGGTCTGTGACTGGTGCAAAGGCAGGTAGACCAGGTTCAGCTCACTGGCCGATACCCGATCGAGGCGATAGGTGTCTTCGATGACGTCGCCCTGGCGCACGACGTAGAGTTTTTCGCCGCTCTGCAGAAAGATCTGCAGATCGTCGTTGTTACCCATGCGGCCGATGAACTGGAACGGTAGCGCCGGCGCGGTCGGCGCTGCGGCCACGATGGGCGCGACAGCCACGGGTTGTTCGGTGACGGTGGCCAGGGCTTGGGGTTTGCTCCATTGCTGGGTTGGGAACAGATCTCTGGAGGCCTGTTCCGGCCCTTTCGCGGCTAAAGCCGCTGCCACAGGTTCGGCGTTGCCCACAACGCCTGTGGGAGCGGCGGTGCGGCGATCCGACTTGCCCGCGAAGGCCGCAACGCTGTCTTCCTGGCCGAACCAGTGCCCGGGTGCCCAGGCGATGGCTGCGCTCACGCCAAGAAAGCTGGCCCAGATCACTGCACGTTGTGTGTTCATCATGACCTCGACAGGTAAAGGGTCATGCGCAGGCGGGCATTCAGCTCGCTGTCGCCGATGCGTTTGCGTTGCAGCTCAAGGTCTTCCAGCACCAGGGTCGGCAGCTGCTTCAGCAGGCCTTTGAGAAAGCCGCGAATCTGCGGGTAGCTGCCGCGCACCGGCAGCACGATCTGGTAGCGCGCCAGCTGGGTCTTGGGATCAATGCCCAGGGCGTACTCACCGCGCGCCAGGCTGATGTGCTCGGCGCTGGCCAGGTGGTACAGGCGCTCGATCAGCTCGCTGGCCTGGGGCTGCCCCGGCAGTTGCTGGCGAAGGCTGTCGAGGGCTTGCTGCTCGGGCTTGACGGCGATCTTCACCTCGCCACGCTTGACCCGCTCGACCTGGACGCTGGCGTCCGCTTCGGTGGCGCGCAGTTCGCGCACGCTTTGCCACTGCGGCAGCACCCCGGCGCACACCACGCCCACCACCAGCAGGCCCACGGCGGCGGCAGCCAGGCCAACCGGGCCGATGCGGTGGAGGCGTTCCTGAAGGATAAGGCTGTTCAGTGATTCAAGGGCGGGCATGGCCGGTCTCCCAGGTCGCAGTGAGGGTGAAGCGCACCGGGTGCTCAGGCTGCGCGGCCAACACCTCGTGGTTCAGCAGCGATACATCGCTGAGCTCGTCGCTGGCTTCCAGCCGCTGGTGGTACTGCAGCATCGCCTCGAGGTTGCGTGCTTCAGCGGCGATGCGAACCTGGCCTTTACGCGCGTCCGGGGTCAGGCCAAGCAGCGCGACATCGTCTTGCGGCAAGGCTTCGAGCATGGCGAACAGCTGCTGCCATGGGCGTTGCAGTTGTTGCGACACACTGCGCATCTGTGCCAATCGCTCGGTCTGCTCACGGCTGGCAGCGGTACTTAGCGGGGCAGTGGTAGCCGGGCGGCGGCCCAGTTGCAGCTCCAGGCTGTGCACGCTGGCCTCAAGGTCTGCCTGCTCGGCCTGCAATTGCTGTTGCAGCAGCACCAGGCCGGCGACCATGGCGCAGCCCAGGGCCAGCAGCGACCAGGCCAGCGGGCCGCTGCGCCGGGGCTGGAAGTCCAGTTCAAGGCGGCGCATGTCAGGCCACCGCCCGCCACATGGCGCACAGGGGGTCGGCTTCGCTGGCCGGCTGGCACAGCTGCACCGCCGCCAGTTGCGGCACGTCGCCCCGGCCCGGGGCATGCAGGTACACCCGCGGCAGGTGCTCGCCATACAGCTCGCAGGTGCGCTCGATCAGTGCTTGCAGGGCCTGGTCGCTGTCGGCGCAACCTTGCGTCAGCACTTGCTGCCAGGCGCCGCCGGCAGCCAGCAACAGCACGCTGCGGCGCGGCTCGGCCAGCACGAACAGGAAGTCGCCCTGCTGCAGCTGTGGCGAGCAGCGGTTGTAGGCGGCCATCAGGTACGGTTGCACCGAGCGCAGGCTCAGGCGGCTTTCCCGGCCCAGCGCCTGCAACCGTTGCAGCAGTGCGTCGGGCAGCGCTGTAGCGATGCGGGCGGCGCCGGCAGGCTCGGGCGACAGCACGATGCGCCAGTCGTCCAGCGGCTGGCCGTAGAGGTTTTCGAAGCAGGCCCGGGCGTAGGCGTCCAGCTCGCGCGGGTGGCCGATGGCATCACTCCATGGCACCAGGCAGAAGCGGCTGTAGCGGGCCGACAGCAGCACCCGCAACTGGGCGCCACGTACGGCGTGCTCGGCCAACAGACCGGCCAGCGCGTCGACGGCGGGTTCCCAGGCGGGCTGGGCGCCATCGCAACTGAACCCGCGGGTGCCCAGCCACTGGTGTTGGTGTTTGTGCCAGCAACCCAAGCCGACACCCTCGGCGCCCAAAACAGCGCAGAAACGATCAGATGAATGTGACACGGTTGATCTCCTCAAGGGTGGTGCGGCCGTCGCGGACCAGGTCCAGGGCCGAGGCCCGCAGCAGGCGCAGGCCGCGCTGGCAGGCGAGTGTCTTGATTTGCGACAGGGGGCGGCGCTCGACAATCATTTGCCGCAGGTCGTCATCCAGGTGCAGCAGCTCCGCGATCGCGCTGCGGCCGCGAAAGCCACTGCCACGGCACTGGCCGCAACCCTGCACGCGAACGAACCTCCAGCCGGCCACGCCCTCACGGCTCAGGCCCGAGCCATACAGGGTGTCGTCATCCACTTCGCAGGGGCTGGAGCAATGCGGGCAAGCCAGGCGGATCAGGCGCTGGGCCAACACTGCGTTCAATGCGGAGACGAAGCTGTAGGGGTCGACCTGCATCTGGCTGAAGCGGCCAATCACGTCGAACACGTTGTTGGCGTGGATGGTGGTGAACACCAGGTGGCCGGTCAGCGCCGACTGCACAGCAATTTGCGCGGTGTCCGGGTCGCGGATCTCACCGACCAGGATCTTGTCCGGGTCGTGACGCAAGATCGAGCGCAGGCCGCGGGCGAAGGTCAGGCCCTTCTTCTCGTTGACCGGGATCTGCAACACGCCGGGCAGCTGGTACTCGACCGGGTCTTCGATGGTGATGATCTTGTCTACGCCATGGTTGATCTCGCTGATCATGGCGTACAGGGTGGTGGTCTTGCCGCTGCCGGTGGGGCCGGTCACCAGGATCATGCCGTAAGGTTCAGCGGCCAGCCGGCGCAGGGCGCGCAGGGTTTCGTCGGCAAAGCCCAGGGCTTGCAACTGCACGCCACTGACCCGGTCGGACAAGTCCTGCTTGTCGAGCACCCGCAGTACGGCATCTTCACCAAAGATGCTAGGCATGATCGATACACGGAAGTCGATCTGCCGGTCGCCCACGGCAACCTTGAAGCGGCCGTCCTGGGGCACGCGTTTTTCGCCGATGTCCAGTTCGGCCATGACCTTGATGCGCGAGATGACCTGGTCGGCAAAGGCACTGCCACTGGCTTTGCCAGCGCCGTTTAGCACACCGTCGATGCGGTACTTGATGGTCAGGCCCTGGCCGGTCATGCCCAGGTGGATGTCGCTGGCGTGCAGCTTGAGGGCGTCGTACAGGGTGGCGTTGACCAGCTTGACCACGCGGCTCTGGTCTTCGCTGATGCTGGCCAGCGACAGGCGCTGCAGCGGGTCGCCTTCGCTGCTGGCCTCGGCGTCATGGTCAAGGGCGTCCACGGCGTGGAAGCTTTCTTCATGGCGGGCCAGGAACGTGGCCAGTTCGGCGGGGTGCGCCAAGTATAACGGCGCACCTTGCAGCACATCGTCGATCCAGGCCAGGCGGGCGGGGTCGAAGGGGTCGGCGAAAACGCCCAACAGCTGGCCGCCCTGCTCGATCAACACGAATTCGCGCTTCAGGCACGCGGCGAGGCTGACCTTGTCAAAGCGCGGGCTGCTGGCCAGCAAGGTGTGGCTGGCCAGTACCGGGTAGTGCAGGGTCAGGCCCAGGCGCTGGATGAAGGTGTCGGGGCTGTCGCAGGCAAGGCGCTCGAGGCAGCTGAGCAAGCGCTCGTCGCTGGCTTGCAGGCGGGCCTGGGCCAGCAGGTCGCGGGGGTAGGCTGAGACTGTTGCATCGAATGCTTCTGGCATGGCCTGCGACTCCGCTCAGGGGGCGCGTCGCAGGCTGGCTCAGCCAGGGATGCGGGCGCCGCTATTCCCCTGTGAGCAGTTGATCGTCGTCGGGCCTCGGGGGCTTGCCGCCATTACACCGGCGCTCAGCCAACACCCAGCTTCCATCGTACAACTGCAGGGGGAACGATTCGTTCCTGTTCTGGCGTCGTTCGACGAACCCGTCAGCCGGGTTGTCCGTGGCCCTGCGCCGGCGCTCGATGCCCATCAGGTCGAAGATCGCACGGGCCAGTTCCACCAGTGGAAACGGCTTGAACAGGACATGGCTCACACCCAGCTCGGCGGCTCGCTCACGCACCTCGACGGTGGGGTGGGCGGTAATCAGCATGAAGTGGCACTGCCTGTTCTTGCGTACAGCCTCCAGAACCTGAAAACCTTCCATGTCGGGCAAGCGGTAATCCAGCACGATGACTTGTGGGACCAGGCGTTCAGCCTGCTCGATACCACTGGCACCGTCGTGGGCAACATGAACTTCCAGGCCTTGCGCCTGCAGGTACGCTTGCAGGTTCTGCGCAAGAGTCTGTTCGTCATCGACTACCAATACTCTGTTCACCAAGGTCGACTCCCAAGAACTGCCCGGTTACCCGGTCTGCGAAGTGCGCCCTTGTAAAGGCTTGAGCAGGCTTCGTGCCAGGCGTGAAAAGTCATGTTGCGCCGTTGTAACTCATTGATTCGCTGAGGGTGCTGGCCAGCATCTGATACGCAGCAGGTAGCCGCACCCGCCCAGTTCCCCACAAGCGGGGAAAATGATGGCACATTGCCAAACCGTAAATCCCCAGCATTGGGGGAAACGCTATAAGGGGCCTCAGTCCGCGATCTCAACTGTAGCCGAAGCACGCAAACGTTGGCGCACAGACTGGCGCGCTTGCGCCTGCCGCTGATCGACAAGCGCAGCCCTGGCCAAGGCCAGGCCCTGTTCACGTATGACTGAAGGCTTATCACTTTGGTTCTGCGCTCCTTGCAGTCTTTCCTGGTTGGCATCATAGAACGCCTGCACTTCAGCCTGGCTCGGTGCTTCGACTGCGCTGAGCTGGGCATTCACCTGCTGGGCCGCCATGTCTCGCCGGGTGTATTCACTGTACTGTGCCCTATCGAAGCCCGCCTGCGCCAGACGCCGTTCGAAAATGGCCGGGCTGCCGAACGCGGCTTCTACCTCGCCGACATGCGCCCACACCTGCTCGTCGCTGATGACGATGCCTTGGCGCCGCGCCTCCTGCCACAGCAGCTCCTTGTCGATCAGTTCGTCCAGGGCCTGATCGCGCAGGCGCTTGTACAGGCCCGGGTTGCGGATGCTGGTCACCGCGCGGCCCTGGGCGTCCAGGTACTCACTGAAATAGCGTTCCAGGCGCGTCAACCCGATCTCCACGCCATTGACCCGAGCCGCCGGTACATCGGCCCAGCTCGGCCCGGCCATTACCAGCAACAGGCACAGCAGCACACTACGCATGGCAACCTCCGCTCAAGGGCTGTCCGGCACCGGCCGGTACGGGGTGACTGCGGTGAAGTGCGGCCCGGGCAGGGCCACCGCCACCACATGGGCACCGGCCATGCCCTGGCGGCGACCGGGGCCAAAGCCCAGCGCCGGGGTCAGGCCGGTAGCCACATCGTGCAGGCCTTCCAGTGCGCCAATCAGTTGCTCGCGGCTGGCATCACGGCCGATCTGCTTGAGCGCTTCGCTCAGCAGGCGCAACGCGCACAGGGTATTGACCTGCAACGACGCCTGGCGTGGGTCCAGACCTTGGCGCTGCTGTAGCCCGGCGAGGGTAGCCAGGCCTTGCTCGGTCCAGTCTTCGGGTACATAGGGATAGGCCAGAAACACCCGTTGCGACCATTGTTCGGGCAAGCGCGCCACGGCGCTGGCCACTTGGCTGGACGCGGCGAACAGGTACGGCTTGCGGCCTGCTGCCTGCAATGCCGTCGCCAGTTCGGCAAATGCCTGGGCGCGGCCCAGGAATACAATTCCCTGCCCCTCCACGGCCTTGCCATCGAAGGCCTCAATGGTGGGGGGCGCCCAGCCTTGCTGCAACAGCCGCTCGCGTACCTGCTCGGCCGCGGCTGCCTGCTCGTTGCCGGCGTACACCACGCGCAAATCGCCCGGTGCCAGGCCCAAGGCTGCTCGGGCGTGGCCAGCCAGGCTCAGCAGTTGCGTAGGCAGGCCAGGCAGTGGGTCGAATATCTGTGCGCTGCCACCACTGCGCGGGGTGCTGCCGATCAGGGGCACATTCTGCGGTGCCAGCAAGGAGGCCAAACGCAGGTCGAGCATCGGTGCCAAGGGCGAAATCAGGGCGAACACGCGCTCCTGCTCCAGCAACTGCTGCAAGGCTTGCTCGGCGCTGGCCGGGTCTTCACCCGGGTCCAGCACGACCAGTTGCAGACGCCGCCCGTGAATGCCGCCTTGCTGATTGAGTTGCGCCAGCCCGTCTTCCAGCACCGCGCGTACCACCAGCCCGACCTCGGCCAGCGGCCCGGAGGCAGGCAGCAAGGTGCCCAGGCGCAGTACGCCCTCCTCTATGCCGGGGTCGCGCTCCTCGGCCAGGCGCTTGAGGTAGGCGGTAAGGTTGCGCTGGTCGGCCATGGTCAGTTCGAAGCGTGGCATGGCCGGGTCCAGGCGGTTGCCAGCCGGGTCTACACCCTGCTGGATGGCCCTGGCCAGGCTGCGGTCGGTATAAGCCGGGTAGCTGCGGCCGTTGGCTTCGCGTGCGCCCTGGCCTTGTGCCAAGCGTTGCCAGTCCAGGTTGGGTGGGCGCACGCCGCCTTCGGCGCGGCCACGGCCGTCGTTGCCGTGGCAGCTGGCGCAGGGCAGCACGCTGGCGGGCACACTGATGTCGCTGGCGCCGACCCGGGCCTGCAATTGTGCATCGCTGCTGGAGACCCCTTCGCGGTAGAGGCGTTTGCCGGCTTGTTCGTTGGCAGTGAGATCAAAGGCCAGGGCTGAACTGCAGAGGCTGACACTGACGAGCAACACCATAAATTTTGCAGTGTTCATGCCGGCCTCTTCGCGGGGCAAGCCCGCTCCCACAGGATCAGCACAAGCCTGAGGGCTATGAAAAAACTGTGGGCGCTAACTTTTGCAGTGTTCATGCCGGCCTCTTCGCGGGGCAAGCCCGCTCCCACAGGATCAGTACACGCCTGAGGTCTATGAAAAAACTGTGGGAGCGGGCTTGCCCCGCGAAGAGGCCGGCACGGCGAGCCCAGGCGCGCATGGCAATCACCGCCCTGCCAGAGGCTGGGTCAGTAACTGCATGCGCTGGGCAATCGCTGCCGGTGGTGCATCCGGGCGGATCTTGCTCCAGCGTTTGCCCGCCACATCACCGGCAATCAGCTGCGTGGAATGCTGCTCTGGGCTGGGCAGGAACTGGCCGATGCGGCCGAGCACCAGGTCGACATTGGCTTTGTCGCCGGTCAGGAACAACCAGTTCGGCCCATCCACCCCCTGTTTCTCGGCAAACGCCTTGAGTGCTTGCGGGGTATCGTTGAGCGGGTCGCTGCTGATCGACACGAAGGTCACCTGGCTGGCCAGTTGCGGCCCCATGGCCTGGCGCACTTCGCGCAGCTTGCGGGTGATCAACGGGCAGGCGTCGGTGCAGTGGGTGAAGATCACGTTGAGCATCACCACCTTGTCTTTGAGCACATCACTGTAGAAACGCAGCTCGCGGCCGTTCTGGTCCTTCAGTACGGTATCGGTGAACCAGGTCTGGGCATCGCGGGTGCCGCCGCCACTGGTCATCGCCCGGGGGGCTGGTTGCGGCTCGGGGGCCTGCTCCACGTGGCCTTCGTGGGCGAACGCCACCGAAGCGAGAATCCACAGGCAGCCGCCCAGCACCAGCCAGTCGAAACCGCGCATGCCGCCGCGGGAGGTTACAGAGCTCATGGTTGCACCTCATGGTGGTCGGCAATGGCCGTGCTTTTGGCGTGCGCCCGACGGGCGCTGAGACGGTTTATTTCTTCGATCAGTACCGTTGGGTCGGTGAAGCCGTAGTAGCGCGTCCAGTGCCCGCTTCGCCCGTCACCCACCAGGATCAGCGGCGGGTGCTGGCTGAGGTCGGCGCTGAAGCTGCCCAGGCCCTTGAGGGTTTCGGTGATGGCGTAGGGGGTGCCGGTCAGCCAGCTCCAGCCCGGCCCCTTCTGGAAAGCCTTGGCGTAATCCTGCAGGCGCTTGGCATCGTCACGGTGCGGGTCGACGCTGATCGAGACCATGCTGATCTCCTCACCTACCCGGCCACCCAGCTGTTGCTGGACCTTGCCCATGATCGACGACACCACCGGGCACACCGTTGTGCAGCTGGTATAGATAAAGCCCATGACCACCACGTGGTCACTGACCAGGTCCTGCTCCAGGCGTACCGGCATGCCGTCCTGGTTCAGCAGGGAAACGTCGGCAAAGCGCACACTGGTCTTTTCCTGGCGAGCCGCCGGTGGCGGCTCGGCGTGGCCTTTGTGATCGTGCCCGGCGTGGGCCATGGCCAGGTTGCTGGCAAGGGCCAGGCTCAGGGCCAGCAGTTGGAAAGAATGCTTGGCGTTCATCGCACACTCCTCATGTCAGTCCGGGAAGCGTTGGTCGCTGCGGCCGGCAGGACGCGCAGGCTGGTGTAATTCTCTTCGGCAAACTTGCGTCCCAACGATGGCGACTGCACATGCAGGTACCAGGCGCCGGCTTCGGGCAGTGTCAGGGCCGCCTGATAGACACCCTGCCCCACCTCCAGCAACGGCAGGTTGCGTGGCATGGACGACGGCGCCAGGAAGTAGCGCAGGCTCAGGTCAGTGAGGCCCAGCCGCGGTTGGCCGTCATCACCGACGATGCGTACCCGAGCGGTAATGGCGCTGTGCTGCGGCAGCGGTTGGTCCAGGCCGATGAACTCTGCGTGCGCGCCCTTGCGCTTGCCGGCATTGGGCGCTTCGGCGACATCGGCGCTGAAGCAGTGGATGATCTGCGGCTGGTTGAGCAGAAAAGCCACGTCAAATTTGCCGGCAGCGGGCAGTTTTACCGTTGAGCCGTACACCCCGGGTGCCACCTCGCGCAGGCTGCGGTCGATGACGATGGCGGCGCGGGCCTGATGACCACGGTTGTTGTAACCGGACATCGGCGCATTCATGCCCTCGGCGTAAAAGTAGGTGGTGTTGTCCACCGGGTTGACCACGAACACCGAGTTGTCATCACGTGACACCGACAACCCCTGGGCCAATGGCAGGTCACCCGCCTGGCGCGGCGCTGCAGGGCCGGCCTCAAAGCCCTGAACGATGGGCGAGCGCCCTTCGCCCAGGCTGGACAGGTTGATCATGGTCACTTTCGGGGACGCCAGGCCGCGCACATAGGCATAGGCCTTGGTGAAGGTCAGTTGGTAGGGTTCGGCCGCCACCGGAATCTGGTGGATCAGCTTGTCGGTACTGGCATCGATCACCAGGGCCTGGTTCTCAAGCGTGTTGAGCACCACACCGTAACGGCCATCGCTGCTGAAACGCATCGGCCCCAGGCCCTGCTCGGCCTTGACCGTGTGGCGCAGCTGGTGGCTGCGCGCATCGAACACCCGCACGCTGCCTTCCTCGCCATCGACCACGTAAACGGCCTGGGACAGCGCCGAGTAGCTGACCGACAGCGGGTGCGGGCCAACCTTGATGGTTTTGGCAAGGCGCATTTGCGGGATATCGATGACGCTGAGGGTACCGCTGTCGCGGTTGCTGACGTAGGCAAAGCGCGAGTCGGCGCTGAAGGCAATTTCGTGATGCCCGGTGCCGGTGTTGAAGCTTTTAAGAGGCGTGCGCCCCGGCACGTCGATGACCGTCACCCCACCTTTGGCCGGGTCACTGCTGTTGTTGCCGACCCACAGCCGGTGCTGGTCGGGTTGCAAGGCCACGCGCAGCGGCTGCTCGCCGGCGTCCAGGTCGGCCACGCGGGTGAAGGTTTCGGTATCGATGACCGCCACCTTGCCGCGCTCGGGGATCGACACGAACACTTGCTTGTCGTCGGCAGTGGCCACCCAGTCCATTGGCCGCCCGGGCAGGTCGATGCGGGCCATGGTGCTGGTCACGCCGCCCACCGAAACGGTCGGATCGATCACCGTCAGGCTGGCGTCGTTGTTCAGCATCAACAGGAAGTAGCTGTTCAGGTCGAGCAGCGGTCGGGCGCCGATGCTGCTCTTGAGAAACAGCGCGACCCGCGCCTTGCAGCTTTGGCTGCGGTCGCCTGTCGGGGCCGACTGCGCCGGGTCGATCCACGCCCCCGGCGCCATGCCCGACAGCGGCTGGCCGCTGGTCTGGTCGCTGACCTTGAAGCGGATGTTGGCGAAGGCGCCTTCCTTCAACTCGCCCCCGGCCAGCGGCCGGGCCTCGAACTCCACGGTCACGCCGTCCCGGCTGAGCCGGTGCAGGGCCTGCGGGTCGGCAGGTTCCTGCAACAGCTCGCGCGGATCGCACCAGAGCTTTTCATACGCCACGCCCAGGCCGATCAGCGCCACTCCCAGCAATACCCCCAAGTAAGCAGGGCGAGTCTTTTTGTTCATGCTCGCGCTCCCCTTCTGTCACTGCGCCGGGGCCGTTGCCGGCGGCGCTTCGTTGGTCACCCGCAAAATCCCCCACAACCCGGACAGGTTGCCGTAGGCGGCGTAGTCGCGGAACAGGTAGTCACCCGCCACCGCGTTGGCACCGCCGGCACTGGGCAGCATGAAGCTGAAGTGCGCCGCCGGCAGTACGCTCTCCTGGGCGCCGATGTACATGGCCATCGGGTTGTAGCCGAAACGCACCGAACCAATGCCTGGCAGGCTCATCGGGTAGCCGTCCAGGTCACTTTTCTCGGCCTGGTAGTTGTGCAATGGCCACAGGTGCCCGTCCAGCTGGTAGACCATGCCGCGGCTGCCGCCACTGGGCATCACGATATGGTTGCGCACCGGTTGCCCAGGCTTGGCGTACAGCACCGGGGTCTGCGGGTCGCCACCCACCAGGGCGTTGGCGTAGGCCATATGGGCGTTGGGTACATCACCAAAACCCAGGCCATTGGCACGGCCGAACGGCGAGTCGGGCGCCATGCCGAAGCGCAGCCACAAGGGTTCGGTCTTGTAGTTGACCGCCATGTTGCCGTTGTCTTGCGGGTCACCGGCAGCACCGTTGCCTTCGGTATTGATGCCTTCTACCGGACGACCATCGGCCCAGCGCATGTTCAGTGCGCGCTGCCACACGGTGACGAAGTCGCGGTAGTCCGGCTGGCCGCTGACCTTCACCGTGGCCTGGGCACGTGAAGCGGCGTCCTCGGTCCAGGTGGCGGTTTGCGGCAGAATGCTCATGGCACCCACCAGGCCTTTCTGCGGCTGTTTGATGAAGTCTGACGGGGTCAGGTTGAGGCCGCCGAACTCGATGGCAGTCGTGTTGATGTTGTCCACTGTGCGGCCTAGCTGCGACACCGGTTTGCCTTCACGCTCCAGGTGGCCGGCGTAGTACTGGTACACCTTGGTCGGGTAGGCGCCACTGGTGCCAGCACGTGGCGGTACGGTCTGCACCGGGTTCAGGCCTATGTTGGCGCCGTCGGACTTGGTGATGTCGTAAGCCAGCAACTGCGCATGCAGGCCCACGTGGCTCGACGGCCGCATCAGGTTGTTGGCAAAGGCTGTGGCACCTTCGCTGTCGAAGCGGTCACGCTTGACCACGTTGTGCATCACTGCCGTGCTCGGCAGGTCTGGCATCACCAGCGGCAGGCGGTTCTCCAGGGTGATGCTGATGCAGTCGCCGGCGTTGGCGCGCAGCACCAGAGGCTCTACCGGCACACCCGCCTTGAGCTTGCCGGTGGTGGCGTCGAGGTCAGCCTTGCGCACGTACAGGATCGCGGTCGGGTCATGCAGCGGTGCACTGTGACCACCGATGGTGAAGGGCTCCCCATCCTCGGGGTCTATACCACTCACCAGCGGGATGGCGGTTCTACGGCTATTGAACACCAAGGTGCCGCCGTTGGCCTTGAGCGCGCCACCGACATGTTGGCCGATACCCTCCACGTCATTGATGCTGACGCCATTACGGTTTTCGAGAATGTCATTGGCCAGCGCCGCAACGATCTCGTAGTTGCGCTTGACCGTGGTGCGGGTGCCGATGCCGTTGGGGTTGGCCGTGGTTTTCGGGCAGATGCCGTCAAAGTTCACGGTGTTGCGCATGGCCACCGGTTGCGGGTTGTTGGGCAGCGGGAACAGGTCGGGACGCTGCGCGGTGTAGTTGCGCATGATGCCCCAGATACCGTTCCAGTAGCCTTCCAGGGCGGCGTCCAGCGAGTACAGATAGTCGCCGTTGGTGGCGGCGGAACTGGAGATCATCGACACCGGTGCCATAAAGCCCATCTGCTCGGAGATACCAATCATCTGCGACGACTTCCAGCCCGAGTTTGAGCTATTACCGAAACCTGTGCCGTTCTGCAGCCACTTCACGCCATGCAGGGTGACGTTGTGCTCCTCCTCATGGCCACCGGCGTGCATCCGCAGGCGCACGTTGTCACCGGAGTAGGTGCGCAGCAGCGGGGTGAAAGGGTCGCCCGGCTCGGCGCCAGCCTTGTTGATGTGCGGCGGGAACAGCGTGGTGCCGCCGGTAGGACCCACGGCCGAAGTTATCGCCGAGGGTGACAGGTTCATCGCCGGGATGGCGCGGTCGGTGCGGGTTTGCATGGCATAGCTGAGGTCGCCGGCCAGGCCGTCGGCCTGCATGCCACGCTTGCCGTCCGGGCCAACCTTGTTCGGGTCGAACACGCGCAGGGCCAGCGGCTCGTTGCGATAGTTGACGACGAACATGCCAGGGTCATCCACCGAGATCGCCTGCGGACATGGCCGGCTTGGGCAGCCAGGGTTGATACCGCCACGTTCCTCGACAATGGCCTCCAGCAGGTTCGATGCCTTGCCGCGCACTGGCGGGTTGATTGCGTAGCGGAAGCTGTCGGCGGTGGCCGGGTACGACTGGGCACTGGGCACGCCGTCCGGCCCTGCGCCTACGTAAACCCCGGCTTCATAGGCATGCTGGAAGTCGCTGTATTCCAGGAAGAACTCTCGGTAGCTGTCGTTCTTGCCATCGCCATCGTGGTCGCCAGTCTGGATTACCGCCTGCCATGACGTCGGGCCTCCGTCCTGGCGGGTGGCCGGGTTGTACAGCTGCTCGCCGGTTTCGGCGTGATACCAGGTGGACCCGGCCGGTTCGGCCAGCACGGTGGCATACAGGCCCAGTTGCTGGTGGGTCGATGGGCCAAGGTGGTCGTGGGTGAAGATGGTGCCCAGGCCACGGTCGATGTTATGCACGTTCACCAGCGGGTCTGCGAACCAGCGCTGCATGGCCGTGCGTGCGCCCAGCCAGTCAGCCCGGCCGAAGCGGCCGAAGTACGGATGCTGTCTGGCTTTCGGACAGGCAGCGGTATCGTCGCGGCTATCGCCCTCGGTGCAGCCGTTGTATGCACGAATAGCCTGCACCCGCTCGACCACGCTGCCGGGCGAAAGAATGCCGTCTTCATAGTTCCAGCCATTGGCCGAGCCGTCGGCAGCGGTCAGGTCCCACTTCGGCAAGTGGATGTGCTGGCCAATCACATCGGTCGGGGTGCGCACCTGGTAGTCGTCCATCTCGTAGATGTTCGGGATCAGGTTGGTGTGCTGGTACATGGTGCAGTCGAAGGTGTTCATGCGCATCACCAGTGGCTCTGGCGGGCGCTGCTTGGTGATCACTGGCCAGGCGTCTTCCCACAAGGCGATGATGCGAGCCTGCGGGAAGTGGTAGCCGACCTTGTTGTACACCGCATCGAACTGGATGTTGGCACCTTTGTAGATACGTGGACGGTCGGCGGTAAAGGCGGAAGCGCCACGGAAGTTGACGCCGGTCAGGCTCTCGCCGCTAACGAACTCACCCGCACCGGAGGATTGAGTGAGGCGCCTGCCGCGGTCATCCATGCACGGTTCGTAGAACGGCGCGCCGGCAGTCGGCAAGGCGCCATTGGTGCGAAACGCTTTGGGCACCGGCTGGCTACCAGGGATCAGGGCATAGCTGGGGTGCTCGGCCATGGCGTGGAATTGCATGGCCGCCTGTTCGACATCGGTGCCCTCTTCTGGCAGGTAGATGGCTTTGGCCTTGTGCACGACCTTGGTGAAGTCCAGCTTGGTGGTGGTGGTTTGTGCTTCGCCACCGGCGGATACACCGTCCAGTGCATGGCGGCCAAGGCCGCCGTTCCAGCCATCGACCTGGTTCGCATCCAGGTTGGCCCACAGGGCTTTGCCGCTGTCTTTCAACTGCCGGGCCAGGGCTGGGTCGAGCATGTCCAGCGGCGGGGTCGGCGGGCGGTTGCCGACGCTGCTTTCAATGCCGCCGATCCAGAACGGGTAGCCTGGGTTTTTCAGGGTGCCGTCGGCGTTGCGGTTGGCCTCGGTACGGTCGACCAGCGCCAGCGAGCCCACAGCCTTGCGTACAGCCCCCTGGCTGGCGTGGTCGTCATCGCTCTCTTCTTCGGCGTCGTCATCCTCGGTGGCGGCAACCAGCGCTTCAGAGAGCTTCGGCACGACCACGACCTTGCCGGGCATCGGCGCCATGGCCTTGCCGGGCAACGGTACGATGGCCGGAATCGGCGTGCCGGCGATGATCTCGCCGTCTGGCAGCGCACGGGCCCCCACGGCCGGCTTGCCGCTGCGCAGGGCGAACGGCGTGCTGTGGAAGCCGTTCTCGCCCTGCCCGCTCACCTCAAGGCGGGTGCCTTCTTCGAACACGTCGTGTACGCGCCACATGGCCCACATGCCTTGGGCGAAGTGCGGGTAGAAGTGGCAATGGTAGATGGCATCACCGGCCACCCGGTTGCGGTTCCCTGATCCGCCATTGGCGATTTCGTAGGTGTAGCCGACGCCAGCGCCGATACCCTGGGCATCGATATAGTCGGAATTGTCGTCATTGGGGTTGAATAGCCACTGGTGGCCATGCAAGTGGAAGATGTGCTGTTCGTGGCCGTTGTGGGTGTTGCGGAACTTGGTGAAGTCACCGATATAGCTATGGTGCACGTTGGCCGGCTCTGAGGGATAAAGGGCCATGCTGGCCTTGACCCCGACAGCGCTGGCCGGGGGGACTTCACCCGGGCGGATGTGCTCCAGGCCGACGTTGGCCGGCACATCCACCAGGGTGCCGATGTCACCGACGGTGTGAGCGCTCAGGAAGAACTCTTCGTAAGCGCACGACAGGCAGTCGTGCATCGGGCCTACCCCCAGGCGGTTGGCAACCACTTCGGCACCCATGCCACCGGAACCGTAGTTGATCATGAATGAATCGCGTGTCGGCTCCAGCACATGGCCCATTACCGGGTCAGCCCAGTAGCCGGGGAACGCCTGGGTACCGGCGACCTCGTCGGCGAACTGCGAGGCGAAATCACGGAACGCCTCCAGCCGGTTGGGCAACGCCGGGTTGCGCTTGCCGATGCTTTCCAGTGGGTAGGTCGACTTGGGGAAGCTGCCGTCAGGGTTGGGGCCCATGACGATGGCATCGGTTTCGCTGTTGATGATCTCGTTGCCATTAACCATGGCAATGATCGGTTTGCCAGCCTTGCCCTCGGTGATCCAAGGCTCTGCCTGGGGGTAGCGGGCTTCATAGTCGATCACTGGCTGGCCGGTGGCAGTGCGGCCGGTCGTGGCCAGGCGCATTTCTTCTTCGGTGAGGGTGTTGCGGTAGGTGCGGCCCAACTTGGGTACCACCACCACCTGACCGAACAGGCCATTGGCAACATTGCCTGCCGTGCCTTCGCCGCCGAACGTGGCGGCCTTGCTGGTAGCGGCAAATGCCCCTTCGCGCTCGGCATACAAGGTATAGCTGCGGGTGCTGCCGGGGCTGGCGAAGAAATTGCCGTTGCGCCCGGTATAGGCGGAGATGTCGGCGATACTGTTGACCGCCTGCATGCCGTTGACCTGGAAGCCGACCATGCGCTCGGCGACCTGTTCGTCGGCTACAACGCCTTCACCGCCTTGGTTTTCAACCTCCGGCCCCTCCTCCTCACCCTCGGGCTCTTCGGCCTCGATGCCGTGCTTGTTGGGGTTGGCCTGGTAAGCCAGCAGGTTGGTCAGGTTGACTGTGAGGCAGTCACCGGCTGCTACCCGCAGCACAATCGGCCGCGGGCGCTTGTCGGGGCGCAGGGTGACCTTGCCCGGCACTGCGGCGCCACCCTTGCTGAGGGGGACCTGTTTGTCGTCCACCACATCTTCGCGCAGGGCGAACATCATGCCGTTGGCGTTTTGTGCGCCAAGGCGGTTGAACATCAGTGGCTGGTCCAGTGCCACCACGTTGGCGACCAAGGTGCGCTGGCACTGCACGGCCGCCTCGCTGGTCGCTTCCCAGCCTAACAGGGCCAGAACGAGTGATGACAGAAGGGGGCCTTTGCGTGGCGTCGACATGCTACACCTCCGGGGCACGGGAACTCTGTGGAGGGGTGGAGCAAGGTGTATGCCAGAAGGATATTTTTATTATTTATCAGGGGCTTGCACGATCAATCGAAACAAATTGGGGAGGATCCCCCGGCGGTTTTCCCCGATTTGGGGGCAACGGGTTGCATGACTTGAAGGCGATGCAATCACTGTGGGAGCGGCCATGGCCACGAACACCGGCGAAGCCGGTGCCATGCACCGAGTCGCCTGCTTCGCGGGCACACCCGCTCCCACAGAAAGGAAGGGTACGACGTCAGCCGACCAGACCACGTACGCAGAAATACAGAATCGACGGCCCCATCAGGCACCCCAACCCGGTATGGAAGGTGGCGGTCAATGCGCCATACGGCACCAGCCGCCGGTCCGTCGCCGCCAGCCCGGCCGTCACCCCCGACACGGTTCCGGCCAACCCGCCGAACACCATCGCCGAGCGCGGGTTGTCGAGCGCCAGCAGGCGCGCCGACACCGGGGTGAACACCATCACCAGGATCGCCTTGATCAGCCCGGTGGCAATCGACAAAGCCATCACGTCCGAGCTGGCACCCAGCGCCGCCCCGGTCACCGGGCCGACGATATAGGTCACGGCACCTGCGCCGATGGTGGTCATGCTCACCGCATCGCGGTAGCCGAAGGCGTAGGCGACTGCCGCGCCAACTATGAATGGCAGCACCGTGCCCAGCAGCAGCGCCACCAAGCCAATCATCCCGGCTTTGCGCGCTTCGGTGGCCTGCACCTCGAAGGCAGTGGCTACAATGGCGAAGTCACGCAGCATGGCCCCGCCCATCAGGCCGATACCGGAGAACAGCGCCATGTCGGCCAGGCCTTTCTGCCCGCCCGTCACGGTGCCGCCTACCCAGGCCAGCACCAGGCCGATGACGATCGCGATAGCCGAGCCGTGCACCCGGCCGAAGGTGAGGTATTTCGACAGCACAACCGACAACCACATGATTGCGCCCACCGCAGCAAAGGCGGTGACCAGGCCGTTGTGTTCCAAGGCATTTTCAATAATCGGCCACATGTTCAACGACCTCCTGCAGGGGTAACCTGCGCGCGGGTTTCAGGGGCGGGTTCAAGCGCGGGCAAAGGCTCACCGCGGTGGCTGCGGCTGATCAGGGCAATAGTCGCGCCGCACACCAGCACCGCGCCCACTGCCGCCAGCAGCGCCACCGGCCCGCCGTGCAGGGCGGTGACCACATTCTGCTGGGCCGCCATGGCCACCACTACCGGGATGTACATGGCACCCCAGAAGCCGACACCGAACTCGCATTCCTTGCTCATGCCGCCATTGCGGTGCATGTACAGCCGCGCGCAGATCAGCAGGATCATGGCGATGCCCACCCCGCCCACATTGGATTTGACGCCCAGCAGCACGCCCAGGAAGTCGCCGACGATAACGCCAGCAAGCGTGCAGACCGCCAGCAGTGCCACACCATAGATGATCATTATTGTTGTCCTCAGGTAGTGTCGAAGTTGCTTGTTGTTGTTCTTCGTAAACACACACTTATGCGGCGTTCGCGGTCTTTGTGGTAGCGGCCTTGTGTGGCGACAGGGGTGCGCAGCGCCCCCAAGGATCTTCGCTTCACTTCAGAATTGCCGGGGCCGCTCTGCGGCCCAATCGCGACGCAAGGCCGCTCCCACAGGGATTGCGTTAGCCAGCCATCATCGCCGGTCAGCCACCTCCTGGCGCAGCAGCGCATTCAGGGTGTCCCAACGGGTGCCTTCCACGGCCACTACCCTGCCCTGTTCGAACACGGCCCGGGCCAGCCCGCTGAGCACGCTGCCGGGCGGTATTTCCAGGTGCAGTCGCACGCCACGCTCAAAGGCGTTGCGCAACGTGGCACGCCAGTCGACCACCCTTGCCATGTTGCCCGCCAGGTCGTCGCGCAGGCGCTGCGGGTCGAACACCGGGCGCGCGCTGCTGCCGCTGAGGTAGGTGATGCGTGGGCGGTGCAACTCGACCGAGGCGAAGGCACTGGCCAGTTCCGCTGCCGGGCCATCAAGCAGCGGGCAATGCGAAGGCACGCTGACCGCAAGGCGCCGGGCGACGCCTTGGCCAAGACGACGCGCACGGGCTGCGACCGCAGCCATCGCCGAATCGCTACCGGCGATGACAATCTGGTTTTCACTGTTGAGGTTTGCGACATGCACCTCACCGCCGGCATCCACCAGCAAACGCTCGACAGTGGCCAAGTCCATGCCATTGAGTGCAGTCATGCCGTAGCCTTGCGGATAGGCACACTGCATCAACCGGCCACGCAGGGCGACCAGGCGCACGGCATCGGCAAAACCCAGGGCGCCCGCCGTGACAGCTGCGGGATAAGCGCCAATCGACAAGCCCGCCACATAATCCGGCGCAGGGCTGCGCTGCATCAGCCAACGTGCCCAGGCCACGCCACTCAGCAGCAGGCACAGCTGAACCGCCCGGGTAGACTGCAGCGCTTGCGGGCTGTCCAGCGCCTGCGCAGCTTCGCCCAGGGTATCGCTGGCCTCCTCCAGCAGCTGCCCGGCGCCCTCTGGCAGATGCTGCAGCATCCCCACCTGCTGAGCCCCCTGGCCAGGGAAGGCGAACAGGCTGCTCATGCGGCACGCTCCATCACTGCCCAAGGCTCGCTGACCAAGCGCGGGCCATGCGGCGACTTGAGCAGCACGCGGCGGGCAAAACCGGCCCATTCGCGCAAGGCAATGGCGCCTGCCGGGGTTTCCAGTTGCACATCGATACGGCACGGCGCGCAGTCGAGGATATCCTGCAGCTCCCGCGCCTGAGCGCGGGCCAGTGGTTGCGGGGTACGCAGCAGCAGGTCCAGGTCACTGTCGGCGTGTACCACTTCAACGCCGGTCGCAATCTGATACCCCACCCCGCCCGTCGGCCCCCATTCCAGGCCGCTGGCCTGCAATACCGGGGCGACCGAGGCCAGTGCCTGTAGCGCAGGCCATGGGCTTTGTACGTTCACACGCAGCACTTCGGGGCCTTGCCGACGCTGGATATCGGCCAGGCGCATCAACACACCCAACCGCTGTGCCCGGCCCACACCACGCACCCCAACCGCCACCCAGCCATCCTCACAGGTGGCGCGGCGCACCACCACCGGCCGGCCGCTTGCCAGCACGTCCTGCGCCCACTGCGGCGCATCGGCGGGCAAGCCCGACACGGGCATCCCCCACAGCAGGTCGTGCGGCCTTGGCGCGCTCATCTCAAGCGCCCTGCCACTGGCGGCGCAGCTGTTCGCGTACCAGGCGCGAAGCGCTGCGGTTTTCCCCCGCCAGCCGTGACGACAGGTCGGTCGAGCTGCCAATATCGTGCACCGCCTCTGCCAGGCAGGCACGCACCTGGGCAATGTCGGCGCGGCTCGGTGCCTCGGCGTTGTCCACTGTCAGGCGGCGCCACAGCAGGCCCAGCGAGGCGTAGCTGGCCAGGTCGTAGGCCATGGGGGGCACTTCGGCGGCCAGAGCCTCAAGTTGCTCGACGCTTCGCAGGGTAATCCGCGCCGCAGCCGCCTTGCCCATGGCATGCACCATGACCCCGGCATCGTCCAGGGCGATCAGGCGCTGGGCTTGGTAACCGTGGGCAAGAAAGGCACCGGACATGGCCTTGCCGACCAGCAGACCGATTACCGGGTGCCCGGCCAACCGCGCCTGGGCGTAGGCCTGCACGGCCCCGGCCAGTGCCTGGTGAATGCCCAACGCCTCCTCGCGGCGGCCGTAGGCCTGGCTGGGCACGTCGACCACCGCGACAATGGCCCGCTTCTGGCCATTGCGGTCAGCTTCCACCGCCTCGCTCACCGCCTTGGCCAGGCCCCAACCTTCCAGCAGGCCGACCTCGCCCGAGCGGGCACGGGGGAATGGGTTGTCGGCATCGGGTACCACGGCGATGAAGCGCGCCAGGCGGTTGTCCAGTTCGCCGTCGATCACCCGCAGCGACGCAGGGTAGCCCGGCAAGGCTTGCCCGCCGGCCAGGCCCGGCAGCCAGTTCAAGGCACGGTTCATTAGGCTTCTCCTTGATAAAGGGCGCGCACGGCGGCGGCATCCAGTTGTGGGCAGTTTTCGCCCAGCCGGGCCAGCCGGTCGAGGAACCAGGCGTGCTGGCTGACGCGGTCTTTGGAGGGTGCGTCGAGCAGTTGCAACAAGCGATCGCGCAGTGCATCGATATCATCGGCCACATAGCCGTCCACCAACCCGCTGGCGTAGCGTTGCTCGCCACCCGTCAGGCTCCAGATGAAGGGGCGGTCCTTGGCATCGTATTCGCCGATGCCGGCTTCCTGCTCGATCACCTGCGGGCCGTTGAGGCCCAGACGCGCTTCGCGGGTCACCAGCAGGTGGCTGCACAGGCCTGCGGCGATGGACATGCCGCCAAAGCAACCTACCGAACCTGCGATCAGGCCGATCACCGGCTGCAAGGCCCGCAGCTCGACAATCGCCGCCTGGATCTCGGCAATCGCCGCCAGGCCCAGGTTGGCCTCTTGCAGGCGAACGCCACCGGTTTCCAGCAGCAACACAGCGCAGGTGGGAGTACCGTTGCGAGTGTCTTCGATGGCCAGCTCCAAGGCGCCGGCGATTTTTGCACCACCCACCTCGCCCATGCTGCCCCCCTGGAAGCCACCTTCAATGGCAGCGACTACGGCATGGCGCCCGTTCAGCCGGCCTTTGGCGATAACCACGCCATCATCGGCCTGAGGCACGATGCCCTGTCGCGGCAGCCACGGCGACATCAGCCGATCGAACGGGCCCAGCAGTTCACGGAAGCTGCCCGGGTCGAGCACGGCGCGGGCGCGCTGTCGGGCGCCCAGTTCGACAAAGCTGCGGCTGCGCAGCAAACGTTCGGTGTCAGTCATGGGCAATCTCCTCGAAGCCTTGCTCAAGGCGCAAGCGCACCACGCCTGGCGTGGCGCCGAAATCGTGGATGTCGATGTTCACGGCCGGCCAGGTACGGCCCTCGAACAGGCGCTGGAACAGTTGCGCCCAGCGGGCACCGCTGCCATTGACCGAGGTCATTACCTGGATGTGCAGGCTGCCGGCAGTGCCGGGCTCGATCAGCACCTCGAGGTCGCCGGAGCTGACGCAGCCCACCAGCGTGCGGCCACGGCCAGGCTCGGCGGCGGGGAATTGAAAATTCAGGGTTTCCATTTCACAGGCTCCCGGCTTTGTCGAGGAACAGGCAGGCGGCCAGCAAATCGGCGGCGCCGCCCGGTGAGGCGTTCAGGTGCAGCAGTTGCTGGTCCAGCCCGCGCAGGTGCCGGCGCCCGGCCAAGGTGGCGCTGCCGCCCTCGGCAAGTACGGCGCGGGCACCTTGCTGGACGGCAGCCAGCCCGGCCGGGCCGCTGCGCCAGAGCACACAGGTGTCGCTGAGCACGGCCATGATTGCCAGTAACGCATCAAGCCGGGCATGCGACTCGCTGGCCCCGGCAGCGCGGCTACGTTGCAGTTGTGGCAGGCCGTACCCGACCACGGCGGGGAAGCCTTGCTGTGCCTGTTCGCGGGCACCGCCGGTGCCGTAGCGGTGGCGTACCTGCGAGCCGTGGCTGTCCTGGCGCGGCATGGCCGGGTCGTCGAACAGCGCGATGCGCCCGGCACGGGCGGCCAGCGTGCAGGCGTCTGCCTGGGTATCGAGGGCCGTGGACGCCACCAGCAGGCCCAGTGCCCAGATGGCGCCGCGGTGGGTGTTTACCCCGTGGGTGGCGGCAAGCATCGCGGCCTCGCCTTCGCGGCCGAGCTGGCCCAGTGCGGCGCGCAGAGGTTGACCAACCTGGCCGATGGACTGGGCGGCTTCGGCCATGTTGCGCAGGCATGGCCACAAGGCCAGGGCCGAAGCGTGCATCAAGGTCAGGGTCATGTCTTTGTGGGCGCCGTTGCTGCGGCGGTCGACCAGCCCGGGTTTGGGGGACAGGTCGGCTTCGTCGATCAGGGCTTCAACGGCCAGGTCGGCGAGGTGGTCGGCCAGGGGAATTTCGGTTGCCTGGGCTGGCCTCTTCGCCGGTGAACCCGCTCCCACAGGAACCTGGGGGAGTGCGAGAATGAGTGCTTTCATCACCAGCTCCTGAACCGTGCAGGCGGGTTGTAGAGGCCGCCGGACCACTCGACCAGCTCGGCAATGCTGCGGGCGGCCAGCAGCTCGCGGCTGGCGTCGGTGCGGCGAATGCCCAAGTCTTCGGGCAAGGCGATCAGGCCTTGCTGGCGCATGCGCAGGGTGTCTTTCGGATCGTGGCGCAGGCCGATGGCGGTAACCCCTGCCACGGCGGCGATCATCTGCTGGCGTTCTTCCAGGCTGCGGGCCTTGTACAGGTAGGCAATGCCCTCCTCGGTCAGCAGGTGGGTGACGTCATCGCCGTAGATCATCACCGGCGCCAACGGCATGCCGGCCTTCTTGGCGACTTCCACGGCATCGAGGGTTTCCACGAAGGTGGGCTTGCCGCCTTCCTGGTAGGTTTCGACCATTTGCACCACCAGCTTGCGGCCGCGCTCCAGCAGGGTTTCCGGCACGGTCATGTCGAGCCAGGCCGGGGTCGCGTGGCGCCGGCCACGCGGGTCGTGGCCCATATTCGGCGCACCGCCAAAACCGGCCAGGCGGCCGCGGGTCACGGTCGAGGAATGGCCATCGCCATCCACTTGCAAAGTGGCGCCAATAAACAGGTCGACAGCGTATTGCCCCGCCAGCTGGCACATCATGCGGTTGGAGCGCAGCGAACCATCGCGGCCGGTGAAGAACACGTCCGGGCGCTGGGCTATGTAGTCCTCCATGCCCAGCTCGGTGCCGAAGCAGTGCACGCTTTGCACCCAGCCGGTCTCGATGGCCGGGATCAGGGTCGGGTGAGGGTTGAGCGTCCAGTTGCGGCAGATCTTGCCCTTCAGGCCCAGAGACTCGCCGTAGGTGGGCAAGATCAGCTCGATGGCGGCGGTATTGAAGCCGATGCCGTGGTTCAGCGACTGCACCTGGTGTTTTTCGTAGATGCCGCGTATGGCCATCATCGCCATGAGCACATGCACCGGCTTGATGTGGCGCGGGTCTCGGGTAAACAGCGGCTCGATGTAGAAAGGCTGGTCGGCCACCACCACAAAGTCGACCCAGGACGCCGGTATGTCGACCCGTGGCAGGTCATCGACGCGGTCCACCAGCTGGTTGACCTGAGCGATGACGATGCCGTCGCTGAAGGCAGCAGGCTCTACCAGTGCGGGGGTATCTTCGGTGCTGGGGCCAGTGTACAGGTTGCCGTCACGGTCGGCCATGAAACCGGCCACCAGGGTGACATTGGGGATCAGGTCGACCAGCAGCCGCGAGTACAGTTCGATATAGGTGTGGATGGCACCGACTTCGAGCAGGCCATCTTCCAGCAACTGGCCGATGCGCAGGCTCTGCGGGCCGGCGAAGGAAAAGTCGAGCTTGCGGGCAATGCCGCGTTCGAACAGGTCAAGGTGCTCGGCGCGGCTGACGCTGGGCATGATCATGTGCAGGTCGTGCAGGCGCCCGGGGTCGACTTTGGCCAGCGAGCGCGACAGGAAGTCGGCCTGCTTCTGGTTGTTGCCTTCCAGCACCACCCGGTCGCCGGGGGCCAGCAACAGTTCGAGGGCTTCGACGATACGTTCGGTGGGCAGCACCACGCCGTCGGCAAGGTGGCGGACCCGATCGAGGCGGCGCTGCTTTTCGGCGCGCCGCCGCGACCATTGCGGCGGTGGATTCTGAGTTATTGTCATGGTGACTCCACAGGTTCGCTGTCGTGGACATCACCTTAGGGCTGTGCTGCCCGGCGGATCAATCAAGCTGCCGGTGTGTTCATTACGGTAAGGTTAATGAACTGCCCTGCTAGAGGACTCACCCACGGCAAAAATGCACGATACCCCTGCATAATTGTCGATTGTGCAGGGCAAATTCGCATGACAGGATCCTGCGATCCTCCAGCGAACTCCAGACTTCACTTGGAAAATCAATAACAAAGCAGGGAGAACGCAATGACTGCGCACGCTCAAACCTTGGCAACCGAGCCTGTACTGGCCGAAGTCCGCAACCAGGTTGGCCACCTGACCCTGAACCGCCCCGCCGGCTTGAATGCCCTCACCCTGGACATGGTTCGTAGCCTGCGCCAGCACCTGGATCAGTGGGCCGAAGACCCGCACGTGCGCGCCGTGGTGCTGCGCGGCGAGGGGCCCAAAGGCTTCTGTGCCGGTGGTGACATCCGCTCGCTGCACGACAGTTTCAAAGCGGGCGACACGCTGCATGAAACCTTCTTTGTCGAGGAATACGCCCTCGACCTGCTCATCCACCGCTACCGCAAGCCCGTGTTGGTACTGATGGACGGCTTCACCCTCGGCGGCGGCATGGGCCTGGCCCAGGGCTGCGACCTGCGCGTGGTCACCGAGCGCAGCCGGCTGGGCATGCCCGAAGTGGGCATCGGCTACTTCCCCGATGTCGGCGGCAGCTACTTCCTGTCGCGCATCCCCGGCGAGCTGGGGATTTACCTGGGCGTCAGCGGCACCCAGATCCAGGCGGCCGACGCCCTTTACTGCGGCTTGGCCGACTGGTACCTGGCCAGTGACCAGCTTGCCGCCCTCGACCAGGGCCTGGAGCAACTGAGCTTTGGCGACAACCCGCTCAAGGACCTGCAGAACCTGCTGGCCAGGCTCGGCACCCAGGTTTTGAGTGATGCCCCCCTGGAAAAACTGCGTCCGGTCATCGATCACTTCTTCTCCCTGCCCACCCTGCAAGCCATCGTCGAGCAACTGCGTGCGGTCAGCATCGGCGACAGCCATGCCTGGGCCGTGGCCGCCGCCGACCAGCTGGAAAGCCGCTCACCGCTGGCCATGGCGGTTACTCTGGAGATGTTGCGCCGCGGTCGCCAGCTAGGGCTGGAAGACTGCTTTGCCATGGAGCTGCACCTGGACCGCCAGTGGTTCCAGCATGGCGACATCATCGAAGGCGTGCGCGCCCTGATCATCGACAAGGACAAACAGCCTCGCTGGAACCCGCCGACCCTGGCCGCGCTGCAGCAGCAGCGGGTGGACCAATTCTTCGAAGGCCTGTGAGCCCGGGAGTACACAGATGCAAGACCTTGAACTGAGCGAAGAACAGATCATGATCCGCGACATGGCCCGGGATTTTGCCCGCGGCGAGATCGCCCCACACGCCCAGGCCTGGGAAAAGGCCGGCTGGATCGATGACGGCGTGGTGCGCAAGATGGGCGACCTGGGCCTGCTGGGCATGGTGGTACCAGAGGACTTCGGCGGCAGCTACACCGACTACGTCGCCTACGCCCTGGCCGTGGAAGAAATCGCCGCAGGCTGCGGCGCCACCGGGGCGATGATGAGCATTCACAACTCGGTAGGCTGCGGCCCTCTGCTGGCCTACGGTACTGCCGAGCAACAACAGCAATGGCTGCCACGCCTGGCCAGCGGCGAGGTGATTGGCTGCTTCTGCCTGACAGAGCCCCAGGCCGGCTCCGAGGCGCACAACCTGCGCACCCGCGCCGAACGGGTCGATGGCGAGTGGGTAATCAATGGTGCCAAACAATTCGTCAGCAATGCACGCCGCGCCGGCTTGGCCATCGTCTTCGCGGTGACCGACCCGGAGCTGGGCAAGAAGGGCCTCTCGGCGTTCCTGGTGCCCACCGACAACCCGGGCTTCAAGGTCGACCGCAGCGAGCACAAGATGGGCATCCGCGCCTCCGACACCTGCGCGGTCACCTTCGACAATTGCCGCATCCCCGCAGCCAACATCCTTGGCGAGCGTGGCAAGGGCCTGGCCATCGCCCTGTCCAACCTTGAAGGCGGCCGTATCGGCATCGCCGCCCAGGCGTTAGGCATTGCCCGTGCAGCCTTCGAGGCGGCGCTGGTCTACTCGCGCGACCGGGTGCAATTTGGCAAACCGATCAACGAACACCAAAGCATCGCCAACCTGCTGGCCGACATGCAGGTACAGGTAAACGCCGCACGTTTGCTGATCCTGCATGCCGCCCGCCTGCGCAGCGCCGGCAAACCGTGCCTGTCGGAGGCATCACAGGCCAAGCTGTTCGCGTCGGAAATGGCCGAGCGGGTGTGTTCGATGGCGATCCAGGTGCATGGCGGGTATGGCTACCTGGAAGATTACCCGGTGGAACGCTATTACCGCGATGCGCGGATTACCCAGATCTATGAGGGGTCGAGCGAGATCCAGCGCATGCTGATTGCACGCGAGCTGAAGCACTACCCCCTGTAGTACGGCGGTCCCCATCTGTGGGAGCGGCCTTGCGGCCCAATCGCGGCACAAGGCCGCTCCCACAAGTAAGCGGATCTGCGTTTCAACGCCAGTACCGCGAATCATCCACCACCTGCGCATGCCCCTCGAACAACGCTGGCAACTGCTCCTTGAGGTAATCGATCCAGGTCCGCACCTTGGCATCCAGATAATGCCGTGACGGGTACATCGCATACAGCGCGCTCTCGCGCAGGCGGTACGGCGCCAGCAGCCTGCACAACCGCCCTTGCTCGATCGCCTGGCTGGCCGTATAGAACGGTAGCAGGCCAATGCCCATGCCCAATTCACTGGCCACCAGCATGGCATCGGCAACGTTGGTGGAGAAGTTGTCACTCGGTGTGATCACACACTGGTCCACACCCTGGGGGAATACCCAGTCACCTTCATACATGGGATACGCCATGCGCAGGCAGCGGTGCCCATGCAGGTCCTCGGGGCGCTCAGGCACCCCATGCCGCTCCAGATAGCTGGGTGCTGCGCAGGGAATACTGAAAATATTGCCGAGCGGGACGGCAATCAGCTGTGAGTCCGGCAGCGCGCCGTCCACGGTGATGACCACGTCATGCCCTTCGGCCAGCGGGTCAGGGTTGCGCTGCGACAGCGTCAGCTCGATCACCACCTCCGGGCACAGTGCGTTGTAGCCGGCCACCAGCGGCATCAGCAGCAGCCCCAGGCCGTGCGGGCAATGCAAACGCAAATGGCCGCGAGGCGTGAGGTGCGCACCGCGGGCCTCACCCACCGCCTCTTCGGTCAGCAGCATGATTTGCCGCGCGCGCTCCAGAAACCGCTCGCCCGCCTCGCTCATGCGCAGCCGCCGGGTGGTGCGGTGCAACAGGCGGGTCTGCAGCTGGTTTTCCAGCTCGGCGACGATACGCGAAACCTGCGCTGCTGAAATATCCAACGCATTGGCGGCTGCAGCGAAGCTGCCACATTCCACCACCCTGGCGAAGGTACGCATGGCATGCAGCATGTCCATGAAAGTGTGCTCCTTGTTCAGTCTTATTCTTGCGTTAAAGGCAGGAATCTATCACGGAACAGCCCATTTATTGTGAATGACCAATGAATACATCATTAGTCATACATTCAAGAAAAGAAACCTGTCATGAAACGTTCGATCGCTGTCCTTGCTGTTGCTGCTGCCTTCGCCTCGTTTGGTGCCCTTGCTGATGCAGGCAGTACAAAGGCAGCCAGCAGCACGTATGAGTACGGCATGCCGCTGGACGTGGCCAAGGTCATCTCCATCACCCCCGCCAGTAACGCCGCCGACTGCCAGGTCGGCACTGCGCACATGGTGTATGTCGACCACCAGGGCCAGAAGCGCGAAATCGACTACCGCGAAATGGGCAACTGCTCGCAGCAGTGAGTCAGGCCAGGACCTGGGTGATCCAGCCCACCTGCTGATTGAAGTCGTCGATTTTCGCCTGAGGCACCGCATCGCGAGCCCGCTGGAAATTGGCCAGGGTCTGCTGCTTTTGCCGCAGCATGCGCCGCCACTTGACCAGAAACGCCTCGCTTTTCTCCTGCATCAACACTGGGCCGAAGTACAGGTGCTCAGGGCTATATTCCACCCTGCCCGGCTCGGCGACGATGATCTCGTAATCGAAGCGGTTTTCCCGCAGCAGCTCTTCGTTGACGATGTGGTAACCGTTATCCGCCAGCCACTGGCGCAGCTCACGCTCACCGCCATTGGGCTGCAGTACCAGCCGCGTGATGCCACCAAGGCGCTGCTTGCCGGCCTCGAGGATCTCGCACATGGTGTCGCCGCCCATGCCGCAGATGCTGACCACCGAGATGCGGTCTTGCGGCTCGACCGCTGCCAGCCCATCCGCCAGGCGCACGGTGACCCGGTCTTGCAGGCCGTTTCTGCGCACGTTGCGTTGGGCCGAGGCGAACGGCGTCTGCGCCACCTCACCCGCTACAGCGGCCTCGAGTACGCCGCGCAGCATCAATGCCACCGGCAGGTAACCGTGGTCCGAGCCGATATCGGCCAGGCGCGCGCCCTGCGGCACATGTGCGGCCACGCGCTCCAGGCGCCTGGACAAAGTCTGTTCGTTCAAAGTGTGCCCCTGGCTTTGCAATGGGCGCGATTCTGACGGCGAACGTCGCGCATTTCAAACACCGGGGTGCCCTCGACCGGGTGCGCCTGCTCGCGTAGGCTTGCCGTTTTCCTTCCGTAGCAAGGCAAAACACACCATGGCACATGCAGACATCATCTACACCCCGGACCCGGACGCCGAGTCGATTTCGTCCGACGTCGCCGAATTCAACGGCGTACTGGTCACCACCCAGATCCCGACCCACGCCGACGGCAGCCTGGAGCTGGGCGGCATCGTCGAGCAAAGCGAATGCACCTTGCAGGCGTTGAAAGTGGCGCTGGAAAAGGCTGGCAGCGGCATGGACCGCGTGCTGCACCTGACCATCTACCTGACCGACATGGCCGACCGTGCCGCGTTCAACGAGGTGTACCAGCGCTTCTTCAGCAAGCCATGGCCGGTACGTGCGGCCGTGGGTGTGGCGTCGCTGGCATTTGACGGCATGCGCGTAGAAGTCACGGCGATGGCTGCCAAGCGCTGAGCTACCTGCAAGGGCCCTATCGCCGGCAAGCCAGCGCCCACCTCGACCGCATCGGCCTCAAGCCCTATGCAACTCCTGTGGGCGCTGGCTTGCCGGCGTTGGGGCCGGTAACAGCACTACACCTCCCGGCACCCCGATGATGCCGTCAGCCCGTTTCACCGCTACAATGCCCGCCTAAACCGTGGCAGCCCGAAAATATAACGATATGTCCCTTCCAAAGAATCACCTGGAACTGCTCAGCCCTGCCCGTGATGTGGCCATCGCCCGTGAAGCGATCCTGCACGGCGCTGACGCCATCTACATCGGCGGCCCAAGCTTTGGCGCGCGCCATAACGCCTGCAACGAGGTCAGCGAGATCGCCGAACTGGTCGAGTTCGCCCGTCGCTACCATGCGCGCGTGTTCACCACCATCAACACCATCCTCCACGACAACGAGCTGGAACCTGCGCGCAAGCTGATCCATCAGCTGTACGACGCCGGCGTCGACGCGCTGATCGTGCAGGACTTGGGTGTAATGGAGCTGGACATCCCGCCGATCGAGCTGCACGCCAGCACCCAGACCGACATCCGCACCCTGGAACGGGCCAAGTTCCTCGACCAGGCCGGTTTCTCCCAGCTGGTACTGGCCCGTGAGCTGAACCTGCAGCAAATCCGCGCCATCGCCGCCGAAACCGACGCTGCCATCGAGTTCTTCATCCACGGTGCGCTGTGCGTGGCATTCTCCGGCCAGTGCAACATCTCCCACGCGCAGACTGGCCGAAGCGCCAACCGTGGCGACTGTTCGCAAGCCTGCCGCCTCCCCTACACCCTGAAGGATGACCAGGGTCGCGTGGTTGCGTTCGAGAAGCACCTGCTGTCAATGAAGGACAACAACCAGACCGCCAACCTGGCCGACCTGGTAGATGCCGGCGTGCGCTCGTTCAAGATCGAGGGCCGCTACAAGGACATGGGCTATGTGAAGAACATCACCGCCCACTACCGCAAAGAGCTCGACGCCATTCTCGAAGGCCGCCCGGAATATGCCCGTGCGTCCAGCGGCCGGACCGAGCACTTCTTCGTGCCCGACCCGGACAAGACCTTCCACCGCGGCAGCACCGACTATTTCGTGACCGACCGCAAAGTCGATATCGGCGCCTTCGACTCGCCCACCTTCACCGGCCTGCCGGTGGGTGTGGTGGAAAAGGTCGGCAAGCGTGACATGCAAGTGGTCACCGAGGTGCCACTGACCAACGGCGACGGCCTGAACGTGCTGGTCAAACGTGAAGTGGTGGGTTTCCGCGCCAACATCGCCGAACCACGTGGCGAATTCGAGGAAGACGGCCAAAAGCGCTACCGCTACCGCGTTGAGCCAAACGAAATGCCCGAAGGCCTGCACAAGCTGCGGCCCAACCACCCGCTGTCGCGCAACCTTGACCACAACTGGCAGCAGGCCCTGCAACGCACCTCTTCCGAGCGCCGGGTTAGCGTGCAATGGCATGCTGTGCTGCGCGAGCAGCGCTTGATGCTCACCCTCAGCAGCGAGGAAGGCGTCAGCGTGCAGGTGGCCCTGGACGGGCCGTTCGGCACGGCCAACAAGCCGCAGCAGGCACTGGACCAGTTGCACGACCTGCTCGGCCAGCTGGGGACCACGATGTACCACGCCAGCAGCATCGAGCTGGACGCGCCGCAGGCCTACTTCATCCCCAACTCGCAGCTCAAGGCCCTGCGCCGTGAAGCCATCGAGGCGCTGACCGAAGCGCGTATCAAGGCGCACCCGCGTGGCGGGCGCAAGGCCGAGACCTCGCCGCCACCGGTGTACCCCGAGTCGCACCTGTCGTTCCTGGCCAACGTGTACAACCAGAAGGCGCGCGACTTCTACCACCGCCACGGCGTGCAGCTGATCGACGCTGCCTACGAGGCCCACGAAGAACACGGTGAAGTGCCGGTGATGATCACCAAGCACTGCCTGCGCTTCTCCTTCAACCTGTGCCCCAAGCAGGCCAAGGGCGTGACCGGTGTGCGCACCAAGGTAGCGCCGATGCAGCTGATTCAGGGTGACGAAGTGCTGACCCTGAAGTTCGACTGCAAACCGTGCGAAATGCATGTGGTCGGCAAGATGAAAAGCCACATCATCGACCTGCCAACCCCGGGCAGTGCGGTGGCTCAGGTAGTGGGGCACATCAGCCCGGAAGACCTGCTGAAGACCATCGTGCGCGCGCCACACTGATTTTCAGGCAGTGGTCAGTGTGGGAGCGGGCTTGTCCCGCGAAGCCAGCGACGCGGTTCATGGCACCGGCGTTGCCGGTGTTCGCGGGGCAAGTCCGCTCCCACGGCGGTGTGTCGCAGACCATTGTTTCGTGGCTCATTCAGCGTATCTGATGCTTGTGCAGCAGGCGGTAGAAGGTCGGCCGGGAGATCCCCAGCACCTTGGCCGCTACGCTCATGTTATCGCTGTGCCGGTTAAGCACATCGCACAAGGCCTGGCGCTCGGCGCGCTGCTTGTATTCCTCTAGCGTGCCCAGCGGCTGCTGCCCTTGGTCCAACGTCTGCAGGCCCAGGTCCTGCGCCTCGATCTGCCGGCCTTCGGCCAGGACCAGGCCGCGTCGCACCCGGTTGGCCAACTCGCGTACATTGCCCGGCCAGTCATGCCGGCCCATGGCCGCTAGGGCATGGTCGCTGAATGAACGCGGCCGGCGCCCGGTTTCCAGGCTGTAGAAATGGGCAAAATGGCTGGCTAGCATCGACAAGTCACCATGCCGGTCACGCAGCGGCGCCGTCACCACCTGCAGCACGTTCAAGCGGTAATACAGGTCTTCGCGAAAACGCCCCTGCTCGATGGCTCTTTCAAGGTCTACGTGGGTGGCGGCCAAGACCCGTGCATCCACCGGAATCGGCTGGCTGCCGCCCACCCGCTCGATGTGCTTTTCTTGCAGAAAACGCAGCAGATTGGCCTGCAACTCCAGCGGCAAGTCACCAATCTCATCCAGGAACAACGTGCCACCGTGGGCTGCTTCAATGCGCCCGGTCTTGCGCTGATGGGCACCCGTGAAAGCGCCCTTCTCATGACCGAACAATTCTGACTGGATGAGGTGCTCGGGGATTGCCCCGCAGTTGATGGCGACGAACGGTTGGTCGCTGCGCTGCGACTGCCGATGCAGGGTGCGCGCCACCAGTTCCTTGCCCGTGCCGCTTTCACCACGGATAAGCACGGGCGACTCGGTGGGCGCCAGCTTGCCCAACAGCTTGCGCAACTCGCGGATCGGCCGGCTTTCGCCGAGCAGTTCGTGGGTCGCCTCGTCCACCCTGGCAGCCCCTTTGCCACGTAGCCGCGCCATGCCGAATGCCCTGCCCAGGGTGACCTGAACCCGGGACTCATCGAATGGCAAGGTATGAAAGTCGAAAAACCATTCGCAAACAAAATCGCCGACGGCCGGCATGCGTAATTGTTCGGCACTGAGCACCGCGATCCACTCGGTGTTACTGCGCTTGATCATGTCCTTGACCGCGTCCGGGTGCCGCAGGTGCGAAGCCTGCAATCGCAATAACCCTACATCACAAGGATGGTCCAGCGCGGCAGCGAGCATGCAACTGTCCACATCCCAGCCTGCGTTACGCAGCCCAGGCAACAGCTGGTGGCAGTCGTCGCACGGGTCGACGATGAGCAAACGACGTTGAGCGGCAAGCTGTTGCATAACCGATCCTTGGCGCCAGTTTTTGGTTTTATGAAGTAAAACAGCAAGTTGTGGCGCTCGCTTAACAGTAGCAACGAAGTTGACAGTGCCCACTACCGTCTGTCTGTTGACGCATTTTTTTACAATGTCCCACGGGAATTTTCGCACTTTAACGACATCCCATGGCGGCGCAGGCAATAACGGATTCAAGCCTGACAAAAAATTTTACACCTAATGTGTGACTTGCCCCCAGAGGACGAGCATCAGTACACATAACCCCGCGCTGCAATTCGCAACCCTTGAGGCGACCTTGAAGCAACGCGGACTCACTTCGATGTTTGGGACCATAGAGAGACCGAACCATGAATGCCCCGCTCCGTGTCAACGAAGCACTGCTGATTGCCGACCACGCCTTCGAACCTTTCCAGTGCGTAGCCTGGGATGCACCCAATGGTACTGGTGAGCTGAGCCTGGCAGTAATCGACCGGACCAGCACCCGCATTGGCAGCAAGCAAGTGTCGTCGCGTATCTACTCCGACCCTGCCCAGTGGGCCAGCCTGATCGAAGAAGTGCGCGCCGAACTGTGCGAAAAAGGTTACGACCTGCAACCGTGGTCGATGCCAAAGTAACAGTGCCCGGCAAACCAAGTGCGTGCAGCGCCACGCACTTGGTCAAATACAAAGTTGCTGTTCTGGCAACTTTCACAGTTGCGACACAGTGTCGCAACCCTGCTGTTCAGTCCACGACTTTGAACTGTTGCAAGTGCTGATAATCGGCCTGCAGTTGTTCGGCCAGCTGTTGCGCACGCCCAACACGCACCGGCGCCAACTCCATGTCCACCACCAACGTTGTACAGGGCATGGGTTGTACGGCGTTCCAGTGCTGAAGGCGGCCATCGGTAAACACCAGGCAGCGTACTGCTTCATCCGGATGGGCGCGCTGGCGCGCCTGTAGCCAATGCCGGGCCTGTTCCAGCGCAGCGATCAGCGGCGTGCCGCCACCAGCGCCCAAAGCCTGCAGCCATGGCTGCAAGGCTGCCGAGGCCTTCAGGCCGTGGCGCTGCCACTGCGGTGTGCGCCCGCTGGCGGTCAGCAAGGCCAGGCGGGCGCGCTGGCGGTAGGCCTGGTCGAACAGTGCCGCCAGCAGCCCTTTGGTGTGTGCCAACGCCTGATGGCGGCGGGTCGAGGCCGACGCGTCGACGATCACCAGCCACAACTCTGCCGGTTTAGCCTGGCGTTGTTGCCAGCACAGGTCCTGGCGTAGCCGTGGCCGCCCTTTGAGCAAGGTCGGCAGCCAGGCCACCCGGCCGCTTGCTGCACTGCGCGCGCGGCCACGGCTGGCGCCGTTCTGCTTGCCTGCGCCCGCTTTGGCATCCGCCCCTTTTGCAGGTGACTGGGGGATGCTCAGGGCTTTTTTGCCCAGTTCGGCACCTCGCGACGTGCGCCGCTGGCCACAGGTTGCGCCGGCAATGCCCCCCAGTCGCCCTGCCCGCCCTGTTCACCCGCGTTGCCAGCGCTTTGCTGGCCTGGCTGCTGGTCAGGCGGCTGCGGCGCCGACGGCGGGTTGGCCTGGGGCGTAACGCGGCGGCGATGGCGCAAGGCGAACTCGGCCACCGCTTCGACATCCACTTCTTCGATGGCCGCACCGCCGCGCCAGGCGCAGTGGGCGCGTGCCGCACGCAACCACACCAGGTCGGCGCGCAACCCGTCTACGCCGGCGGCGTAGCAACGCTCGGTAATCCAGGCCAGCGCCTGGTCATCCAGGGCAATACCGGCCAGGGCATGGCGCGCCGCCTGGCAGCGCTCGCGTAACTGCGCCTGGGCCGCAGCCCATTGTGTGCAGAAAGCCTGCGGGTCACTGTCGAAGGCCAGGCGCCGGCGAATGATCTGCTGACGGGCCTCCGGCGCAGGCAGGCCCTCCAGTACCACGTTCAGGCCAAAACGGTCGAGCAGCTGCGGGCGTAGCTCGCCCTCTTCCGGGTTCATGGTACCGATCAGCACGAAGCGGGCGCTGTGCCGGTGCGAGATACCGTCACGCTCGATGCGGTTGGTGCCACTGGCAGCCACATCGAGCAACAGGTCAACCAGTGTGTCGGGGAGCAGGTTGACCTCATCGACATACAGCACGCCACCGTCGGCCTGAGCCAGCACGCCCGGGGAAAACTGCGCCCGGCCCTGCCCCAGCGCGGCATCCAGGTCGAGGGTCCCGACCAGACGTTCTTCACTGGCGCCCAGTGGCAGGGTGACAAACGGGCCCTCGCCGAGCAGGTCGGCCAGGCCACGGGCCAGCGTGCTCTTGGCCATGCCACGCGGCCCTTCGATCAGCACGCCGCCGATTTTCGGGTCGATGGCGGTCAGGCACAGCGCCAGCTTCAGGTCGTCGGCACCGACCACGGCGGCCAGCGGAAATTGCACGGGTTCACTCATTTCAAGCCTGTTCCTCGCCGTCGAGCAGTTGTTCCTCAAGGGCCTCGCGGTACTCGCCCGGCGCCTGCCACAGCCCGCGCTGCTGGGCCTCCAGCAGGCGCTCGGTAAGGTCGCGCAGGGCCTCGGGGTTGTGCTCGCGCATAAAATCACGGGTCGCCGGGTCGAGCACGTACGCATCGGCCAGCCCCTGGTAATGATGGTCGTCGATCAGGTGCGTTGTGGCATCGAAGGCGAACAGGTTGTCGACCGTCGCCGCCATCTCGAAGGCCCCCTTGTAGCCGTGGCGCTTGACCCCGTCGATCCACTTGGGGTTGAGCGCGCGGGCGCGTATTACCCGGTTCAGCTCTTCCTTCAGGGTACGGATGCGGGGACGGTCTGCCTGGCTGTGGTCGCCGTGGTAGCTGGCCACCGGCGCCCCGGACAAGGTTTCCGACGCTGCCAGCATGCCGCCCTGGAACTGGTAGTAGTCGTTTGAGTCGAGCAGGTCGTGCTCGTGGTTGTCCTGGTTCTGCAGCACCGCCTGCACCTTGGCCAGGCGCTGGGCGAACTGGGCGCGGGCCGGGGTGCCGTCGTCGCTGCCGCCGTAGGCGTAGCCGCCGTGGTTGAGGTAGACCTCCGCCAGGTCGTCGCGGCTGTGCCACAGGCGCCCGTCGATGGCGTTCTGCACCCCGGCGCCATACGCACCAGGTTTGGCGCCGAACACCCGCCAGCCCGCCTGCCGCGCGGCCTGCTCGGCGTCCAGCCCTTGCGCCAGCAGCGCGGCACGCTCGCTGCGTACCCGGGCGGCCAAGGGGTTGAGGTCGTCAGGCTCGTCCAGCGCGGCCACCGCCTGCACGGCGGCATCGAACAGGCGGATAAGGTTGCCGAAGGCGTCGCGGAAAAAGCCGGAAACGCGCAAGGTCACATCCACCCGCGGGCGGTCGAGCAGGCTCAGCGGCAGTATTTCAAAATCGTCAACGCGCTGGCTGCCTGTGGCCCATACCGGCCGCACGCCCATCAGCGCCATGGCCTGGGCGATGTCGTCGCCGCCAGTGCGCATGGTGGCCGTACCCCACACCGAGAGGCCAAGCTGGCGCAGGTGATCGCCGTGGTCCTGCAGGTGGCGTTCAAGGATCAGGCTGGCCGAGGCGAAACCCAGGCGCCAGGCCGTGGTGGTGGGCAGGTTGCGCACGTCCACGGTATAGAAGTTGCGGCCGGTGGGCAGCACGTCGAGGCGGCCACGGCTGGGCGCACCGCTGGGGCCGGCAGGCACGAATCGCCCGGCCAGCGCCGCCAGCAGGCCGTTTATTTCAGCGGCGCCGCAGGCATCCAGGCTGGGCGCCACCGCTTCGCGCAAGGCGTGCACCACGTCACGCACCGGCTGCCATTCGCTCGGTTCAGGCAACTGCAGGGTGCCGCCCAGCGCTTGCTCGATCACCTGCTGCGCCAAAAGCTCCAGGCGCTCGCGGGTATCGCCACAGGTGCGCCAGGGTTCACTGCTCATGGCCAGAAGCTGCTCAGGGCGTTCGCCCTGCCAGGGCAGCCCAAGCTCACAATCGAGCGGGTCAAAGCCTGGCACCAAGGCCTTGGCCAAGGCGCGCAGCAGGCTGGCATTACCACCACGACCGTCGCCGCGCTCAACCCGCAGCAGGGCCAGCAGCGTATCCAGCCGCAGCCGCCCCTCTGGTGACTGGCCAAACACATGCAGGCCATCGCGAATCTGCGATTCCTTCAGGTCGCACAGGTAAGTGTCCAGGCGCGGCAGCCAGACGGCGGCATCATCCAACTGCCCTTCCAACTGCAGCTCGCGGTCGATGTGGTTGACCTTGACCAGTTCGAGGATGTCGCGCTGCAACTCGCGGGCACGCCGCGGATCGAGTAGCTGCGCTTCGTAGAACTCGTCGGCCAGTTGCTCCAGGTGGCGCAACGGGCCGTAGGTTTCGGCACGGGTCAGCGGCGGCATCAAGTGGTCGATGATCACCGCCTGGGTACGGCGCTTGGCCTGGGCGCCCTCGCCCGGGTCGTTGACAATGAACGGGTAGATGTTCGGCAGCGGGCCAAGCAGCGCGTCCGGCCAGCACTGCGCCGACAAGCCGACGCCTTTGCCGGGCAGCCATTCGAGGTTGCCGTGCTTGCCGACATGGATCACCGCGTCGGCGGCGAACGCGTGGCGCAGCCAGAAGTGGAACGCCAGGTAGCCGTGCGGCGGCACCAGGTCGGGGTCGTGATACACCGCGCTGGGGTCTACCTGGTAGCCCCGGGCGGGCTGGATGCCGACGAAGGTCAGCCCAAAGCGCAAGCCGGCCACCATCAGCCGGCCGCTGCGGTACATCGGGTCCTGCTCGGGCGGCCCCCAGCGCTCCAGCACTGCCTGGCGATTGGCCTCGGGCAAGCGCTCGAAGGCGGCCTGGTAGTCGGCCAGGCTCAGGCTCTGGGCGCAAGGGCGCTGGTCCAGGTGGTCAAGGTCGTTGGTCACGCCGCCGAGCAGCTGGTGGATCAGTTGCGTGCCGCTGCCCGGCAAATCGGCCAGCGGATAGCCTTCGGCCTGCAGCGCTTTGAGAATGTTGAGTGCAGCAGCGGGCGTATCCAGGCCGACGCCATTACCGATGCGGCCATCCCGGGTCGGGTAGTTGGCCATCACCAGGGCCACGCGCTTCTCGGCATTGGGCAGGCGCGCCAGCTCGACCCAGCGCCGGGCCAGCTCGGCGACAAAGTCCATACGCTCGGGGTGGGCGCGGTAGCACACCACGTCGGACTGGCTGCGCTCGCTGCGCCAGGCCATGTCCTTGAAACTGACCGGGCGGGTAATGATGCGCCCGTCCAGTTCGGGCAAGGCGATGTGCATGGCCAGGTCGCGTGCACCCAGCCCCTGTTCGCTGGCTTCCCAGCCGGGCTGGTTGTCCTGCGCGCAGATGGCCTGCAGCACCGGAATGTCACGGCGGAACGGGCGCAGGTTGGGCCGTTCGGGGCTGGACAGGGCAAAACCGGTGGTATTGACCAGCACTTCGGCACCGACTTCGTCCAGCCAGGCTTCGACCTGGTCCAGGCAGGCGCTTTCCTTTAGGCTGGCCACGGCAATCGGCAACGGGTTCAAGCCAGCGGCTTGCAGGCGCTGGCAGAACACGTCGATGAACGCGGTGTTGGCCGCCTGCAAATGGGAGCGGTAGAACAGCAGCGGCGCCACCGGGCAATCCGGGTGCCAGTGCGGGTACCAGTCTTCCAGTGCCACACTGCCCTTGGCCGGGTGATACACAGCGGTGCGCGGCAAGGGCTGCGGCTCGTCCCAGGCATAATCGCGGCCCAGCCACTGGTTGGCCAGGCAGTTGTAAAGGTTGATGGCATTGGCCTTGCCACCCTGGCGCAAGTAGTGCCAGAGGCGCTCGGCCTGGTCGCCCGTGACGGTGCCCAAGCGGGTCAGCTCCGGGTCAGGGCGATCATCGCCTGGTACCAGAATCAGTTGCACGCCCCGGGCAGCCAGCTCGACCAGTTGCTCGACGCCATAGCGCCAGTAACCGACGCCGCCGTGCAGCGACACCAGGATGACCTTGGCGTGGCGCAGCACCTGGTCGACATACAGGTCGACCGAAGCGTGGTTCTGCACCTGCATCGGGTTGGCCAGGCGCAGGCTGGGGAAATCCTCAGGCAGTTGCTCGGCCGTATCGGCGAGCAACGCCAGGTGCGAATCGCCGCTGCAGAGAATCACCAGTTCGGCGGGTGTCTGGCCAAGGTCGGCAATACTGTCGTCCGGCACGAAGCCGCCGGGCTGGGTCCGCAGCAGGTGCACGGGTCAGGCGCCCAAGGCCTGGCGCAGGCGCGCTTCCAGCTGGGCAGCGTCGAGTTCCTGGCCGATCAACACCAGGCGGGTGATGCGCGGCTCGTCGGCACGCCAGGCGCGGTCGAAGTGTTTGTCGAAACGGGTCCCCACGCCTTGCACCAGCAGGCGCATCGGTTTGCCCGGGATGGCAGCGAAGCCTTTGGCGCGCAGGATGCCGAACTCCACCACCAGCTGGGTCAAGGCGTCGAGCAACAGGCTTTCGTCAGCCTCCGGCAGGTCGATGGAAATGGAGTCGAAGGCGTCGTGGTCGTGGTCGTCATGATCGTCGCCATCGTGGTGCGAATCGTGGTGGGTACGGCGGCCATCGATGTGCGCCTCGGACTCGGCGCCCACACCCAGCAGCACCTCCAGCGGCAGCTTGCCACTGCTGGCCTCTACCACCTTGACTGCCGGCGGCAGTTCTTCGGCCACTTCGGCGCGCACCTTGGCCAGGCCTTCGGCGTCGATCAGGTCGGCCTTGTTCAATACCACCAGGTCGGCGCTAGCCAGCTGATCGGCGAACAGTTCGTGCAGCGGCGATTCGTGGTCCAGGTTAGGGTCGAGCTTGCGCTGGGCATCGACCTGGTCCGGGTAGGCGGCGAAAGTGCCGGCAGCCACGGCCGGGCTATCGACCACGGTGATGACCGCGTCGACGGTGCAGGCGTTGCGGATTTCCGGCCACTGGAAGGCTTGCACCAGCGGTTTGGGCAGGGCCAGGCCACTGGTTTCGATCAGGATGTGGTCCAGGTCGCCACGGCGTGCCACCAGCTCGCGCATGACCGGGAAGAACTCTTCCTGCACGGTGCAGCACAGGCAGCCGTTGGCCAGTTCATAGACGCGGCCGCTGGCTTCTTCTTCGGTGCAGCCGATGCTGCACTGCTTGAGGATTTCGCCGTCGATACCCAGTTCGCCGAATTCGTTGACGATGACCGCAATGCGACGGCCCTGGGCGTTGTCGAGCATGTGGCGCAGCAAGGTGGTCTTGCCCGAGCCGAGGAAGCCGGTGACGATGGTAACGGGGAGCTTGGCCAGTGTTTTCATGTCGCATTGCCCTTGGCAGAATGGCGCGGGCATGCAGGACGACAGCCGCGGACCAGGCCGGCCGGGCTTGTTCGCCACCGGATCACCCCGCCCGGTTGAAAGTCGAAAACGTTGCGAGGCAGGTCTCCTGGCTTGCACCGTTCCAGCTCCCCGTTCAGTTGAACGGCGGGCTGGCGGGATGACGCCTTCCCGCGCATTGGCGCAGTGGCTGTGTCGATCCGTTGTCAGTGCTTACAGTTGCGGGGGCAGCCGCGGCTTGTACCGCGTTCCCGTCTTAGCTTCGGCCTGGCCGAAGAACCTCGAAGTGGCAAGGCTACGCAGTGGCTGGCGGGTGGTCAACCATTGCTGCGGGGCTTGCCGACAACTCTTGGCGGCACTGCGGTACAGTGGCGACTTTGCCCACTGTCAAGGACGCCCCATGCTCCTCGCCCCCGCCATCCCGGTACTGCGCATCTTCTCGGTCGACAAGGCCAGGGAGTTCTACATGGATTTCCTCGGTTTCAGCCTGGACTGGGAGCACCGCTTCAGCCCGAACCTGCCGTTGTACATGCAGATTCACCGCGATGGCCTGATCCTGCACCTTACCGAGCACCATGGCGATGCCTGCCCCGGCTCTACAGTGTTTGCCCGCCTCGACGACCTGCGGGCGCTGGAGCATGAACTGCAAGGCAAACAGTACGGTTACGCCCGGCCCGAAGCCGAGCGCCTGGACTGGGGCCTGCAGATGCAGGTGTGCGACCCGTTCGGCAACCGCCTGCGCTTCTGCCAGCAGATCGATGACGAGGCCAACCTGTGAAGGCGCTGGGCAAACGCGAAATGGCCCGCCTGGAGCGGGAGCTGGTAGCGTGCCTGACGGACGCCTGTGAAACCGCCAAGACAGAAATCGTCGGGTTCACCTGGCTCACCCATCGCCTGGACCCTGAGAACTTTCCGGCCAGCCTGCGTATTACTTGGGTGTTTGAACAAGAGGCCGAGAAAGTCGCTGCAGTGGCGGGTGAAGCAAAGGCACGCATGCTGGCGCTGACCCGTCAGGCGTTGGACCACGCCGGCATACAACTGGATCACCCGGCCTGGCATGTACGGTTTGACAGCGAAGAGGCCTGCAAACAGAGCCACGGAGGCGACTGGGCCAAGCGCTTGACGGGGCGCTGAGCCCAGGGCCAGACAAGATCGGGCGCCGCTCGCGCGGCGCATCGCCAGTGCAGGAAACCCATACACGGCGGGCGGTACTTTACCCGCCCCCAACGGGCCGTTAGGCTACGCACTCCCCCAGTACGAGGTATTCGTCCAATGCGCCATTAATGCCGCCGTCCATTCGACGGCCAGTCTTCAGCCTCCGGTTTGCTCCGGAGATGTCGCGGCATTTGTGGAGTTGTGCATGACGAACACGTCGATCCTGACGCTGGACAGCGTCTCTTTGGCCTTGCCTGATGGCCGGCTACTGTTTACCGATCTCAACGAAACCTTCGACCAACGGCGTACCGGCCTGGTCGGGCGCAATGGCGTGGGCAAGAGCCTGCTAGGGCAGGTTCTTGCCGGCCAGCGTGCACCGAGCAGCGGCCAGTGCCGGCGCCTTGGGCCTGTCCATCTGCTGAATCAGCAGGTAATCGAGCGCAGCACCACGCTTGCCGACCTGGCCCAGGTGGGGTCGGTGATAGCGGCGTTGGAGCGCATCGAGCAAGGCAGCATCAACCCCCAGGATTTCGACACCGTCGGCGAGCGCTGGGATATCCGCGAGCAACTGCAGATGCACCTGCAACGCAACGGCCTGAGTCACCTTGACTGGCGCCAGCCCGCACGCAGCCTGAGCGGCGGCCAGGCTATGCGCGTGGCGCTGGCAGGCGCATGGCTCAGCGGTGCCGACTACCTGATACTCGACGAACCGAGCAACCACCTGGACAGCGACGCCCGTGCCCAATTGCTGAGCATGATCGAGGCCTGGGACCGAGGTTTGCTGGTGATCAGCCACGACCGCAGCCTGCTGGCGCACATGGCGCGCATTGTCGAACTGTCGAGCCTGGGGTTACAGGCCTATGGCGGCAACTACGGCTTCTATGCAGCACAAAAAGCCAGCCAGGTGGCGCAGGCCCAGCAGCAACTTGCCCGGCTCAAGCAGCAGCAACAACGCCAAGCCCGTGAACTGCAGCGCCAGCGCGAAGACCTGGAACGCCATCAGGCCCGGGCCGGGCGTCAAGCCAGGCATGCCAACCAGGCCAAGATCCTGGTCGACCGCCAGCAGGAGCGCAGCCAGGCCACGGCGGGCAAGCAGCACCGCGACCATCGCGACGCGCGGCAAGCATTGCTGGGCAAAGTGCATGACGCCGCCCGCGAGGTCGAGCAAGCCACTGCGATTACCTTGCATGCTCCCACGCCCCAGCGTCATGCGGGCCGCGAAGTGTTGGCGTTGCAGGCACTTCGCTTGCCCCATGGCACCCGCAAACCGCTTGACCTGCGCTTGTGCCTGGGCCAGCGGATGGGCCTGGTCGGCGCCAACGGCAGTGGCAAGTCCACGCTGCTAAGGCTGCTGAACGGGCAATTACCGGCATCACCACACACTTTGCGCCGCCGTGGCGAAACCGCCCTGCTCGACCAGCACTGCAGTACCTTGGCAGGCCACAGCAGCGTGCTCGAACACCTGCGCAGGGCCAACCCGGTGCTGGCCCAGGGCGAGTTGCGCAGCCGCCTGGCACAACTGGGCCTGGATGCGGCCCGCGTCGAGTTGCCCAGCAGCCTGCTCAGCGGCGGCGAGCGGATGAAGGCAGCACTTGCTGCCGTGCTGTACCGCGAGCGGCCACTCGACCTGCTGTTGCTGGACGAGCCCGGCAACCACCTGGACTTGCCGTCACTGGCAGCCCTGGAGCGCATGCTCGGGCAGTTTCGCGGGGCGCTGATGGTGGCGTCCCATGATGCGGTTTTGCTGGAAAACCTGGCACTGGATGAGTACCTGCGGTTGTAGAAACCGAAAAAAAAGCATCGCAGGCTATCAATTCGTGACTGGCCGTTCCCGATCCGCGACGGATGTATTATGGTGACGTGGTGCGCATATAACAGCAGCCCGAGCGATCGGGCACTTGCAAGACAATGAGGGTGTCATGAGCAACGAAAGCATTAACTGGGACAAGCTGGGTTTCGACTACATCAAAACCGACAAACGCTACCTGTCCGTATGGCGCAATGGCGAGTGGGACAAAGGCACCCTGACCGACGACAACGTGCTGCACATCAGTGAAGGCTCCACGGCCCTGCACTACGGCCAGCAATGCTTCGAAGGCCTGAAGGCCTACCGTTGCAAGGACGGCTCGATCAACCTGTTCCGCCCGGACCAGAACGCCGCCCGCATGCAGCGCAGCTGCGCCCGCCTGCTGATGCCGCATGTGCCGACCGATGTGTTCATCGAAGCGTGCAAGCAAGTGGTCAAGGCCAACGAAAAGTTCGTACCACCGCACGGCAAAGGCGCCCTGTACCTGCGCCCGTTCGTGATCGGCACCGGTGACAACATTGGCGTGCGCACCGCCCCCGAGTTCATCTTCTCGGTCTTCGCCATTCCGGTTGGCTCGTACTTCAAGGGCGGCATGAAGCCGCACAACTTCCAGATTTCCAGCTTTGACCGCGCCGCCCCACAAGGCACCGGCGCCGCCAAGGTCGGCGGCAACTACGCTGCCAGCCTGCAGCCGGGCGCTGAGGCCAAGAAGGCCAACTTCGCCGACGCCATCTACCTCGATCCGTTGACCCATACCAAGATCGAGGAAGTGGGTTCGGCCAACTTCTTCGGCATTACCGCCAACAACGAGTTCGTTACCCCGAAATCGGCCTCGGTACTGCCAGGCATCACCCGCCTGTCGCTGATGGAACTGGCGCAATCGCGTCTGGGCCTGACCGTGATTGAAGGCGACGTCGAAATCAGCAAGCTGGACCGCTTCATCGAAGCCGGCGCTTGCGGTACCGCTGCGGTGATTACCCCGATCGGCGGTATCGAGTACAACGGCAAGCTGCACGTGTTCCACGACCTGGAAAAAGTCGGCCCGGTTACCCAGAAGCTCTACAACGAGCTGACCGGCATCCAGAGCGGCGATGTTGAAGCGCCGGCAGGCTGGATCGTCAAGGTCGCCTGAGCTGTATCAGCTGTATAAGAACGGGGCATGCCAGCAATGGCATGCCCCGTTTTTGTTGGATGACTCACGGTCCCTGTGGGAGAGGGTTTACCCGCGAAGCAGGCACCGCGGTGGTTGGCACCGGCTATGCCGGTGTTCGCGGCTAAAAGCCGCTCCTACAGGGTCTACAGGGAACGCGCGAGGCGGCGCTGCATCAGCAGGTGCCGGGCTTTATCGAACGCCCAGTTGTACAACACGGTGTAGGGCAGAATAATCACGAAAAAGCCCAGCTCTACCATGAACGCCTGCAGCAGCGAGATATCCAGCATCCATGCCGCCACCGGCAGGCACCACACTACCAGCCCAGCCTCGAAGCCCAGGCCGTGCACGAAGCGCCCACTGGCCTTCCAGTTGATGCGTTCGGTCTGCACCCAGCGGTCGATCAGCGCGTTGTAGACCATGTTCCAGAGCATGGCGATAACCGACAGGGTTACCGCCAAGGCACCCGCAGTCGCCAGCGACTTGCCCATCACCCAGGACAACAGTGGTGCACACAGCAGCACCGCGAATGCTTCATAGCCCACGGCGTGCACCAGGCGTTCGGTAAAGGAGACCGTTTTCATTGCAAATTCCATCCATTGCGTGATTCGTGGTTCCCATGTTCTTTGATATAACTGATACTCACGACATAGCTACCATCGGTTTTATCAATACCATGCGCTACTCGCCCGAAGCTCTGGTCGCCTTTGTCGAAGCCGCATCGCTGGGTTCGTTCTCTGCTGCAGCGCGCAAATTGCGCAAAAGCCAATCCACCGTCAGCATCGCCATCGCCAATTTCGAGGCTGACGTAGGCTGCCCCCTGTTCGACCGTGGCGGCCGCCACCCCACGCTGAACGAAGCGGGCCGGCAGGTGCTGAGCCATGTCGAAGCGATCCTGGACGCCAGCGCCCAGCTTGATGCCCTGGCGGTCAGGTTGGCGCAGAACGTCGAGGCGCTGGTCTCGGTGGTGATGTCGGACAGCTATAGCGTCACCTTCCAGGGTGCGGTGATGGCACGCTTCGCCCAGCACTACCCGTACACAGAACTGCGCTGCGGCCCGGCCGAAGACGCCGATGTGATCGAAATGATCCAGCAGGGCCTGGCCCAGGTCGGCATCCTTGCGACGCAGCCCAGCTACCCCGCCGACGTTGCCGTAGCGCGCTTGCCCGAGCAGGCGGAGTTCGGTGTGTATGTGGCCAGCGGCCACCCGCTGGCGGGCCTGGAAACGGTGCAAGCGCAACACCTTGAAAACGCACGGCAGCTGTACATCAAGACCTATGCCCCCAGCCTGCACCAAGGCCGCGGCCAGGCCTGGTCGGCACCGGATTACCTCACTCTGCTGGAGTTTGCCGTGCGCGGATTCGGCTGGGCCGAACTGCCCAGGGCGCTGGTGACACGGTTTGGCAACGAGCTGGTGGAGTTGCAGATAGCGGGTTACCCGCGCCGGGTGGACATGGATGTAGCCTGGTCGAGCCGGCGGGCGCTGGGGCCGGCAGGGCAATGGCTGGTACGCCAGATGCTGGGGCAATAGGCCTCTTCCACGTTCTGGATTCGGGGTCCTGGCCCAGGGTAGCGAGCAGCGGCGGGAAGGCGCCCAGCGCTTGCACGCTCGGGTCCCGGTTTTGGCACTGATGCTTGCGTCAATAATGACTATCGAACAAGGCGATTTCTACTGAGCGGCCCACCTCACTAACCTGGCTCCATCGATTCGAATCTGGCGAATCCCCTGCATCCCGGAGCTGCTCGATGACTACCAAGGCCCGCTTCTTCCTCGCTGTCCTGGCCACAACCTGCATGGCTGTACTGGCTGGCTGTGCCAACCACCCTGAGCTGCGCGCGTACAGCGCCGAAGAAACCCGCCAACTGCAACTGGAAGCGTTGCAGCGCCGCGGTCTGTCCCTGGACGATTACGAGCAGCAACGGCGGGTGGTCCAGCGTGCCGGCAACCTGCCAGTGGTGACCGAAGTTGCCGATGCAGACCGTTCGACCAAAGGCTGAGTCGGCCACGCTACGGTTCCCTCCTTGAACCTGCGCAGGTATGCTCTACCGCTCAACCGCAAGCCTTCCAGGACGGAGACCATGACCAGGCCCTTTCTGTTGCTGAGTGCTGCATTGCTATTCAGCCCAGTGCTGCTGGCCCAGCAGATAAAACGCGAACTGGGCGACTTCGACTTCACCCTCGGCACCACACCCTCGCGCAGCATGGCCCAAGGCCTTATTTCACCCAGTGCCGTCGGTGCATTCCACGGTGGGCTCGACTTCAACCATGCCAGTGGCTGGTACCTGGGCCAGTACGCCCCCAGCATGGGCGTTACCCCCAACTCGACCCTGCGCCTGGACAGCTACCTGGGCTACAAGCACCATTTCGACAGCAGCCTGGGTTATGAAGTGGGGTTGATCCATTACAGCCAGCCGACTATCGCAGGCCCCGACAGTTATGCCCTGTACGGCGGCATCTCGGTGCTGGGCAACCGCTTCGGCGGCGCGTTGCGCGACAACCCCGGCAACCGCACCGGGACCTTGTTCGCCGACTTTGGCCAACTGCCGCTGTTCGATGTCGACCTCACCGTCAAGCTCGCCCATCATCGCCTGGGCACGCCGTTCACCATTGGCGACGGCAGCCAGGTAAATGGCTTTTCTGACTGGTCGCTTGAGCTGTCGCGACCCTGGCTTGGTATCGACCTTAACCTGATCTACAGCAACTCCAGCCTCAGTGGCGGCAGTTGCGATGCGTATTCGGGCATCAATACCTATTGCGACAGCGTGGTCACGCTCAAGGCGCAGCGCAGTTTCTTCTAGCGCCTCAATGTCCTGACCACAGCCTCCGGCGCTAAAGCGCTGCCACAGCTTCGATTTCCACCAACATGCCATCCAGCGCCAGGCGCGGTACCGGGATCAGTGTGCAGGTCGGTTTCATGTGTGGGCCCCAGGCCCTGTCGGCTTCGGCCACCCATTGGCGCAAGCGCGCTTCGGAGTGCTCGACAATGAGCAGGGTCAGCTTGAATACCTGGGCCAGGCTGGCGCCTCTGGACGCCAGGGCCAGCTCAACGTTCGCCAGCGCCTGACGGGCCTGTTCGGCAAACAATGGCGATAACCGGCCGTTGCTGTCCTCCCCGCCCTGGCCGGCGATGAACAGCAGGCGGCTGCCAGCGCGCACTTCGGCGACATGGGAATAGGCATTGCCACTGGGGTCGTACAGGCCCTCAGGGTTGCCAAGCTGGAATGCGGTTGTTTGGGTCATGACAAGGCCTCACTCGGTTGAAAGAGCGGAGCAGTATCGGACCTTGAGTTAACTTGAGGTCAAGGGCGCAGAGCGCGCCCTGCGCCTGACGCTGGCGCGGTCATTTTTCCTGCAGCACTGCCCTGCCCTTCACCGCCCGCGGCCCACGCCAGGCCCAGAACAACAACCCAGGGAAGGGTGCGTAGACCACGAATACGACCCACAGCATCTTGCGCTCGGCGCGCCGATCACTGCCGATGATGTGCCAGATGGCCCAGATTTCCAGCAGGATGACCAAGGCTGCGATGATGATCCAGATCGTTCCTGTTTCCATAACCACTCTCCCGTTTGGCATGTAATGCGTTGGGTTGCTAGTCGCGCTGAGGGTTCAGATTGATTTGATCACGGGCTCTGTGGGCGCGAGCGCTTCCTGCGAAGCAGGCTGCACAGTGGATGGCACGGGCTTCGCCCGTTTTCGCGGTCCCACAATGACCACGATAGCCTATAGATTTACGAGGTGAATGCCCTCAATGCTGCGCAGCCTTCTCCAGCGCCGCCTTCAACGCTGCGGCATCGGCAAAAGACTGCTGGCTCACCAGCACGCCCTGCTGCAGTTGCAACCACTGCACCTGGCCATCCTGCCCGGAATAACGGCTGGCCACGCGCCCGTCCCGGTCGAGCAGCACCCGGTAGGTGTAATCGCGCATGGCGGGGATGGCGAACAGCTTGCTGATCAGCGCCGGCATGCGCTGGATATCGGCAACAAATACGGCATCGCGCGCCTCGAGGTAGCCCTTGGGCTGCTGGGCCAGCGCCGCCTTGACCAACTTGGCACCGTCCATGTCGCGGGCCACCAGCAGAATGTGCGTGCTGTTATCGAGGCTGTAGGCTTGATCATGCTGGTCGAGCAGCGTCCATGGGGCCAGCTTCTCGCCCGGCTCCAGGGCATTGGCCAGCAGTGGAAGCAGGCTGAACAACAGGGCAATGGCGTACTTCATCTAGGGCGTCCTCAGTGGCAGTGGGCAGCATGGCGGCAATGGGCCAAGGCAGACAGGTTGCCTGAACACGACCTGAAATACGACACGCCCACCCGGGACATTGTCTTTCCCCCGGCCACCGGCCACACTCTGGGACCAGCCAGGAAGCGGAGTCCAGAGTGCCCACGCCACGACAGTTCAGCAAGAAGACCAGCACCAGCAACATGCTGCGGCTCAAAACCAGCAGCGCCAATGCCCAGGCGCCTTACCGGGTCGACTTCGTCCTGCTCGAACACTTCTCGATGGCCAGCTTCACCGTTGCCATGGACGTGCTGGTCACGGCTAACCTGCTACGCGCCGACAGTTTTCAATTCACCCCACTGTCGATGGAGGGCGACCGGGTAACCAGCGACCTGGGGTTGGAGCTGGTCGCCACCGAGCTGTCCGCCGGGGCGCTGAAGGCGCTGGACCTGCTGGTGATCTGTGGCGGCTTGCGCACGCCTCTGAAGTACCCTGAACTCGACCGCCTGCTGGACGACTGCGCCGCCCACGGCATGGCCCTGGGCGGCCTGTGGAACGGTGCCTGGTTTCTTGGCCGCGCCGGGGTGCTGGACGACTATGGCTGCAGTATCCACCCCGAGCAGCGCGCCAGCCTGTCGGAGCGCAGCCCGCAAACACGCATCACGCCGGCCAGTTTCACCCTCGACCGCGACCGCCTCAGCGCCGCCAGCCCCAATGGCGCCATGGAGCTGATGCTGGGCTTGGTGCGCCGGCTGTATGGTGACGGGCTGGCCGAAGGCGTGGAGGAAATCCTGTCGTTCTCCGGGGCTCGCTACCGCCAGGTTGGCCCGGGGGCGAAGAAATCCATGAGCCTGCACCTGCGCACCATCGTCGAGCTGATGGAAAACAACCTGGAAGAAACCCTCAGCCTGGATCAGCTGGCCGCCTACAGCGGGCGCTCGCGCCGGCAGATCGACCGCCTGTTCCAGGCTCAGTTGGGCACCTCGCCACGGCGCTACTACATGGAGTTGCGCATCACCAAAAGCCGCCGGCTGCTGCAGTATTCGGACCTGTCGGTGATGGACGTTGCAGTGGCCTGCGGGTTTGTTTCCGTGTCGCACTTCAGCAAGTGCTATGCGGCATATTTCGGCTACCCGCCGTCGCGCGAGCAACGGCTGGGCGAGTAAACGGCGTTCAGGCGCGGATATAGCGCAATACTGCGTCACAAATCATGGCTTTGTGGCGCAGCTTGACCTGGTCATCAGACAGGTCAATCTGGAAGATCTCGCCAAAGGTGTGGCGGTTGGACACCCGGTAGAAACAGAACGAGCTCATCAGCATGTGCAGGTCGATAACCTCGATACCGGTGCGGAACACACCTTCCTGCACGCCACGGTGCAGTGTGTTGCCCAGGGCCTCGAGCACCAGGCTGCTCATTTCACGGATCGCCGGCGACTGCTTGACGTACTCGCCGTAATGGATGTTTTCGGTGCAGATGATCCGCACGAAATCGACGTTGCGGTCATGGTGATCGAAGGTGAACTCCACCAGCCGGCGGATCGCCTGCTCAGCCGGCAACGACTCCAGGTCCAGGCTCTGCTCGGTCTTGCGGATATCGCCGTACAGCTTCACCAGGCACTCGCAGTACAGCTGCTCCTTGCTGCCGAAGTAGTAGTAGATCATGCGCTTGGAGGTAGCGGTACGCTCGGCGATGGCGTCGACACGTGCGCCGGCCAGCCCTTGCTGGACAAACTCGTTGATGGCCGCCTGGAGGATGTCCTCGCGCGTTTTCTCGGGGTTGTTCTTGCGCGTTTTGCGCGCCCCCCCGGTTTCAGGCTGGCCAAGGCTCACTACGGAATCACTCATACCCACTCACAGGCTACTTATTGGAATAGCAGGGATTATCCGTGAGCGCGGCCATGCAGGGAAGCACGCTGTTGGTCGAGTAGCCATAATGCATCGCGGCTGGCCGGCCTTGATATTGCGCCCTGCAACCCGCTAGCCTGCCTGCCCCTGCCATGGATGGACCCTGCCTCATGCAACCACGCGATCTCGCCGCCTACCTGTTCCTGGCCATAGCCTGGGGCTTTTCGTTCCTGGTGTTGCTCAAGGTGGTGCATGCCTTTGGCTGGGTGGGCGCGGTCAGCCTGCGGGCACTGATTGCCAGCGGCACCCTGGCGCTCCTGGCAGCCCTGCTAGGCCGCCCAATGCGCCTGCGCCCGCTGCTGGTACCCTTGCTGGTGGTGGGGGCGACCACGGTGGCCGGGCAACTGATCGGCATGTCGTACGCCACCCCACGCATCGGCACCGCGATGGCAGCTATTTTTGTCGCCACCATTCCGCTGTTCTCGATGCTGATCGGGCGGATCTGGGGCCTGGAGAAAATCACCCTGCAAGGCCTGGCCGGGCTGCTGCTGGGCATTGCCGGCATCGCCATCCTGGTCGGTTTTCCGGCCCGGCCGATTGATGACGACTTCATCCACGGCTGCATAGCGTCGCTGCTGGGCGCCATCAGCGCCGCCTACGGCAGCAATTACGCCAGCCTGCACCTGCGCGGCCAGGACCCGTGGACGGTCACCGGCGGCGCGTTCCTGGCTGGCGGGTTGATGACCCTGCCGCTGTTGCTGGTAGTTCCCGTGCCCAGCGTGCCACAGGCAAGCGACTGGCTTTACCTGTTGATTAGCGGCGCAGTGATGAGCGCGACCACCTACGTACTGTACTTTGGCCTGGTGGCACGTATCGGTGCCACCCGCGCCATCAGCGTGGAGTTCGTGGTCACCCTGGTGGCAGTGCTGGTCGGCGCGGTGTTCCTCAATGAAGCCCTGAGCCTGTTGCAGGCAGCGGGAGGCCTGGTAATTCTGCTTGGTTGCATGCTGGTGCTGGGCCTGCTGCCAGGGCGCGTGCGGCGCCTGCCCAGCTAGCGCCGGCTCAGTCGCGCTGGGCGGTGTCGTGCGTCGGTGGCGGCGTCAGGTGCAGCACGCGGTTACGCCCGCCTTCGGCCAACAGGTAGCCGCCCTTGCCGTCCGCCACGATCGACTGCGGCGCCTTGAGGAAGGTCAGCATGGTGTGCTGGACGCCGTCAGCGTCGATGAGCAACAAGCGTGCGCGGTGGGTGTTGTCTTCGCTGACCCACAGGCCACGCGGGTCACAGAACAGGAAGGTAGGGTTGCGCAACCCCTCGGCCACAACCGGGTCCTGGCCATCGTCGGACAGGGCGCGAACCTTGCCATTGGCTTTTTCGGTGTACAGCAAGCGGCCGTCGTTACAGCGGGCAAGGCCTTCGGTTTCGGTCAGGCCGGAACGCAGCACTTCAAGCTGGCCGCTGGCCCAGTCATAACGCATCAAGCGGCCATTGCCCTTGCGGTCTTCGATGGCATACAGGTGGTCGCCGTCGTTCCACAGCCCCTGCACGCTTTCACCGTCGAACAGGTGGGTAACCTGACCATGGCGGGCCAGGCTCACCGGCGCCTGACCGCCTTCCTGGCTGAACACCCAACCGCCTTGTGCCGCGACCATGCCGTCGGGCTTCGACAGGCTGTCGATAACCACTACGCGGTCGCCTGTCGCGGTGATCTTGAGGATGCTGCCTCGGCCATCATCCAGTTCGCGGCTGACCAGCAGGCTGCCATCCGCTTGCGGCAACAACGATGCGGCCTTGGCCACATCACGATGCAGCACCTGGACATCCCAACCAGCGGCAGCCTGGACCGGGTAGAAACTCTGCCAGGCGAAAAAACCCAAGGTGGCGGCGAGCAAACCGGTAGTGGCAGTCAGGGTGATGCGGGCGCTGCGTTGGCGCAGGAATTGCGGCATGTAGGGCTCCTCGGAATGCCGGGGATGCTAGCAAGCGAATGTGAAAAAAATGTCGAAAGCATGCAAATCGTTACAAAACAAAAGGATATAAAAATAACAAAACAATCTAACGAAACGGAATATAAAAATTGAAAGCCAAACGCCATCTCCTTAGGCTGGGCCCATCGTTTACCACCCGGTCTGAAGGAGCATCCCCATGCCAATCCGTGCCTTTTCCCCCCTGCGCCGCCTGTTGATTGGCGGCCTGCTGGCCAGTGTCGCCAGTGCCCTGCTGCCGTGGTCCGAAGCCCTGGCCGACGACGCCAAGACCCTTCGCATCGGTTACCAAAAGTTCAACAGCATCAACATTCTCAAAGGCAGCGGCGCCCTGGAAAAGGCCCTGGCCCCGCAAGGCGTGAAGGTGAGCTGGCACGAGTTTGCCGCCGGCCCACAGCTGCTCGAGGCCCTGAGCACGGGCGCCATCGACCTCGGCCACGCCGCCGACGCACCGTCGGTGTTCGCCCAGGCCGCCGGCAAACCGGTGGTGTACCTGGCCGCCGAACAGCCCTACCCACGCGGCATCGGCCTGGTGGTACGCGAGCAGGACCACCTGACTGGCGTGCAGGACCTGAAAGGCAAACGCGTGGCCACCGGCCGTGGCTGGAATGCCCAGTACCTGCTGGCTGTCGCCCTGCAACAGGCTGGCCTGAGTTACCAGGACATCACCCCCGCCTACGTCAACAATGCCGCCGATGCCGTGGCCGCCTTGCAGTCGGGAAGCGTGCAGGCCGTGACCCTGTGGGACCCGTTCCTCGCCGCTGCAGAAAGCCAGCCAGGCCTGAAAAACCTGCGTGACGGCAGCGGCCTGTCCAACAACCGCACCTTCTACCTGTCCACCGCCAGCTACGCCGACCAGCACCGTGCGCTGCTGAAAACCTTCTTTACCGAACTGGGCAAAGTCAGCCAGTGGGCCAACGCCAAACCCGCAGAGGTTGCTGCACTGCTGGCCCCGCAGCTGGGCATCAACGCCAATGTGCTTGAAGTGGCCAGCGAGCGCCGTAACTACAACGCCGTGGCCATCACCCCGCAGATCGTCGCCGAGCAACAGAAACTCGCTGACACCTTCCAGGGCCTGGGCCTGATTCCACACAAGCTGCAGGTGGCCGACGCGGTCTACCCGGCTTCCGTATTGCCTTGAGTGGAGCGCAACTGACATGCCCCGCCCGATCCGCTTCAATGCGTTCAGCATGAACGCCGCCAGCCACCAGTCCCCCGGCCTGTGGCGCCACCCACGCAACACCAGCGTCGCCTTCAACCGCCTGAGCTACTGGACCGACCTGGCCCGCCTGCTGGAGCGCGGCCTGTTCGACGCCCTGTTCATTGCCGATGTGCTGGGTATTTACGACGTGTACCAAGGCGGCCCTGGGGCCGCCCTGCGCGGTGGCGTGCAAGTGCCGGTCAACGACCCGCTGCTGCTGGTGCCGGCCATGGCCGGGGTCACCGAGCACCTGGGGTTTGGCGTGACCTTCTCGCTCACCTACGAGCACCCCTACCCGTTCGCCCGGCGCATGTCCACACTTGACCACCTGAGTAACGGCCGGGTCGGCTGGAACATCGTCACCGGCTACCTCGACAGCGCTGCACGCAACCTCGGCCTGGCGCGCCAGCTGGGCCACGATCAGCGCTACGACCTGGCCGAGGAGTACCTGCAGGTGCTCTACAAGCTGTGGGAAAAGAGCTGGGACGATGACGCGGTGCTGCTGGAGCGCGACAGCGGGCGCTACATCGAGCCAACCCGGGTACACCCGATCAACCACGTGGGCGAGCACTTCCAGGTGCCCGGCATGCACCTGTGTCAGCCGTCACCGCAACGCACGCCGGTACTGTTCCAGGCCGGCGCTTCGGCACGCGGCCAGCAGTTTGCCGCGCGCCACGCCGAATGCGTGTTCATCAGCGGCCCAACCCCTACAGTGTTGCGCCGCTACGCCGATGGCATTCGCCAGGCCAGCGAAGCCGCCGGGCGAGGTCGTGATGAAGTGCTGATCTATGCCCAGGCATTGCTGATTGTCGCCCCTACCCGGGAAGAAGCCGAGGCGCGGTTCGCCGAATACCGTCGCTATGTCGACCTGGACGCGGCCTTGGCGCTGCTGTCGGGCTGGACCGGCATCGACTTTGCCGGCCTCGACCCTGATGCGCCGATCGAATACGTCGAAAATGACGCCGGCCGAGCTGCCCTGGCCGCGTTTACCGCCGCTGACCCGAACCGCCGCTGGACCGTGCGCGAGGCTGCCGAGTTCGTTGGCCTGGGTGGTCGCGGCCCGGTACTGGCAGGTTCTGCCAGCGAGGTGGCCGACCAGCTGGAAAGCTGGCTGGACCAGACCGGCATCGACGGTTTCAACCTGACCTACGCCGTGCAGCCGGATGACCTGGCCAACGTGGTCGAGTTGCTGGTGCCCGAGCTGCAACGCCGCGGCCGCTACCCTTCGAGTTACACCGAAGGGACCTTGCGCCAAAAATTGTTCGGTCAAGGCGATCGACTGCCGGAAGCCCACGCCGGGCGCCAGGTCGACATTCAGTGATCAAATACCGGGTATTCCAACATTTAATTTGTGGATGGCACGCGCTCGACCCTATTCTGTGGCCACATCCCCTGCGCCGCACCGGCCGGTGCGGTTCACGGCATGGGGAGAGAACAACAAGTCGAGATTGTCCATGTCGAACCATTCGTACTTCGCCCCCCACGGTGGGCACCCGGCTCAAACCGAGCTGCTGACTGACCGTGCCATGTTCACCGAAGCCTATGCCGTCATCCCCAAGGGCGTGATGCGTGACATCGTCACCAGCCACCTGCCGTTCTGGGACAAGATGCGCATGTGGGTCATCGCCCGCCCGCTGACCGGTTTTGCCGAAACCTTCTCGCAGTACATCGTCGAGCTGGCCCCGGAAGGCGGCAGCGAGCGCCCCGAGCTGGACGCTAACGCCGAAGCCGTGGTGTTCATCGGCGAAGGCGAACTGGACATCACCGTGGAAGGCAAGCACCACACCCTGGTACCCGGCGGCTATGCCTTCCTGGCGCCAGGCGCCGAGTGGAGCCTGCGCAACAACAGCAAGTCCAACGTCACCTTCCACTGGCTGCGCAAGCATTATCAGAAAGTCGAGGGCCTGGACGTACCGGAATCGTTCGTCACCCACCGCGACAACGCCACCGTCATCGAGATGCCGGGCACCGAAGGCCGCTGGAAAACCACCCGTTTTGTCGACATGGCCGACATGCGCCACGACATGCACGTGAACATCGTCACCTTCCAGCCGGGCGGCGTTATTCCGTTCGCTGAAACCCACGTGATGGAACATGGCCTGTACGTGCTGGAAGGCAAGGCGGTGTACCGCCTGAACCAGGACTGGGTTGAAGTGGAAGCCGGCGACTTCATGTGGCTGCGCGCCTTCTGCCCGCAAGCCTGCTACGCCGGCGGCCCTGGCAACTTCAGCTACCTGCTGTACAAGGATGTTAACCGTCACGTGCACCTGACGCTGAACCCTAAGCGCTAAGCCCAGGCTGATGCCCGCAAGCCCGCCAACCTGGCGGGCTTTCTGTTTGCCGCGCATACTCAAACACCCATCCCCCGCGCGGTACCGGCCATGAACCGCTGCCTGCTGCTCACTGCCCTGCTGCTGTGTACCCCTGCCCCGGCCGCCGATGAGTGGAACCTGGCCTATGACCGCGAAGGCATTCGCGTGTACCTGAGCAGCGCGCATGACACGCCCTACCAGCAATTTCGTGGTGTAAGTACCATGAAAGCCAGCGTGCGCACCCTCACCGACCTGCAAGAGAACCTGCGGGTAGCCTGCAAATGGCTATACGCCTGTGACCAGATGCGTTTGCTGGAAGTGGATGGCGCCAATACCTGGGTGTACCTGACCACCAACCTGCCGTGGCCGACGATGCCGCGGGACATTGTGCTGAAAGTCACCAGCGAACGCCTGGATGACGGCACCCTGCTGCGGCGCCTGAGCGCCGAGCCTGACAGGATTCCCAAGGTTGACGGCCTGATCCGGGTGCAGCATCTGCGCGGTGAGTGGCGCATGAAACCCCTGGGCGAGCGCGAGACGGAGGTGACCTACCAGTTGCAGGCCGACCCTGCCGGCGATGTGCCCGGCTGGCTGGCCAACCGGTTTGTGGTGGATGCGCCGGTGGTAACGTTGCGTACGTTGCGGGCGGTTGCTGAACGCCAGCCCTGAAGAATGCTGGAACTACCTGTCCTGGCCGCTGTAGCAGATCGCCAGCCCTTTTGGACTGCTGTGGGAGCGGGCTTGTCCCGCGAAGGCAACCCTGCGGTGCCTGGCACCGGCTTTGCCGGTGTTCGCGGGGCCAGCCCGCTCCCACAGAGCACCCGCTAAATCAACGAATCAGCAGTAGCGCTCTGCGGTTGGGCAGAGGCCTTGGTCCTGCGCCGATAGGCCAGCAACAGGCCCGCATACCACAGCGGCATCACGTACAACGCCGTGCGGGTGTCCGGTTCCAGCACCAGCAGGCACAGCACGAAAATCAGGAATAGCTGCGCCAGCGCGGCGGTGACCTTGCCGCCCGGCAGCTTGAACCTGGACTGCTCATGGGCCTGCGGGTTCTGTCGGCGGTAAGCAAAGTAGGACAGCAGGATCAGCGACCAGGTAACGATGATCATTACCGCAGAAATGGTCGACACCAGGGTGAACACGGTCATCACCTCCGGGATCACGAACAGCAGCGTCAACGCAATCGCCATGCACACCCCGGAGAATACCAGCGCCCGCACTGGCGTACCCGACCCGGACAGGCGCCCGAACGCCTTCGGGGCCTGTTGTTGATGCGACAGGCCATAGAGCATGCGCGAGCCCGAGTAAACGCCACTGTTGGCCGACGATGCCGCGGAGGTCAGCACTACGAAGTTGATGATGCCAGCAGCAGCGGGCAACCCGCCAAGCAGGAACAATTCAACGAAGGGGCTGCGGTTGGCTGGCACATTGGCCCAGGACACCACACTGATGATGCACACCAGCGAACAGATGTAGAAAAGCAGGATACGCACGGGGATGGTGTTGATCGCCTTGGGCAGGGTCTTTTCGGGGTCTTTGGCCTCTGCCGCTGCGGTGCCGATCAGCTCGGTGCCGACGAAGGAGAAAATGGCGATCTGGAACCCGGCGAGGAAGCCAAGGATGCCATGCGGCATGACCACGCCGGGGGCCACCAGGTGGCTGAACGATGCCGTCACCCCGCCCGGCGAGGTATAGGAGGTGGCGACCATCACCAGGCCGGTTACCACCAGCAGCACGATGGCGACGATCTTGATCAGGCCGAACCAGAACTCCACTTCACCAAAGGCCTTCACCGCCAGCATGTTCAGGCCCAGCAACAGGAACATGGTGCCGAAAGCCGGTAGCCAGGTAGGCACATCGGGGTACCAGTACTGCACGAACCCTGCGACCACCACCACGTCGCCCACCGCCGCCACCACCCAGCTGAGCCAGTACGACCAGCTGAGAATGTAACCGGCCCGCGGCCCCAGGTAGTTGTGCACCAGGTCAGCGAACGATTCCATCTGCAGGTTGGCCAGCAGCATCTCGCCCATGGCGCGCATGATGCAGAACACAAAAAAACCGATGATGGCGTAGACGAGGATGATCGAAGTGCCAGACAGCGCAATGATCTTGCCCGAGCCCATAAACAACCCGGTACCAATGGCACCACTGATCGAAATAAGCTGTATGTGTCGGTTTTCCAGCCGTCGCTTGAGCACTCGGCCCTCTTGCGGAGCAGCGCTTTGCGCATTGCACGTTTGATGCATAGTCGACCTCTTATTCTTTTTTGGTAAAACTTCAGCGCCCCGCGCCGCACCATGTAAGTGGCACTAAGGTGCAGGTTCCCTGTCATTGAAAATGATAAAAGCGCAGGTAATAACGAAAACGGACACTCACGCCCGGTGCAACTTAGCTGCGGGCTTTTTTATTGTTTGAAACGCACCCTGGTTGGTGCGCCTTGTACCGTTGCACGAAAACAGTTTCATTCTGCCAGTGGCCCGGGCCAAGCGGAACGCTACAGAATGCGCACAGCCAAAGGGATTTTTTGCACTGTGGAAAGCCTGGGTGACAGTTTGCGCAATGCGCCTTTCAAAAGGCCTGACCCCGCGGTCACATCTTGTAGGTGGAGAGCAGGATGCTGGTCTCGGTATTCTCGATGTGCGGAATGGAGCGAATGGTATTCAGCGCCCGGTCGAACGCTTCAAGGGTGTCTGCGCGCAGCTCTGCCATCAGGTCCCAACGGCCATTGGTGGTGTGGATGGCGACCACGTTGGGGTGCCCACGCAGCGCGTGCTTGACCTCTGCAGCGTGGTGGCCGCTGATGCCTATGCTGGTAATTGCCCGCACGCCCTGGTCCAGCGCATCGGAGCGCAAACGTACCGTGTAGCCAATGATCACGCCCTGCTCTTCGAGCCGGGTGATGCGGTTTTGCACCGTTGCCCTGGCCACCTTGAGTTTTTTTGCCAAGGTCAGCACGGGAGTGCGTGCATTGTCCCGCAACAGCGCAATCAGTTCCCGATCGATAGTGTCCATATGCCTGCCAAATAATCAGATTGCTACTTTGGGGTGGCAGATTGTCTAGAAAGTTGGCGAAACTGGCAACCTGCATTCTTCCTGTTGACGCCACCTTTCATCAAAATGTTCGAGCCGGCGACACTTCGATAATCCTAAGCGCTCACCCTGCAATATCCAGGGCGCAGCGCACAATAACAAGGTGCAAGAGCATGACGTATTTCATTGATGTTCCAACCATGTCGGACTTGGTGCACGACATCGGCGTAGCGCCGTTCATAGGTGAACTGGCTGCGGCCATGCGTGAAGACTTCAAACGCTGGCAGGAGTTTGATAAATCCGCACGGGTTGCCAGCCACTCGGAAGTGGGTGTGATCGAACTGATGCCGGTCGCCGACAACAGCCGCTACGCCTTCAAATACGTCAACGGCCACCCGGCCAACACCGCACGTGACCTGCATACGGTGATGGCCTTCGGCGTACTGGCCGATGTCGACACCGGCTACCCGGTGCTGCTGTCCGAACTGACCATTGCCACCGCCCTGCGCACTGCGGCCACCTCGCTGATGGCAGCCCAGGCACTGGCCCGACCGAACTCGCGCAAGATGGCGCTGATCGGCAACGGCGCGCAAAGCGAATTCCAGGCGCTGGCGTTCCACAAGCACTTGGGCATCGAAGAAATCGTCGCCTATGACACCGACCCGCTGGCCACCGCCAAGCTGATTGCCAACCTCAAGGAATACAGCGGCCTCACCATTCGCCGGGCCGGCTCGGTGGCCGAAGCGGTAAAAGGCGTGGACATCATCACCACGGTCACTGCCGACAAGGCCTACGCCACCATCATCACCCCGGACATGCTCGAACCTGGCATGCACCTGAATGCCGTGGGGGGCGACTGCCCGGGCAAGACCGAACTGCACGCCGATGTGCTGCGCAACGCCCGGGTGTTCGTCGAGTACGAGCCGCAAACCCGTATCGAAGGTGACATTCAGCAGCTGCCCGCTGACTTCCCGGTGGTTGACCTGTGGCGTGTGCTGCGCGGCGAAACCGAGGGGCGCCAGAGCGACCGCCAGGTCACCGTATTCGACTCGGTGGGCTTCGCCCTGGAGGATTACACCGTACTACGTTACGTACTACAGCAGGCCGAAAAGCGCGGCATGGGCACGAAGATCGACCTGGTGCCATGGGTGGAAGACGACCCGAAAGACCTGTTCAGCCACACCCGCGGCCGTGCTGCCAAAAGCCGTATCCGACGCGTTGCTTAACCCTGCTCTCAACCCGGTATTTCTCATGGCATTTCCAACGCGTTCGATTCAAGCACCTGCAGCAGTGGTCATGGTCAGGCCACATGCGTTCACCCCCAACCCGGAAACCGCAGCCGACAACTCGTTCCAGCGCAGCAGCCCCGGCCTCGCCGCACAGGCGCTCGCCGAGGTTGCCCGCGATGAAGTCACGCAGGCCGCCGGTCGCCTTGAGGCCGAAGGCGTGCGGGTACACCTGTTCGATGATTTCGGCGAACACAACACCCCGGACTCGGTGTTCCCCAATAACTGGTTCTCTACCCACCCCGGTGGACACATCGCAATCTACTCGATGTATTCGCGCAACCGCCGCCGCGAGCGGCGCGCGGATGTGATCGAGATGCTCAAACATGAGTACCGCGTGCAAGATGTCATCGATTATTCAGGGCTGGAGCAAGACGAACTGTTTCTTGAAGGGACCGGCGCCATGGTCTTCGACCACCTGTCGCGGGTGGCTTACACCGCACGTTCCAACCGCGCCGACCCGATCGCCCTCGAGCGCTTCAGCACGCACTTCAACTTCGAGCCGATGGTGTTCGACACGGCCGACGAGCAAGGCACGCCGATCTACCACACCAACGTACTGATGTGCGTGGCGACCGAATTTGCACTGGTGGGTTTTGGCACGTTCACCAACAAGGCGCGGGCCGAGGAAGTGCGCATGCGGCTGATCGAATCGGGCCGCGACGTGATTGACCTGAGTAACCAGCAGATCAGCCAGTTTGCCGGCAATGCCATCGAGCTGTCCGGGCGTGACGGGCGAATCCTGGCACTGTCACGCAAGGCCTTCGACAGCCTGACCGGTGAGCAACGCCAGCGCATCGAGCGCTCGGCGCGGCTGGTGCCGCTGGACGTGCCGACCATTGAGATGGCCGGCGGCTCAGTGCGCTGCATGATCGCCGGCATTCATCTGTCGCCACGCCTCGCTGCGGCTTGCGCCTGACCCATCAACCGTCGGCCGACTCGATCTTCTGTGGGAGCGGCCCTGCCGGGGCGCCCCACAAAGACCGCGTCAGTTCGTCAGGCCGGCTCAGATCCCACCGCCCGCCAGCAGTTGTGTCATGACCTCGGCCAACGCCTTGACCATCACATCCGCCGTCGGCCGGTGGACGATGACGATTTCATAGCTGTCGACCTCCGGTAGCCCCTGCCCTGCCCCCAGCACCCGGTGCTCCCCCGTAGCCGCCCTTGGTGGCAGCAGGCTGATGCCCATGCCATCGGCAACTGCCGCCTGGATACCGCTGAGGCTGGAACTGGTGAAACTGATGCGCCAGCGCCGGCCCATGCTTTCGATCGCGTTGATCATGTCTTCGCGGTACAGGCCGCGCGGCGGGAAGGTCACCAGCGGGATCGGGTCCAGCTCAAAGGCGGGGGTGCGCGCACTGTCGATCCATTGCAGGCGCTCGGGCCAGCAAGCCACGCCCTCCCGGGTGTTGCGCCGCTGCTTGAGCAGCACCAGGTCCAGTTCACCGTTGTCGTAGGCCTGGCTGAGGTCGCGGCACAGGCCGCTGGTCACTTCCAGTTTCACTTGCGGGTGCAGCCGGCTGAACGCCGACAGCGCATTGGTGGTGCGCCCGCCAACGAAGTCCTCGGGCACGCCCAGGCGTACGGTGGTGCCCACCATCGCCCCGGCCAGGGCTTCGAGCATCTGGTCATTCAGCGCCAGCATGTGCCGGGCGTAGCCGAGCAAGGTCTGCCCGGCGTCGGTCGGTAGCACATCGCGGTTACCCCGCACCAACAGGCGATGGCCGACCATGTCCTCCAGGCGGCGCACCTTTTGGCTGATGGTCGACTGGGTCGAGTGCAGGCGCGCCGCCGCCGTGGTGAAGCTGCCGCAATCGGCCACCACCACGATGGCGCGTAGCAGGTCGAGGTCGAACAGGGCTCTATTCGATTTCACGCTGATAGACATGTTGGTATTCAACTGCTGAATGGCAAGACTGCGTTCTATCACGGCTAGTCGCCAAGGGCCACACCTTCACGCCGAGGGTCGGCGCCACCGGACCAGCCATCGCCGCTGCGCTGGATGATCTGCATGCCACTGGTCATGGTCATCGGCGTGACCTCATGGCCCCAGGCTGCCAATTGGCGGATCAGCGATGGGCTGGCGAGCCCCGCTTCCACTTCGGTGCCGGCATTGCGGCTGCCGAAGTTGGGCAAGCCGGCCGCCTGCTGCGGGTCGAGCTGCCAATCCAGCAAGCCGATCAGCGCCTTGTTCACGTAGCCAATGATCTGCGAGCCCCCTGGCGAACCAAGGCTGGCCACAAGCTCGCCAGAGGCCCGCGAAAACACCAGCGTGGGCGCCATCGCCGACAGTGGCCGCTTGCCCGGCTGCACCCGGTTGGCCACAGGCTTGCCGTGCTCCTGAGGGATGAACGAGAAGTCCGTCAGGTGGTTGTTGAGCAGGAAGCCCTTGACCATCAGGTGCGAACCGAACGCGGCCTCCACCGAGGTGGTCATGGCCAGTGCCTGGCCGCTGTCATCCACTGCGCTGAGGTGCGAAGTGGAAATGCGCAAAGGCGAGCGATCGGGCGCCAGGGCCAGGTCGGCGCCTGGCGGTTGGCCCGGGCGAGCGCGCTTCATGCTGTATGCCCCAATCTGTGATGCCCGGCGGGCCAGGTAGGTGGCGTCGGTCAGGGCCTTGACCGGGACCGGCACATAATCGCTGTCGGCCAGGTACTGAGCGCGGTCGGCATAGGCCAGGCGCTCGGCTTCGGCGATCAGGTGCACGGCCAGCGGCGATGCCTCCAGGCCTGCCGGGGACGCGTTCGCCAGCGGCCGCAACGCCGCCAGATCGCGTTGTGGCGTGGTGCGCTGCACGGCTTCAAGCATGCCCAGCGTCTGCAACACCGTCACCCCGCCCGACGACGGCGGCGGCATGCCGCAGATGCGCCAGGCCTTGTAAGGGCCACACACCGGCTCGCGCTCCTTGGCACCGTACCGCTCGAGGTCTTGCAACGACAAATAACCGGCATTGGCATGGCTGCGCACCTTGGCCACGATGGCCGCGGCGATTTCACCGGTGTAGAACGCCTGGGGACCGTGCGCGGCAATTTGCTCGAGCGTTTGCGCAAGTTCGGGGTTGCGCAACGTTGTACCCACTGGCAGCGGCTTGCCTTTTTTATCCAGGAAGTAGCGAGCCATGGCCGGTGAACGGGCAATATACGGGTCACCGGCCACCAGGGTGTGAAGGCGCTCGGATACCGGGAAACCGCTACGTGCCAACGCAATGGCCGGGGCAAAGAGTTGCTGCCAAGGCAGCTTGCCGTGCTGCTCGTGAGCCAGCTTCAGCGCGCGCAAAACCCCGGGCACCCCCACTGAACGCCCGCCGATCTGTGCCGACCTGAAGGGCATCGGTGAACCATCGGCTTGCAAGAACAGCTTTTCCGTTACCTGCGACGGGGCTGCCTCGCGGCCGTCGAAAGCCTGCACGCGCTTCCCGTCCCAGTAGAGGATAAAGGCCCCACCCCCAATGCCACTGGATTGCGGCTCGACCAAGGTCAGCACCATCTGCATGGCGATGGCGGCGTCAATGGCACTGCCACCGGCACGCAACATCGCCCGCCCCGCTTCACTGGCCAGCGGGTTGGCGGCGGCGGCCATATGCCGGTTGGCGTGCACCGGCTGCAGGCCAGTGCGGTAGCCGGAGGCCCGTTCGGGTGGCGCGGGCAACACGTGATCGGCACAGGCCCACCCACTGGCGATCGCCAGGCACAGCGCGCTCATCACCGGTGCGGAGAACTTCATCGTTTTGCTTCCTGCCTTGTCTATTCAGCAGACCACTGTCGGTCATGCGCAAACTTAACTTCAAGACTTGGTGCGATTTTTCTAGGATGCAGGCAGGCCAATCCGGAGCACACCCCATGCGTAGACCCGTCGCAGCCATGCTGTTTGCCCTGTTCACCAGCCTTGCCGCCCACGCCGAGAACACCACCATGGACTACCGCCTGCACACCGCCGCCCGCCACAACGACGTGCACACCCTGCAACAGTTGCTGGCGCAAGGTGCCCAACTGGAAAGCCGTGATGAGCAAGGGCGCACTGCCCTGCTGGTGGCCACCCACGCCAACCAGGTGGCGGCGGCGCAAGCGCTGATCCAGGCCGGTGCCGATGTGAACGCCCAGGACAATATTGCTGACAGCCCTTACCTGTATGCTGGCGCCCGGGGCCTGAACGATATACTGCGGCTAATCCTGAGCCACGGTGCCGACCTCAAGAGCACCAACCGATACGGGGGAACTGCGTTGATACCGGCGGCCGAGCGTGGGCATGTAGAAACAGTGCAGATGCTGATCGATGCCGGGGTGGACGTGAACCACTTGAACCGGCTGCACTGGACCGCGCTCATGGAGGCAGTGATTCTGGGGGATGGCGGACCGCGACATGTGGAGATTGTGCGCCGGCTGCTGGCGGCAGGTGCGGACCGGCAGATTGCCGACCAGGAGGGGGTCACCGCGCTGGAGCATGCGCGCCAGCGAGGGTATCGGGAGATGGAGGCGCTGCTGGCCCAGTAGGCAAGGTTTGCAGGGCACGGGCTTCGCCCGTGATCGCCGGCAAGCCAGCACCCACATTGGCCGCATCGTATTCAAGTCATGTGCAGTACCTGTGGGAGCTGGCTTGCCGGCGATGGGGCCAGGACAGGCAGCACAGAAACTCAGACGACTTCTTCGTACGGCAGCCCCACATAGTTCTCGGCAATGTTCAGCAAGCCCGCCGCGGAGTTCAGGAAGTACTCGCGGTCAGCCTCCTGCATCTTCTGGTCCCAGGCATCCTTTTGGCTGCCGAAGTCATGCAGCAGCTGGGTCATGAACCAGCTGAAACGCTCGCCCTTCCACACCCGGCGCAAGGCCAGCGGCGAATACTGTTGAAGCAGGTCGATACGCCCTTCGCGGTACACCTTGACCAGAATGCGGTAGAGGTAGTTGACGTCCGAAGCTGCCAGGTTCAGGCCTTTGGCACCGGTGGGTGGGACGATGTGCGCAGCGTCTCCCACCAGGAACAGGTGGCCGTACTGCATGGGTTCGACCACCAGGCTGCGCAGCGGCGCAATACTTTTTTCCAGGGCTGGGCCGGTCACCAGATCCGCCGCTACGTCAGCGGGCAGGCGGGCTTTCAGTTCGTCCCAGAAACGCTCGTCAGACCACGCCTCGACACGGTCCTGCAAAGGTACCTGCAGGTAGTAGCGGCTGCGTGTTTGCGAGCGTTGGCTGCACAACGCGAAGCCACGCGCATGGTGGGCATAGATCAACTCGTGATTGACCGGCGGTGTGTCCGACAGCAGGCCCAACCAGCCAAACGGGTAAACGCGTTCGTATTGCTTCAGCACGCCCTCGGGGATGCTTTGCCGGGAGACACCATGGAAGCCGTCACAGCCGGCGATATAGTCGCAGTCCACCCGGTGCACGCGGCCATCTTTTTCGTAGGTCAGATACGGCTTCTCGCCCTTCAACTCATGCGGCTGGACATTGCTGGCAGCATAGATGATCGGCGCGCCGCTGGCTTCGCGGGCCTGCATCAGGTCACGGGTGACTTCGGTCTGGCCATACACCATCACCGTCTTGCCACCGGTCAAGGCCTTGAGGTCCAGGCGTTGACGGCGCCCGCCAACCAATAGCTCGACCCCTTCGTGCACCAGGCCTTCACGGTCCATGCGTTCGGCCACACCGGCTTCGCGCAGCAGGTCGACAGTGCCTTGCTCCAGCACACCGGCGCGGATGCGGCCAAGGACGTACTCGGGCGTCTGGCGTTCGACGATGACGTTATCGATACCGGCCTTGTGCAGCAGTTGGCCCAGCAGCAGGCCAGACGGACCTGCACCAATAATTGCAACCTGAGTTTTCATTGTTGTTGTCTCTTTTCGGACGATGCCGGCCCTGGACTGGCAGTGGGGCGGCATCTGCTGTTAGGGTTTGCCTTTGCATTTTTACTGGCAAAAACTGCCAACTAACTGTGCTATTCCATGAATAACCTGCACTTTTACAAAAATCGTTCGATTAACGGACAGGCCAGCCTGCATGAAATCCACCCTCCCCGGCGTCCCCTTGTTCAAGCTCTATGGCGAAAACCAGGCCTGGCCCGGCACCGACTTGCTGCACTGCGAGTCGATCCCGGCGCGTAGCCGCCTGCACCACTGGGAGATCAAGCCGCACCAGCATGCCGAGCTGTTCCAGCTGCTGTACGTACAGCGCGGTCAGGCCCTGGTGGAGATCGAAGGCGTGCGCAGCGCCATCGGTGAGCCAGCGATCCAGGTGGTGCCGCCAATGACCGTGCATGGCTTTCGCTTCAGTGCCGATATCCAGGGGTATGTGCTGACCTTTGGCACCGCACTGGTGGCAAACCTGGAACAACGCCTGGGCATGCCGCTGACGGTGCTGGCAAAACCTGGGTGTTACCCGCTCGGCCAGGACCGCGTGCACCTGCGCAGCCTGATCGGCACCTTGCAGCAGGAGTACCAGGGCAATGCCCCGGCACGGGCAGCCTTGCTGGAGGCGCTGGTAACCACGTTGATGGTGTGGATCAGCCGCCGCCCGCAACCTGGGCAGGCGCCCCGCAATCGGGATGAGCGTGACCGCCAGTTGCTGGGGCAGTACTTGCGACTGGTGGAGGCGCATTACCGCGAGCACCTGTCGATGGAGGACTTCGCCGCGCGACTGAATATTCCGAGCCTGCAACTGAACCAGTTGTGCCGGGCGCTGAGTGGGCAGACTGCGCTGCAGGTGCTGCACCAGCGTTTGTTGCTGGAGGCGCGTCGCAACCTGATTTACACGCGGATGAGTATCGGGCAGCTGTCGGACAGCCTGGGGTTCACCGACCCGACATACTTTGCCCGCTGGTTCAAGCGCTTGAGTGGGCAGACGCCCAATGGATATCGTCGGTCGGTGCAGCCGGAATGAAATGGGGTTACCTGCATCGGCCTCTTCGCGGGCTTGCCCGCTCCCACAGAAGTGCGCCGCTTGCGAGCCTGACGCAATCCCTGTGGGAGCGGGCAAGCCCGCGAAGCGGCCGGTGCAGGCCACACACATTTTCAGCCCTTGCTTGACGTATACGTAAACCTGCAGTCAGGATAAACGCATACCCCACGCCGAGCCCCAGCATGAGCACCCAGACCTACAGCATCTCCGACCTGTCCCGCGAGCTGGACATCACCACCCGCGCCATCCGCTTCTACGAGGAGCAGGGCCTGCTGAGCCCCGAGCGCCGAGGCCTGGAACGTATCTACACGGCCCGCGACAAGGTCAGCCTGAAGCTCATCCTGCGCGGCAAGCGCATCGGCTTTTCGCTGGCCGAGTGCCGCGAGCTGATCGAACTGTACGACCCCACCAGCGGCAACCTCAAGCAGCTCAACAGCATGCTGGCGAAAATCGCCGAACGGCGCGCACAGCTGGAACAGCAGATGCTCGACATTCACCAGATGCAACTGGAGCTGGACACCGCCCAGGAGCGCTGTGAGCAAGCCCTGGCCGCCACCCTGAACAACAAAGACAACCGCTGAACACCACAGGAAACCCGCCATGCCCTTGCCCAAAGAAGTCCGTCTGGTCGAAGTAGGCCCCCGCGACGGTTTGCAGAACGAAGCCCAGCCCATCAGCGTTGCCGACAAGGTGCGCCTGGTGGACGACCTCACCGAGGCGGGCCTGGCCTATATCGAGGTGGGCAGTTTCGTCTCGCCCAAGTGGGTGCCACAGATGGCCGGCTCTGCCGAGGTGTTCGCCGGTATTCAGCAACGCCCCGGCGTTACCTATGCGGCACTGGCGCCAAACCTGCGCGGCTTCGAGGACGCCCTGGCGGCCGGGGTGAAGGAAGTGGCGGTGTTCGCAGCCGCCTCCGAGGCGTTCTCGCAGCGCAACATCAATTGCTCGATCGGCGACAGCCTCAAGCGCTTCGAACCGATCATGGAGGCCGCGCACAACCACGGTGTGCGCGTGCGCGGCTATGTGTCGTGCGTACTCGGTTGCCCCTATGAGGGCAAGGTCAGCGCCGAACAGGTGGCCCCGGTAGCCCGCGCCCTGCATGACATGGGCTGTTACGAGGTCTCGCTGGGCGACACCATTGGCACCGGTACCGCCGGCGATACCCGCCGCCTGTTCGAGGTGGTATCCGCCCAGGTGCCGCGCGAGCAACTTGCCGGGCACTTTCATGATACCTATGGCCAGGCGTTGGCCAACGTCTATGCCAGCCTGCTCGAAGGTATCAGCGTGTTCGACAGCTCGGTGGCCGGGCTGGGTGGGTGCCCGTACGCCAAAGGCGCTACCGGCAACATCGCCACGGAAGATGTGGTGTACCTGCTCCAGGGGTTGGGCATTGCCACCGGTATCGACCTGGACCGGTTGATCGCCGCCGGTCAGCGCATCAGCAGTGTGCTTGGCCGTGGCAATGGGTCGCGGGTAGCGCGGGCGCGCAGCGCGCATTGAGTCACACGGGTGTCACATACGTGTGGGTGAAGTGTTACCGCCCCCACGTTTCACAGCAAAAAATCGGGTAACAGGGAAACAAATCGACAAAATTTCAGGCAGACTGATTTTGCCAAAAATAGCCAACCGCTTGATTTTAAAGGATTTAAAAAAGTTGGCACGCACCCTGCTATATCTTTCGTACAAGAACAAAAAAAATGTGACACCCAATAAAAACAACAGGTAACGGCTCTGACATAACAAGAACAACACGGCAGAGGCGTAGCAAGCAGATCTTTTTGGAGTCGACACGCTTTTCAGGGGTACGCCCCGCGGTCTGGCACAGAACAATAAAACTACCTCAAAGTAGCTACAGCCAGGTTCGGATCAGCCATGATGAAAGCAGGTCAGCGCTCAAAAAAATACGTTTGCTCTTGACCCCGCATGGGGGTCGCACGCAACACCAAGGCAGGCTTACAAAAACAACAAAAAGCCAGCCTCAATAATAAAAAGAGCAAGCAGCAACGCTTTGGGGGGAGCTTCGGCTCCCCTTAGTGCTTCCCACCCTACTCCTCCTCCTTTTGCTTTTCCTCCCCCTGTCCTTCTACCTTTTCTACCAGCATGGGCATCGTGCCCAATACCAGCAGGGCCAGTACCGTGCTGATCAGCGCCGTGGCTTCGCGCCCCATGCCGGCAGCGGTACCAATGGCTGCAGTCATCCATAGCCCTGCGGCAGTAGTCAGGCCTTTCACATGGCTGGTGTCCTGGCCGTTTCCTTTGAGAATGGTACCCGCACCCAGAAAACCGATACCGGCGACGATACCCTGGATCACCCTGCTCAGCGCCTGCTCATCAGCCCCGGCCATACTGGGCGCCAGCACGAACAGGGCCGCACCCAGCGAAACCAGCATGTGGGTGCGCACGCCGGCAGACTTGCCTTTGTGTTCACGTTCAAATCCCAGCACAGCGCCAAGCACTGCCGCCATAAGCAGCCGCACGAGGATTCGCGTCACTTCGCGCTCATCGGTGACATCGGCGAACTCGGCCTGGATTGCTTGCCAGATGACGTCCATCACAGTTGTCCCCATGCTGACCATTGTATGGCCAGGTCCGGCCTTTTCGCGGGGGTGCCCGCGAAAAGCCCGGCCTGCCGTATGCAAGGGTTGACCTCAGCACACAGGGCAAAGTGCCGCTCAGCCTGTTGATGCAGCAACCAGCACCTCATTGCGGTCCACCCTGTACAACCCGAGGAGGACTGCACCATGCCCGTTGAAATCGATGAACCCACTCGCCGCTGCACGCTGATCGGCGACAACGTGCGTATCGAGGGTGATGGCCCTGATGTCGAAATCGTCACCGACGAAAATCTGCGCATGTCAGTGGCACTGCTCGCAGGCCAACGCGTGCCCATCACCGAATCCGAAGCCGATGCACTGACCGTGGCAGGTGCGGTGGATAGCCGCAGGCACCTGAAGACCAGTGTGCCAGGTTCGGTGATCTAGGGCCTGGCGGGGCCAACCGGCACATCTGATACGGTTTTTATCGCAAAATCTGAGCCTGTGCTGATAACAGCCTCAGGGCCATAGTGCTCATGCCTGATCGAGGCCTGATGAGCACCGAGCCATGAACACTAGAATCCCTTTCACAGAGATCGCCGACGCCCCAGCCAGCTCACGACAGCGAAGCGCCGACAAGGGTATCCACACCCGCAGCTTCACCGGGCTTTACCGCACCCTGCGTATCGGCTTTGCCGGCGCACTGTTCGTGCTGTTTTTCGGCACGGCCTGGCTGAACTGGAATGGCCGCCAAGCCGTCCTGTGGGATTTGGCCGAGAGCAAATTCCACATTTTTGGCGCCACATTCTGGCCACAGGACTTCATCCTGTTGTCAGCGCTGCTGATTATCTGCGCCTTCGGCCTGTTCGCCATCACGGTGTATGCCGGCCGCGTGTGGTGCGGCTACAGCTGCCCGCAGAGCACCTGGACCTGGCTGTTCATGTGGTGCGAAAAGGTTACTGAGGGCGACCGCAACCAGCGCATAAAGCTTGCCGCCGCGCCCTGGAGCCTGAACAAACTGGCGCGCCGCACGCTGAAGCACAGCCTGTGGCTGGCTATCGGTGTAGCCACCGGGCTGACCTTCGTCGGCTACTTCACGCCAATCCGCCCATTGGCCGCAGAACTGTTCACTTTGCAACTGGGCGGCGTGGCACTGTTCTGGGTGCTGTTCTTTACCGCAGCGACCTACATCAACGCAGGCCTGCTGCGCGAAGCGGTGTGCCTGCACATGTGCCCATATGCGCGCTTCCAGGCCGTGATGTTCGACAAGGACACCCTGGCGGTCGCCTACGACCCGCGCCGTGGTGAAGCCCGTGGGCCGCGCAAGAAAGGCAGTGACGTAGGCGCCCAAGGCCTGGGTGACTGCGTCGACTGCACGCTGTGCGTGCAAGTGTGCCCCACCGGCATCGATATTCGCGATGGCTTGCAAATGGCCTGCATCGGATGCGCAGCGTGCATAGACGCCTGCGACGGTGTGATGGACAAGATGGGTTACGCCCGCGGCTTGATCGGTTACAAGTCCGAACACAGTCTGCAAGGCGGCACCACCCACTGGCTGCGCCCGCGCCTGCTGGGCTACGTCGCAGCGCTCGCGGTGATGATCGCAGCGCTGGTGGTGGCCTTGCAGATGCGCCCGATGGTTTCGCTGGACGTCATCAAGGACCGTGGCCTGTTCCGTGAAAATGCCCAGGGCCAGATCGAGAACATCTACCTGCTCAAGGTCATCAACAAGACCGAGCGCACCCAGCACTATGCGCTGCGCCTGCTGGACGCTGACGGTTTCACCTTGCAGGGCAATACCACATTGGTGATCCCGGCTGGCGAAATGAGCGAGCTGCCGGTATCCGTGGCGATGCTGGCCGAGCGCCCGGCCAGCAGCTCGCAAACATTGAGCTTCGAAATCAGCGAGCGCGACGACCCCGCCATCCGCAGTGTGGCGCAAAGCCGCTTCGTCGCACCGATGAACCGCTGATCCCTTACACTGACGCCACCTTGCCTGCCAGGCTTCGACAGAAGGCCAGAATGAAACGCTACGAACGCTTTGCCGACGACATTGCCGAACTGATCCGCTCCGGGGTACTGGGCCCGGGCCAACGCGTGCCTTCGGTACGCTACGCCAGCCAGACCCACGGGGTCAGCCCGTCCACGGTGTTCCAGGCTTATTACCTGCTGGAGCGGCGCGGGCTGATCCGTGCCCGGCCGCGCTCAGGCTATTTCGTCAACGCCCACGCACCGCGCCAGTTCAGCGAGCCGCAAGCGCTGCAGCCGGTCAGCGAGTCCACTGACGTTGACGTCAGCGCACTGGTGTTCTCGATACTCGACTCGATCAAGGACCCCAACACCATACCGTTCGGCTCAGCCTTCCCCAGCCCCGAACTGTTCCCGCTGCAGCGCCTGTCGCGCTCACTGGCCAGCGCCAGCCGCAGCATGGACCCGCGCATGGTGGTGACCGACCTGTCGCCCGGCAACCCGCAGCTGCGCCGGCAAATTGCCCTGCGCTACATGGTCGGTGGGCTGATGCTGCCAATGGAAGAGCTGCTGATCACCAACGGTGCACTGGAAGCCTTGAACCTGTGCCTGCAGGCCGTTACCCAGCCGGGCGACCTGGTAGCCATCGAGGCCCCCGCCTTCTATGCCTGCCTGCAAGTGCTGGAGCGGCTCAAACTCAAGGCTGTGGAAATCCCCGTGCACCCGCGCGAAGGCATGGACCTGGGGGCACTGGCGCAGACGCTGGAAAAGCACCCGGTAAAAGCCGTCTGGTGCATGACCAACTTCCAGAACCCGGTAGGCGCGAGCATGCCGGAGGCAAAGAAGCAGGCGCTGGTGGAACTGCTGGCGCGGCACCAGGTGCCGTTGATCGAAGACGACGTGTACGCCGAGCTGTACTACTCGCAGCAGGCGCCCAAGCCGGCCAAGGCCTTCGACACCCAGGGCCTGGTGATGCATTGCGGCTCGTTCGCCAAAAGCCTGGCCCCCGGTTACCGCATCGGCTGGGTGGCGGCCGGTCGCTTCGCGCAGAAGATCGAACGGCTGAAACTGATGACCTCGCTGTGCGCCTCGATGCCGGCCCAGGCAGCGATAGCCGACTACCTGCAGCACGGCGGCTACGACCGCCACCTGCGCAAACTGCGCTACGCCCTGGAAGGCCAGCAGGCCAACATGCTGGCGGCCATCTCCCGCCACTTCCCGGCGCAGACGCGGGTCAGCCAGCCCTCAGGAGGCTACTTCCTGTGGCTGGAACTGCCCGAGCAGATGGACGCCCTCAAGCTGTTCCACATGGCCCTGGCACAAGGCATCAGCATCGCCCCGGGGCCGATCTTTTCGCCCACCCGCCGCTTCGGCAACTGCATCCGTCTTAACTATGGCAGCCCCTGGCATGACGGTGCCGAACGGGCCATGGAAACGCTCGGGCGGATCATTCGCTCGTTCTGAAGGAAAGCTATCGAAGGCCAGCTATAGTTGTCGGACTCGCAGGCAGGATAGCCAGCATGCCCCAAGACAACACCCCAGCTTGCATAGAGCAACTACAACAAAAACTACTCGAACTGGAGACGCAGAATGCCGAGCTGCGCCTCAAGGCGGCCTGTTATGAGGTCATGACTGGCCACATGCATCAAGGTTTCTGCGTGCTCGAAATGCTCGAGAACAGTGACGGAGAGCTGTACGACTACCGTTACATCCTTGCCAACGACGCCTCTATGCAGCACACCGCCCACCCCAAGCAGTTGGGCCAGACGGCACGTGAAACGATCCCGGACGAAATTGGAACCTGGCTTCCGCGGTTTGCCGAAGTGGCGCGCTCAGGGCAGCCCCTGCAGTTCGAAGCGCGGCTGGCGGTGACCGACCGCTGGCTAAAGCTGTCGGTGTATCCCCTGGAGCCCGCCAGCCAGAAACGAGTAGCGGTAGTCTTTACCGGGGTGCCGGCCGAACAGGTAACCCTCGATAACCTGCAAGCACTTAACCAGGAACTGTCGAACAGGGTCGACAAGGAGCAAGCCAACAGCAAGCTGCTTGGCGAGCTGGTCGACCACAGCCTGGCCAATGTGTTTGCTGCGGACCGCAGCTTCAGGCTGCTGGCGATCAACCGCACCGCACAGGAAACGTTCAAGCGCCTGCGCGGTTTCGTACCCAAGGTCGGCGACTACATTCCGCAATTCCTGTCAGGCCAGCAGGACATCAAGCGTCAGCTTGACCCCTTATGGCCACGCGTACTGGCGGGCGAGGCATTCGTCCAGACAATCGCCCTTGGGAACTCACAAGCATTGCGCCACTACGAAATCCGCTACAACCCCTTGCGTGATGCTCAGCAGCAAATCCAGGGGGGTTACCTGTTTGCATACGACATCACAGAACGCGTCGCAGAGCACGAGCGGCTGCGAGAGATCGAAAACGCTTTGCGCCAATCCCAGAAGATGGAAGCCATCGGCCAGCTGACCGGGGGGATAGCGCATGATTTCAACAATCTGCTGGGTAGCATCCTCGCCGCCCTGGAAGTGGCCACCGAACGCCAGGCACAACAGCGCTACCCGGAAGCTACACGGCTACTTGCCATCGCCCGACAGGACTCCAAGCGTGCTGCCTCTATGGTTCAACGCCTGCTGGCATTCGCACGCCAGCAAATCCTGATTCCGCAAACTACAGATGTGCATCAACTGGTGGCCGGTATGCACGATCTGATCAAGCGCTCGCTGCATGAAGACATCCACTTCGTTGACCAGACACTGGCCGGCCAATGGCTGATAGCGATCGACCCTCCGCAACTGGAAAGTGCTTTGCTCAACCTGTGCATCAACGCCCGCGATGCCATGCCGCTGGGTGGCGAATTAGCTATCTGTTGCGCGAACACCCCATTGAATCAGGCACAGGCCCGGGTACTGGACCTCCCTGCGGGTGACTACTTGCAGATTCGTATCAGCGATAATGGCATTGGCATGACCGCCGACACGGCTCAACGCGCGCTGGAGCCATTCTTCACTACCAAACCATTGGGTCAGGGCTCAGGCCTTGGGTTGTCGATCGTCTACGGCTTCATCCGCCAGTCCGGCGGGCAGTTGCAGATCAATAGTGCGCCTGGGCATGGCACGCGTATTGACCTTTATCTCCCCAGGAAAAGCGCGGCAATAGTAACTCCGCCTGAGCGCCATCAACCCACGCCTGCCAAAACGGAATGCACACCTCGCCTGATCATGCTCATGGAGGACCAGGTAAACCTGCGCCTGGTGATCGAAGAAGTGCTGCAAGAACTCGGGCACGATGTGCGCACGTTCGTCGATGGACGCAGCGCACTGGCTGCCTGCCAAGAGGGCTTGCGGCCTGACCTGCTGGTGACCGATATCGAGCTGCCAGGCGACATCGACGGCCGGCAATTGGCCGCAGCGCTTCCCGAGGAGGTGCCAGTGCTCTACATCACCGGCTACAGCGAAGACCAGGCAGATGTCAAACCATCAAAGCACTCTAGCGTGCTGTGCAAGCCATTCAGCCTGGCGCTGCTCAGCGAGCAAATCGAAAACCTGCTGGCAAACCTGCATCCGCCGCGATGAACAGCTGTACGTTCAAGGGCCAGCCACAGTACAGTCTGTCTGATACTTTTCTGGAATGTCGCCATGCACCACCGCGACCTGTCCGGCCTGCGCCGGGAAATCGAGGCCTTGCGTCAGCATAACGCGCAGCTGGAAGCACAGCTTCGGCAACAGCAGGATCAAGACCACAGCGTCTACCGCTTTCTGTTCGACACGATGGACGAGGGGTTCTGCATCATCGAATTCTTCGATGGCCCGCATGGGCCTCTGAGTGACTATATACACGTCATGGCCAACGCGGCCTACGCCAAGCACGCCGGCATCCCCGACGTGGTCGGGCAGAAACTGCGCGAGATGGTGCCCGATGAGGCCGATGACTGGGTGGCCCGCTATGGCGCTGTACTTCGCACGGGCGAACCGCTGCACTTCGAGCAGGAACTGGTCGCCACCGGCCATGTGCTGTCAGTGACTACTTTCCGCGTAGAGCCTGCTGAGAAACGCCAGGTAGCGGTGTTGTTCAAGGATGTCACCGAACGCCGGCGTGCAGAGCAGGCCCTGCAGCGCCTTAACGAACAGCTGGAACAGCGGGTGAATGCCGCACTGGCCGAACGACGCTTGTTTGCCGAATTGGTCGATCACAGCGTGGTCAATGTGCATGTGATAGACAAGAATCTGCGCTGGCTGGCTGTCAACCGCCAGGCCAGGCATGACTTCCACCTGCTGTACGGGAGAACACCGGAAATCGGCGACTACCTGCCCGGGTTGTTCGAAGATGGAAGCGCTGGCCAGACGCCTATCCTGCCAATGTGGCAGCGCGCCCTGGCAGGCGAGCAGTTCATCGAGATTGGCATCTTCGGCAAGCCCCCCATGCTGCGCCACTACGAATTGCGCTTCAACGCGTTGCACGACCAAAAAGGCGAGATTCTAGGCGCGTTTCTGTTCGCTTATGACATCAGTGACCGGGTACAAGAGCAGGAACGCCTGGCCAAGGCCGAAGAAGCACTGCGCCAGGCACAGAAGATGGAAGCCGTAGGCCAGCTCAGTGGCGGCATCGCCCATGACTTCAACAATTTGCTGGGCAGCATCCTTGGCGCCCAGGAGCTGATGCGCCAACGCCTGGACCAGTCACGCTTCGACGCCCTGGAGCCCTTGCTGAAGCTGTCCAGCGGCTCGGCGCAGCGGGCCTCTTCACTGGTGCACCGGCTGCTGGCATTCTCTCGCCAGCAGACTCTGCAACCCTGCTCCACGCAGGTGACCACGTTGGTGGCCGGTATGGAAGAGCTTCTGCGCCGCACGATTGGCCCGGCCATTACCCTGAGCAGCCGCTTCGCCAGCCCGCTGTGGCCTACCTTCATTGATCCGCCCCAACTGGAAAGCGCCCTGCTCAACATCTGCATCAACGCTCGCGATGCCATGCCCGCAGGTGGGGTGATCGACATCATTGGCGACAACCTGCTGCTTGACGACGAGCAGGCCCTGGCTTTGCAACTGCCAGCCGGCGAGTATGTGCGGCTGAGCATCGTCGACAACGGTAAAGGCATGTCGGCTGAAGTGGCGGAGCGCGCAGTCGACCCGTTCTTCACCACCAAGCCGATGGGCCAGGGCAGCGGCCTGGGTCTGTCCATGACCTACGGCTTCGTGCGTCAGTCGGGTGGGCAATTACGCGTGCTGTCGGTGCTTGGCGAGGGCACCCGCATCGAGCTGCTGCTACCCCGACACCCCGAGCAGCCCCAGGCGCCAGCCGAAAAACTGCAGCACCCGCCTTTGCAAGCAAGCAGCGCGGCTGCACGGCGCATTCTGTTGATTGAAGACCAGACCGCCTTGCGCTTGGTGGTCGGCGAAGTGCTGGAAGAGCTGGGCTATCTGGTGGACGCCTTCGAGAATGGTCCGACCGCCCTCGCCCACCTGCAAAGCGGCGAACGGCCAGACCTGCTGCTGAGCGATATCGGACTGCCGGGTGGCCTGAATGGCCGCCAGGTGGCCGAACGCTGCCGTGAGCGCTACCCAGACCTCAAGGTGCTGTTCATCACCGGCTACGATGAGAGCGCCGCGCTCAGCGACGGCCAGCTGTTGCACGGTACGTTGGTGCTGACCAAGCCGTTCGAGCTCGAAGTACTCGCCGAGCGGGTACGCGAGCTGCTGGAGGATTGACGGGCGCGTTCAGCGCCCGCCGCTCAGGTCGATGAAACTGCCGGTGGAGTAGGAGGCTTTGTCCGAGAGCAGCCAGAGGATGGCTTCGGCCACTTCCTCGGGGCGTCCGCCGCGCCCCATGGGCAAACCCGGCTCAAGCTTGCTGACCCGGTCGGGGTCGCCGGACAAGGCATGGAACCCTGTGTGGATGTAACCTGGGCGTACGCCATTGACCCGCACGCCCTCGCCTGCCACTTCTTTGGCCAGGCCGATGGTGAAGGTGTCGAGCGCGCCCTTGGAGGCGGCATAGTCGACATATTCGTTGGGCGAGCCCAGGCGCGCAGCCATCGATGACACGTTGACAATGGCCCCGCCCTGCCCGCCATGCCGGTGTGCCATGCGCAGCAAAGCGTGCTTGGCGCAGAGCATGGGGCCGACGACGTTGGTTTTCATGATCTTCAGCAGGCGGAACTCAGACATGGCCTCAACGCGGCTCTGCTGGCCGATGGTGCCGGCGTTGTTGACCAGTGCGGTGACCGGGCCGAGCTCTTCGTCGACGCGCTGAAACAGGTGGATGATCTCATCCTCGACGCTGACGTCGGCCCGCACGGCGATAGCCTCGGCGCCCAGGGCGCGGACCTGGCCGAGGAGGGTTTCGGCGGCCTGGTCGTCGGCGTGGTAGTTGATGCAGATGCGGTAGCCCTGGCGGGCCGCCAACAGCGCCGTGGCGGCACCGATACCGCGGCTGCCGCCGGTGATGACGATGACGTTCTCCATGATTTTGCCAATCGCTTGGGGAAGGGACCGTCGACAATAGGCGAAACGGAGCAGTATGTGAATAGAGGGGCCACCCAGTGCCTGACTTGAGAGATTGGGCGTGGCGGATATCCAGCGCCGCCCGCGCGGCGCATCGCGAGCTCCGCTCGCTCCTACGTTTGCTTCGGGCCAATTATTCCTGTGGGATTTGTACGCGAACGCCTTGGCGCATAGCTCGATATCGTGCCGTACAAACAAGGCGGTCGCGCGCGACGGGTACAGGCATTACTGGCCCGAAACAAACGTAGGAGCGAGCGCAGCTCGCGATGCGCCGCGCGGGCGGCGCTCGATATCCGCCCCACCCTACATCCCGAGCCATTCACCTCGTCGCCTTAATGCCCCGCCGATGCCGGCCCGGCCTTGGCAGTGAAGGGTGGTTTGGCGAACCACACCAGCAGGATCAACCCGGCAAACACCCAGGTCATCAAGGTGAAGTAGTCCACCGTCGACATCATGTAAGCCTGCCCATTCAGTATCTGCTCCAGCTGCGCATAACTCTGCGGGCTGGCCCCACCCAACTGCTCAAGCGTATGCCGCGTCGCCGGGTCGAACTGGCTGATGTTTTCGCTGAGATAAGCATGATGCTGGTCCGCCCGGCGAATCCAGATCCAGGTCGTCAACGACGCGGCAAAGCTCCCGCCCAAGGTCCGCAGGAAGGTCGCCAGCCCCGAGCCATCGGCAATCTGGTGCGGCGGCAGGTCGGACAGCAGAATGCTCAAGGTCGGCATGAAGAACAACGCCACACCAATGCCCATGAACAGCTGCACCAAGGCCACATGCTGGAAGTCCACCTCGCTGGTGAACCCGGCACGCATGTAGCAACTGGTGCCGATCGCCAGGAACGCCAGCCCTGCCAGTACACGCAGGTCGAAGCGGTGCGCATATTTGCCCACGAACGGCGACATGATCACCGGCAGCAAGCCGATCGGTGCCACCGCCAGGCCCGCCCACGTCGCGGTATAACCCATTTGCGTCTGCAACCATTGCGGCAGGATCAGGTTGATACCGAAGAACCCTGCATAGCCCCCGACCAGCACGATGGTGCCGACACGGAAGTTGCGGTGCACGAACAGGCGCAGGTTGACTACCGGGTGGCGGTCGGTCAGTTCCCAAATCACGAAGACTGCGAGGAACACCACCGAAATCAAGCTGCCGATAATGATGAACGACGATTCGAACCAGTCCAGGTCGTTGCCTTTGTCGAGTACCACCTGCAAAGCCCCGACACCGATAATCAGCGTCAGCAAGCCGATGTAGTCCATCGGCTGGCGGCTGGTGACCACCGGCCGGGTGCGCATCTGCTGGCGCACGACGGCGGCGGCGAACAGGCCGATGGGCACGTTGATGAAAAAGATCCACGGCCAGCTGTAACTGTCGGTGATCCAGCCCCCCAGGATCGGCCCGGCAATCGGCGCCACCACCGTGACCATCGCCAGCAGTGCCAGGGCCATGCCCCGTTTTGCAGGGGGGTAGACGGCAATCAGCAAGGTCTGGGTCATCGGGTACAGCGGCCCGGCGACCACGCCCTGCAATATCCGGAAACCGACCAGCTCCGGCATCGACTGGGCGATACCGCACAGGAACGAGGCCAGCACAAACAACAGCGTGGCCCAGATGAACAGTTTCACCTCGCCAAACCGTCGGCTGAGCCAGCCCGTCAATGGCAAGGCGATGGCGTTGCTCACCGCGAACGAGGTAATCACCCAGGTGCCCTGCTCGTAACTCACCCCCAGGTTGCCGGATATGGTCGGCAGCGCCACGTTGGCAATGGTGGTGTCGAGCACCTGCATGAACGTCGCCAGCGACAACCCGATGGTGGTCAACAGCAGGCTGGGCGGCGTGAACTGGGCAGCGGCGTTGTTGCTCATCGCTGGGCCGTCTTGCCGGGTGCGCTGTTTTCGTGGATCAACCGGGCGATCAGGTTGTCAGCCTCGACCAGCTGACGGTCATACACCTGGGTGGTGTAGCTGGCCTGCTGTGGGGGCTGCTGGGCCAGGGCCGGCCCGCTCTGGTCATGCAAGTCGACTTCCACCACGGTGGACAGGCCAATACGCAGTGGGTGGTCCTTGAGCTGATCGGGGCTCAGGTGAATACGCACGGGCACGCGCTGGACGATCTTGATCCAGTTGCCAGTGGCGTTCTGTGCCGGCAGCAGCGCGAAGGCACTGCCGGTACCGGCGCCAAGGCTATCGACCGTGCCGCTGTACTTGACCTCGCTGCCGTACAGGTCGGCGGTGATCTGCACCGGCTGGCCAATACGCATGTCACGCAGCTGGGTTTCCTTGAAATTGGCGTCGATCCACACCTGGTCCAGCGGGATTACCGCCATGGTCGCAGTGCCAGGCTGCAGGCGCTGGCCCAGCTGCACGGTACGTTTGGCGACGTAGCCAGTGACAGGTGCTACCAAGGTGGTACGGGCGTGGTCGAGGTAGGCTTGGCGCAGATCGGCGGCGGCTGCCATGACCTCCGGGTGCGAGGACACCACCGTGTCGTCGACCAGCGCGCTGCTGGTGCTGAGCTGCTGACGTGCGCTGTTTACAGCGGCCAGGGCCACACTCAGGTCATCGCGAGCGTGGGACAGTTCTTCCGCAGCAATTGCACCGCTGTCAGCCAGCACCTTGCGCCGGTTGAAGTCCTGCTGGGCTTTGCGCAGTTCGGCCTGGCGGGTTTCCAGCTGGGCCTTGAGCGAGTCGACATTGCTGTACAGCCCGCGCACCTGGCGCACGCTGCGTGCCAACTTGGCTTCGGCAGACTGCAGGGCCACCTCGCTGTCGGCGGGGTCGAATTGCAGCAATACCTGGCCGGCATGAACCAGGTCGCCGTCATCGGCACCAATGCTGGTGACGGTGCCGGTGACCAGCGGGGTGATCTCCACCACGTTGCCGTTGACGTAGGCATCGTCGGTGCTTTCGTGCCAGCGCCCGACCAGGCTGTACCAGGCCCAGGTGCCGGCACCGGCAAGCATCAGCAAGAGCAGCAGGCCCAGCAGCCAGGCTTTGCGCTTGCGCGACTGCTCGGGCGCTGCGGGGGGAGTCGGGGTGTCTGCGGGAGTGGCCATGACAGTACCTTGGAGAATTCGTTACAGGGTTCAACGTTCGCCGAAACGGCGGATCGTCAATGGGTCGCCAGCAGCGAGCAGGACCTTGGCCAGCAGGCCTTCCAGGTTCTTCAGCTCTTCTGGGGCCAGCGCGCCGCACAATTCGTTCATGGCGGCAGCGCCGATTTCTGGCAAGCGGTCGGCCAGGCGCTGGCCATCAGTGGTGAGCGCCAGGCGCACCAGCCGGCGGTCCTCGGCGCAGCGGTTGCGCACAATCAGCTCCTTCTGCTCGAGCCGGTCGAGCATGCGGGTCATCGAACCGCTGTCCAGGCCCAGGTAGCGGCACAGCTCGGCCGGGGTATCCACCTGGTACTGGGTGACGATGATCAGCACCTTGAACTGCGCGGCAGTGACGCCCTCTGACTCGAGGTGCCAGTCGAGAATGCGGTCCTTCAGGATTGCCGCGCGGCCCAGCAGCATGCCGATGGCGCAGGTCTGGAAATTTTCGGGGGAGAAATGGGCCATCGAGGCTGCTCTGACAATTGTGTAGAAATATTACTGCCTAGGCAGTGAATGTCAAAGCTTTGATTAGCCAGCTATGTAAAATTTCATATTTTCGGGCTGTCACACTGCCCCCTGTAGGAGCGGCCTTGTGCCGCGATTGGCCGCAAAGCGGCCCCAAAAATCTCTGCCCTGGCACAAAACTGGGGGCCGCTTCGCGCCCCATCGCGGCACAAGGCCGCTCCCACAAGTGCTTAACGCGCCCGCAGGCCCAGCGCCTCCACGGCCCCGCAGGCAACCGCCATGCCGACCAGCTCCGCCAGGCTGGCCGCCTGCAAGCGCTTCATCACCCGCCCGCGGTACAGGTCTACGGTCTTCACGCTAACCCCCAGCCGCTGGGCAATTTCACGGTTGCTCAAGCCCTGGGCCAACGGCACGAACACGTCACGCTCACGTGGCGTCAGGCCGTCGATCCGCGCCTGCACCATGGCCAGCGCCTGGTCGCCCTGCCGCGCCCGCCCGGCGTGCTCCAGCGCAGCTTGCACGCTGTCGAGCAGCAGCTGGTCGTTATAGGGCTTTTCGATGAAATCACAGGCGCCGGCCTTGAATGCCCGCACCACAATCGGCACATCGGCATGGCCGCTGACGAAGATCACCGGCAGCGCCAGGCCGCGCTCGCGCATCGCCTGCTGCACCGCCAACCCGCCCAGCCCCGGCATACGCACATCCAGCAGCACACAGGCGGGCCCATCGTCGACACAGGCATCGAGAAACGCTTGCCCACTGGCGAACGGCAGGGCTTGCAGGCCCACCGACTGCAACAGCCAGACGGTCGAGTCGCGCATCCCCTGGTCGTCATCGACCACATACACTTTCGCTTGCACCACGCCTCCCCTTATCCCCTGCTGACTGCCAGCCGGCAGCACAGTACCAGACCGCCATTGTCACCCGCCCGCGCCCACAGGCTGCCGCCAAAGCCTTCGATCAGGCTGCGGCTCATGCTCAAACCCAGGCCCAAACCGTCAGCCTTGCTGGTAGTGAACGGCGTGAAGATGTCATCCAGGCACTCGGGCGCCACACCTGCGCCCTGGTCCGACACTTCGACCAGCACACCGTCGCCGTCGCGCACTGCGCCGAGCAGGATACGTGACGGCTGTTCGCCGTGCAGTTCGCGGTTGGCATCGATGGCATTGCGGAACAGGTTGAGCAGCACTTGCTCCAGCAACACCTGGTCGGCATACACCGAGGGCAGTTGCGCGCTCATGCGCAGTTCCACCAGCACCTGGTCACGCGCGGCTTCCCACGCACACAGCCGCATGGCTTCCCCAGCCACTTCTGCCACGTCCACCGCCTGCAGCCGCCGTGGTCCTTTGCGCAGGAAGGCGCGCAGGCGGCGAATCACTTCGGCGGCATGGGTGGCCTGCTCGCGGATGCGCTGCAGGCCCTGCCCTACCCGCTCGCGGGCCTGTGGATCACGCTCCAGGCCTTGCAGGTAACGTTGACTGGCGTTGGCATAGTTGACCACCGCAGCCAGTGGCTGATTGATCTCGTGGGCAATGCCTGAAGCCAGCTCGCCGAGGGTGGCCAACCGTGCACTGTGCGCCAGGCTTTCCTGGGCTTCAATGCGCAAGGTGATGTCGCGGGACACACTGACCACCTCCACCACCGAGCCGGTGTAGGTTTCGCGGATGGCCCGGCTGGCAATTTCAAACCAGCGATAGCCGCCAGAGGCCTGGCGCACCCGGCAGGTCATGGTGTGATAGCCATCCTGGTCCAGGGCAGCGGCCGCCTGGCGCAGCACCTGGCGGCGCTCACGCGGGTGCAACAGGGTATGCACGGCGATGCCACGCAATTGCTCGGGCCACAGGCCGAGCAGGCGAAACGCTGCCGGCGAGGCATCCAGAAAACGGCCATCCGGGCTGTGCCGGGAGATCAGGTCGGTGGTGTTTTCAATGATCAGCCGGTACAAGCGCCGGGCGCGGCTGGCTTCCCGTGCGCCTTGGCGCTCTTCGCTGGCGTCGCGACAGCGCCCGAGCACCTGCTGGCCCTGGTCATCCGGAATGAATGACCACAGCACGGTGCGCGCCCCCACTTGCACCTCGACGTCGGCAATCGCCCGATGCTGGCGCAGGCACGCACGCACCAGGGCGGCACAGTTGGCCGGCAGCCAACTGGCCAGCGCCGGGCCTTCGTCAACCCACGCTTGCAGCGCCGCATTGAGTGCCAGTGGCTTGGCGTCGGCTGCCAGCAAAAGGCTGGGTTGTGGGTCCTTGGCAAGCAAGGGGTAAGCAGTCTGGTCCATGGTAGGCGGTTCGTTGTTATAGTAGTTTTACTATATTGCTATAGTCGATATTCCTATTACCATAGCGACTCGCGTAAAACTGCGACAGAAGGAGCGGCCCACCGTCCGCCTCCCTGCACCCTGAACAGAGCTAACAATCAGCCATCGGGGGGCCAAGCGCACAAGCAGCGCCTGCCTCCCTTACAGGATTACCGCATGTCGATCTATGCCCAGGGCCTGATGCCCGCTGCCGTCAACCATGTCGCCCTCACCCCGCTCAGTTTCATCGAACGCACCGCTGCCGTGTACGGCAATTACCCCGCGGTGATCCACGGTGCCATCCGCCGCAACTGGCAAGAAACCTACCAACGCTGCAGGCGCCTGGCCAGCGCCCTTGCGGGCCGTGGCATAGGCCGTGGCGACACGGTGGCGGTGATGCTGCCCAACACCCCGGCGATGCTCGAAGCGCACTTCGGTGTGCCCATGACCGGCGCCGTGCTCAACACCCTGAACGTGCGCCTGGACGCCGAGGCCATCGCCTTCATGCTGCAGCATGGTGAAGCCAAGGTGCTGATTACCGACCGCGAGTTCCATGCGGTGATCGAAGCCGCCCTGGCGTTGCTCGAACACCCGCCCCTGGTGGTGGATGTGGATGACCCGGAGTACGGCGAAGGCCGTGCGGTCAGCGCGCTGGACTATGAAGCCCTGCTCGCCGAAGGCGACCCGCAATTCGCCTGGGAATGGCCGGATGACGAGTGGCAGGCCATTTCACTCAACTACACCTCCGGCACCACCGGCAACCCCAAGGGCGTGGTCTACCACCACCGCGGCGCCTACCTGAACGCGCTGGGCAACCAGATGACCTGGGCCATGGGCCACCGCCCGGTGTACCTGTGGACCTTGCCCATGTTCCACTGCAACGGCTGGTGCTACCCCTGGACCATCACCGCCCTGGCCGGCACCCACGTGTTCCTGCGCCGGGTCGATCCGCAGAAGATCCTGAACCTGATCCGCGAACACCGGGTCACCCACCTGTGCGGCGCCCCGATTGTGCTCAACGCCCTGGTCAACATGCCCGAGGCCGCCAAAGCCGCCATCGAGCACCCGGTACAGGCCATGGTCGCCGGCGCCGCGCCACCGGCCAAGGTCATTGGCGCCGTGGAAGAGATGGGCATCCACGTCACCCACACCTACGGCCTGACCGAAGTCTACGGCCCGGTGACCGTGTGTGCCTGGCATGACGAGTGGAACGAACTGGCGCTGGAAGAGCGTGCGCGGATCAAGTCACGTCAGGGCGTGCGCTACCCGACCCTGGACGGGTTGATGGTGGCCGACCCGCAGACACTCGAGCCGGTGGCACGCGATGGCAATACGCTTGGCGAGATCTTCATGCGCGGCAACACCGTGATGAAGGGTTACCTGAAAAACCCCGAAGCCACCGCCGAAGCGTTCCGTGGTGGCTGGTTCCACACCGGTGACCTGGCCGTGTGGCATGCCGACGGCTATGTCGAGATCAAGGACCGCCTCAAGGACATCATCATTTCCGGTGGCGAGAACATCTCCACCATTGAAGTCGAGGACGCCCTGTACAAACACCCGGCGGTGCTTGAAGCCGCCGTGGTGGCGCGCCCGGATGAAAAGTGGGGAGAAACCCCGTGCGCGTTCATTGCCCTGAAGCCAGGCCGGGAGGACACCCGCGAAGCCGACATCACCGGCTGGTGCCGCGAGCACCTGGCCGGTTTCAAGGTGCCGAAGACCGTGGTCTTTGGCGAGTTGCCCAAGACCTCGACCGGCAAGATCCAGAAGTACGTACTGCGCGACCGGGCCAAAGCCCTCTGAAGCCGTAACGGCCTCGACGTTTCCCTGCAGGAGCAGCCTTGTGCTGCGAAGAGGCCCTCACCGGCGAAGACTACCTTCAGCCATGCCGGCCCTTTCGCAGCACAAGGCTGCTCCTGCACGGGTACGGCGCAATTTTCACAGATATCGTCTTCACTTCAAGAGCCCCTGATGACTACTTACTCCGCCCCGCTGCGCGACATGCGCTTCGTCCTGCATGACGTGTTCAACGCCCCGGCCCTGTGGGCCCGCCTGCCCGCCCTGGCCGAGCGAATCGATGCCGACACCGCCGATGCGATCCTGGAAGAAGCCGCCAAAGTCACTGGCCAGCTGATCGCCCCGCTCAGCCGTAACGGCGACGAGCAAGGTGTGCGCTTCGCCGCCGGCCAGGTCACCACGCCAGACGGTTTTCGCCAAGCCTGGCAAACCTACCGCGAAGGCGGCTGGGTCGGCCTGGGCGGCAACCCGGCATTTGGCGGCATGGGCATGCCGAAAATGCTAGGGGTGCTGTTCGAAGAAATGCTCTATGCCGCCGACTGCAGCTTCAGCCTGTATTCGGCGTTGAGCGCTGGTAGCTGCCTGGCCATCGATGCCCACGCCAGCGAGACGCTCAAGGCCATTTACCTGCCGCCACTTTACGAAGGCCGCTGGGCCGGCACCATGTGCCTGACCGAGCCCCACGCGGGCACCGACCTGGGGCTGATCCGCAGCCGGGCCGAACCCCAGGCCGACGGCAGCTATCGCATCAGCGGCAACAAGATTTTCATCACCGGTGGCGAGCAGGACCTGACCGAGAACATCATCCACCTGGTACTGGCCAAGTTGCCGGATGCGCCCGCCGGCGCCAAAGGCATCTCGCTGTTCCTTGTACCGAAATACCTGATCGAGGCCGATGGCGGCCTGGGCGCGCGCAACGCCGCACACTGCGGTTCGATCGAGCACAAGATGGGCATCAAGGCTTCATCCACCTGCGTGATGAACTTCGACGATGCCAAGGGTTACCTGGTGGGCGAACCGCACAAAGGCCTGGCGGCGATGTTCACCATGATGAACTACGAGCGCCTGTCCATCGGCATCCAGGGCCTCGGTTGCGCCGAAGCGTCTTACCAGAGCGCCGCCCGTTATGCCAACGAACGCCTGCAAAGCCGTGCCGCCACCGGCCCTAAAGCGCAGGACAAGGCTGCCGACCCGATCATCCACCATGGCGATGTACGGCGCATGCTGCTGACCATGCGCACCCTCACCGAAGGTGGCCGGGCGTTTGCCGCCTACGTCGGCCAGCAACTGGACCTGGCGCGTTACGCCGAAGACGCCGGTGAACGTGAGCACGCCCAGCGCCTGGTGGCGCTGTTGACGCCAGTGGCCAAGGCCTTCTTCACCGACAACGGCCTGGAAAGCTGCGTGCTCGGCCAGCAGGTATACGGTGGCCATGGCTACATCCGCGAATGGGGGCAGGAGCAACGGGTGCGTGATGTGCGCATTGCGCAAATCTATGAAGGCACCAACGGTATCCAGGCACTCGACCTGCTGGGGCGCAAGGTGCTGGGCGACGGTGGCCAGGCGCTGGCCAGCTTTGCCGCCGAAGTACGTGCGTTCAGTGTTGATGCACCGCTGCACCGCGAGGCTTTGCAAGCGAGCCTGGCGCGACTGGAGGCCACCAGCGCCTGGCTGCAGGCGCGAGCAGGCGATGATGCCAACCTGGTCAGCGCGGTAGCGGTTGAATACCTGCAACTGTTCGGGCTGACGGCGTATGCCTATATGTGGGCGCGGATGGCGGCGGTGGCCTTGGCCAAACGTGACGAGGATGACGCGTTTCATGGTGCCAAGCTTGCGTGTGCGGCGTTCTTCTTCCAGCGCGTGCTGCCGCGTGGTCTGGGGCTGGAAGCCAGTATCAGGGCGGGCAGCAGCAGCCTTTATGGGCTGGAGCCGGCGCAGTTCTGAAGCCTGCGCATTACCCGTGGGAGCGGGCATGCCCGCGAAGCAGGCCACGCGGTGCATGGCACGGGCTTCGCCCGTGTTCGCGGGGCAAGCCCGCTCCCACAGTGATCGCGCAAGCTTTGTGATTTCGTACAACACAGTTGCCCCACAAGAGGTGCGCGATTACTTGTGGGAGCGGCCTTTTGTCGCGATGGGCTGCAAGGCAGCCCCATGGATTTCCGCCTCCCTGGCGGCACGCGAAGGGTTCTCAAACGCTGAAAAACCGTTGCAAATCCGATGAAAAACCGTCACAACTGATAGTCATTCGCCATTACGTTGGTTCTCGGGAGCCCTCTAGCAAGGGTAGAATATGCAAAATCCGGAGCCGCAATGAACCACGACCGCCTCAACACCAGCCCTGACGATGCCATCACCGACGCCGCCGCGCACTGGTGCATGCGCCTGCACGCTGAAGACTGCACGGCGGGCGAGCGCGAGGCGTTTGCCCGCTGGCTGGCGGCGGACCCGCGGCATGCCGAGGAATACCAGGCAATGCTGGAAATCTGGCAAACCGCCGACCTGTTGCCACGCAACGCCACCGTCGTCGACTTCAACCCGGCCACCCGTCTACCCGCACGCCCGCGCAATTGGCGTCCGCTGGCATCTGCTGCCGCCATCGCCCTGGCCGTGCTGCCGCTGGCCGGCTGGGTGGGCTGGGAACAAGGCTGGCTGCCCAACCACTACCAGCACTTCGAAGCCGGCGACCGCATGCAGACCATCGAGTTGAGCGACGGCAGCACGGTACAGCTCAACCTCCACACCGAGCTTACCTACCTCAACTACAAGGACCAGCGCCAGGTCACGCTCAAGCGCGGCGAGGCGTTCTTCAAGGTGCAGCACGACAGCAACCACCCGTTCATCGTGCATGCCGGCAATGGCCAGACCCGCGTCACTGGCACCCAGTTCAACGTGTGGAAGTACCAGGACCAGGTCAAGGTCACCCTGGTGGAAGGCTCGGTACTGGTATCCAGCGACGGCAACGCCGGTGGCTACCGCCTGGGCCCGGGGATGCAGGCCAGCTACCACAAGGGCGATTTCGAGCCGCAGCTGGAGCAGAGCAATGACTACAGCAACAGCCTTGCCTGGCGCAGTGGCAAGCTGGTGCTCGACAACCTGAGCCTGGAGCAAGCGCTGCCAGTGATCAACCGCTACCTCGACGCGCCGCTGCAGCTGGCCGATGCCAGCACCGGCCGCATCCGCATCAGCGGTATCTACAACACCCGCGAGGTCGCCCGCCTGGTCAACAACCTGCCCAAGGTGCTGCCGATTTACCTGACCCGCAGCAAGGACGGCAGCACCGTGCTCAACCGCATCTCACCGCCGCCCAACAAGGGCTGACACCCTCCCCTTACAGCGTCATCGCTGCCAACCACCCAAACGCCAGCAATGGCAGGTTGTAGTGGATGAAGGTCGGTACCACGGTGTCCCAGATATGGTGGTGCTGACCATCTACGTTCAGGCCCGAGGTCGGCCCCAAAGTCGAGTCAGAGGCCGGCGAGCCTGCGTCCCCCAAGGCACCGGCAGTACCGACGATGCACACGGTGGCCAGCGGGTCGAAGCCCAGTTGCACGCACAGCGGCACAAAGATCGCGGCCAGGATTGGCACCGTGGAGAACGACGAGCCGATGCCCATGGTCACCAGCAGCCCGACCAGCAACATCATCAGGGCACCGATGCCCTTGCTGTGGTCGATCCACCGGGCGGAGGTTTCCACCAGGCTCTGCACCTCACCGGTGGCCTTCATGACGTCAGCAAAACCCGAGGCGGCAATCATGATGAAGCCGATCATGGCCATCATCTTCATGCCTTCGGTAAACAGGCCGTCAGTGTCCTTCCATTTGACGATGCCTGACAGCGAGAAAATCAGAAAACCGACCATGGCGCCGATGATCATCGAGTCCAGCAGCAACTGGACGATGAACGCGGCGGCGATTGCCAGCCCGGCCACCAGCAGTGTCAGCGGGTTGTACTGCACGCTCACCTGCTCCACCTGCTCAATGCGCGCCAGGTCGTAGTCACGCTTCTTGCGGTAGCTGATAAACACCGCCAGGAGCAGGCCGACCAGCATGCCAGCAGCGGGGATGGCCATGGCGTGGGTGACGTTGACACCGCTCACGTCGACACCGGCGCGCGCGACGTTGGCCAGCAGGATTTCATTGAGGAATATGTTGCCGAAGCCCACTGGCAAGAACATGTACGGGGTAATCAGGCCGAAGGTGATCACGCAGGCGATCAGCCGGCGGTCGATGCGCAGGCGGGTCAGTACATACAACAACGGCGGCACCAGCAGCGGAATGAACGCAATGTGGATGGGCAGGATGTTCTGCGACGACACCGCCACCACCAGCATCAGGCCGATCATCAGCCATTTGACCTTGCCGCCATTGGTGTGCCCCTGGCGATCGATCATGGCCAGTGCACGGTCAGCCAAGGCATGGGCCAGGCCCGACTTGGCAATGGCCACGGCAAAAGCGCCCAGCAGAGCGTAGGACAAGGCAACCGTGGCACCACCGCCCAAGCCACCGTTGAACGCCTTTAACGTGCCCTCGATGCCCAGGCCGCCCACCAGCCCACCGACCAGGGCACCGATGATCAGGGCGATGACCACGTGCACGCGGGACAGGCTGAGTATCAGCATGATGCCGACCGCGGCGATCACTGCATTCATGGTTGGCTTACCTCATTACGACAGAAAAAAGCGCGCACTCTGAAGCAGTAGGCTGCAGATGTCAAAAGCGCCATGTTGCGGCACATTACGCAGCGGGGCTGGATTTAAATTGAATGTTTGAATAAAGAAAAAACGCGGTGGGCCGATAACGTGTTGCGCTGGGGGTGCCTGACCCAGCCTGAAAGCCAAAACCCTTAGAGCCCGGAAAAGGGATCCGCCCCATGCCTTTGCGCCAACTTTCCATCCAGTGGAAGATCACCCTGCTCGCCGGCCTCTGCCTGGCCGGCATCGTCACCTTGCTCGTCGGCCTGTCGTTATATCGCATGGACCACAGCTCGGACCTGGTCAAGGCCAGCAGCATGCAGATGCTGACCGAAGCGGCGCAATCGCGCATCGAGTCACAGGGTGAGGTGCAGGCGCTGAACATCCGTCGTCAGTTCATGGACGCCTACCAGTATGGCGCCGGCTTCGCCCGCCAGGTGCTGTTCCTGCGCGAACAGGCAGAAAAGCGCTACCTTGACGCCTTTGACCTGCGCGAAGACATGACACGCCAAGTGCGCACCGCCCTGCAGGCCAACCCCGACCTGCTCGGCCTGTCGCTGGTGTTCGAGCCCAACGCGCTGGACAACAAAGACAGCCTGTTCGCCGGCAAGGCGGAGCTTGGCAGCAACGAAACCGGGCGCTTTGCCCTGTACTGGTCGCAGCCGCGCCCCGGCCAGCTGACCGCCATGGCGCTGCCTGAACAGGACATGGCCAACACCGAGATCGGCCCCAGCGGCCAGCCCGCCAACACCTGGTGGGTCTGCCCGCGTACCACTGGCAAGGTGTGCGTGGTAGAGCCCTACTTCTATGACATCAATGGCCAGCAAGTGCTGATGACCAGCATCGTCTTCCCGCTGGTGGTCAACGGCAAGACCCTTGCCACGCTGTCCATCGACATCAACCTCAACAGCCTGCAGGCCCTGAGCCAGGAGGCCAGCCGCAGCCTGTACGAGGGCCGCACCACGGTCGGTATCCTCAGCCCGGTCGGCCTGCTGGCAGGCTATAGCGCCGATGCCAGCAAGCTGGCCCAGCGCTTCGACCAGGTAGACAAGGCCAAGGGCGCCGAGCTGGTACGCAAGCTGGCCGATGGCAAGATGACCATCCTGCACGACCAGCAGCGCCTGAAGGTGATGGCCGCGTTCCGGCCGATCCCCGACGCGCAACCCTGGGGCGTGCTGCTGGATGTGCCGGAAAACGCACTGACCGGGCCTGCCGAAAAACTGAAGCAGGAACTGGACGCGCTCAACACCAGCGGTACCCTGCTGGAGCTGGGCCTGGGGCTGGCGGCAGCCATTGCCGGCCTGCTGATGGTGTGGTTGATGGCCCGCGGCGTTACCCGGCCGATCCTCGGCGTAGCCGCAATGCTCAAGGACATTGCCAGCGGCGAAGGCGACCTGACCCGCCGCCTGACTTATCAGAAGCAGGACGAACTGGGCGAACTGGCCGGCTGGTTCAACCGGTTCCTCGACAAGCTGCAGCCAACCATCGCCGAGGTCAAACGCTCGGTGCAGGCTGCCCGTGGCACCGCCGACCAGTCTTCGGCAATTGCCACCCAAACCAGCGCCGGCATGGAGCAGCAATACCGCCAGGTTGACCAGGTGGCCACGGCCTCGCACGAAATGAGCGCTACCGCCCAGGACGTGGCACGCAGCGCTTCCCAGGCCGCCCAGGCCGCCCGCGATGCCGACCAGGCCACCCGCGAAGGCCTGGCAGTCATCGACCGCACCACCCAACGCATCGATGCCCTGGCCGCCGACATGAGCAACGCCATGGCCGAAGTCGAAGGCCTGGCGCAGAACAGCGAGAAGATCGGTTCGGTGCTGGAAGTGATCCGCTCGATTGCCGAACAGACCAACCTGCTGGCGCTGAACGCCGCCATCGAGGCCGCCCGCGCGGGTGAAGCCGGCCGTGGCTTTGCCGTGGTTGCCGATGAAGTACGCAACCTGGCCCGACGCACCCAGGAGTCGGTAGAAGAAACCCGCCAGGTGATCGAGGCCTTGCAGGACGGCACCCGCGAAGTGGTCGGTGCCATGGACAACAGCCACCGTCAGGCCCAGGGCGGGGTCGAACAGGTTGGCCAGGCCGTGACTGCGTTGCAGCGTATCGGCCAGGCGGTGACGGTCATTACCGACATGAACCTGCAAATAGCCTCGGCCGCCGAGGAGCAAAGCGCGGTGGCCGAAGAGATCAACAGCAACGTGGCAACGATCCGCGATGTCACCGAATCGCTGTCGGGGCAGGCCAACGAGTCGGCGCGTGTCAGCCAGTCCTTGAACAGCCTCGCCAACCAGCAGCAGGCGCTGATGGACCAGTTCCGCGTTTGAGGTAAACGGGGCCGCCCCAAGCAGCCCTGCCCTGCGCCAACACCTCGTCGTCTACACTTGCCCCCACCCCCAAGGCGCGGTAAACGACGAGGTCTGGATGAACCAGTTTTCAACGCTGCTGGCCGGCATGCTGCTGGCCGTAGGCCTGGCCAGCACCGACAGTGCTGTATCGGCAGAGCAACCCTCCCCCATCCACTTTGGTGCCATAAGCTGGGAAAGCGGCGCCCTCACCACCGAAATTCTGCGGCTGATTGCGGAGCGCGGCTATGGCTACGCCACCGACACCCTGCCCGGCAGCACCGTCAGCATGGAAGTGGCCTTGGCCCGCAACGACCTCCAGGTGATCGCCGAAGAGTGGGCCGGGCGCAGCCCTGCGTGGGTCAAGGCGGAACAGGAAGGCCAGGTTTTCGCACTGGGCAATACGGTCAAAAATGCAGAAGAAGGCTGGTGGGTACCCGCGTACGTGATCGAGGGCGACGCTGTTCGCAAGCTGAAGCCTTTGGCGCCCGAACTGCGCAGCGTCGATGACCTCAAGCGCTACCCACAGGTATTTCGTGACCCCGAGTCACCCGACAAGGGCCGTTTTTTGAACAGCCCCAGCGGCTGGACATCGGAAACGGTCAACAGCCAGAAACTCAAGGCGTATGGCCTGGATGAGCTGTACACGAACTTTCGCAGTGGCTCCGGTGCGGCGATGGACGCCGAAATCGCCTCCGCCATCCGCCGTGGCCAGCCGGTGCTGTTCTACTACTGGAACCCGACCCCGCTGATGGGGCGATACAAACTCATCCGCTTGCAAGAACCACCGTTCGATGCCCAGGCCTGGGCCACCCTGACAGATGCCGGCAACCCTAACCCAAAGGGCAGCCGCTCACTGCCGGCGAAACTGTCCATCGGCGTATCCAAGGCCTTCCGTGATGGCTACCCGGACCTGGTGACGGTGTTCGAGCAGGTCGACCTGCCGATCGATCGGCTCAACAAGGCGCTGGCCGTCATGAGTGAAAAGCGCACGCCACCGCGCGAGGCCGCACTCGCCTTCCTGCGTGACAATCGCGATGTGTGGAAAGCCTGGCTGCCCGCAGACGTCGCCGACAAGGTCGAGGGCAGCCTGTGAGCACCGGCTTTCCCCAAGCGCTGCAGTTTTCTTTCGCTGAAAGCGTAAACAGGCTGGTCGACTGGCTGGTACTCAATTACGGCGATCAGTTGCGCGCGGTTTCAGACCAGCTGCTGCAACTGCTGGTCGGCCTGGAGAACCTGCTGCGCCTGCTGCCCTGGTGGCTGTTGTTGCTGCTGGTTGGCCTGCTTGCCTGGCACGCCAGCCGCAGCCTGCTGCGCAGCGCGGTACTGGTGACGCTGCTGGCGCTGATTGGCATGCTCGGGCTGTGGGACAAGCTGCTGCAAACCTTGGCCTTGGTACTGGTGAGCACCGGTTTGTGCGTGCTGGTGGGCGTGCCGCTGGGCATACTGCTCGCGTCCCGGCCACTGGCCAGGCGGCTACTGTTACCCGTGCTGGATGTGATGCAGACGCTGCCGGCCTTCGTTTACCTGATCCCGGTGCTGATGCTGTTCGGCCTGGGCAAGGTCCCTGCCGTGTTCGCCACGCTGATCTACGCCCTGCCGCCACTGGTGCGGCTGACCGAACTGGGCCTGAGCCAGATCGACCCTTCGCTGCTGCAGGCCGCACACGGCCTGGGGGCCAGCCGCTGGCAGCGGTTACGGCGCATTGCGCTGCCACTGGCGCTGCCAAGCATCATGGCTGGGCTCAACCAGTCGGTAATGATGGCCTTGTCGATGGTGGTGGTGGCATCGATGATCGGTGCCCGCGGTTTGGGTGAGGATGTGCTGGCGGGAATCCAGACCCTGAACGTCGGCCAGGGTGTGGAGGCCGGCCTGGCGATCGTCGCCTTGGCCATGGTGATCGACCGGATCAGCCAAGCGTATGGGCGTATTGCGCGCTGAACAAGGTTGCCTGTCGCGGCCCTGGCTTGCCGGCGACAGGGCCGGGCCTGACAATACTGCCCTGTCAGCTTGTAACCGGACCGCTTCCGCATGTCTCTCAAAGCCCTGCGCACCCTGGTAACCATCGCCCGCCACGGCACCTTTGCCCGCGCAGCCGACTTGCTCAGCCTTACCCCTTCGGCGGTGAGCCTGCACATCAAAACCCTTGAAGACGAGTTAAAGGTCCCCCTGTTCGACCGCAGCCGCAGGCAGGTGGTGCTGACCGAAGCAGGTCAACTGGCAGTCGCCCGCGCCGAGAGCATTCTGGCTGCCTACGACGAACTGGCCGACGCCCTGGCCAGCGGCCCGAGCCTGCGCGGCCGCCTGCGCCTGGGCGCGATCCACACCGTACTGGCGCGGCGCCTGCCCAAGGCGCTGGTGTGGATCAAGGCCCACTACCCGCAGCTGCATATCAGCGTGGCCTCGGGCATGTCGGCGGAGCTGGCACGTCGGGTGGAGGACGGTGAACTGGACGCGGCCATCACCACTGAGCCAGTCAGCCCGTACCCACAGAGCCTGGATTTCACACCACTGTTCGAGGACCGCTTCTGGGCCATTGCCAGCCCCGAATTGGCCGGGTACAGCGTACCGGAGCTGCTCGCCAGTCAACCGTTCCTGCGCTTCGACAAGCGTGCCTGGGCCGGGCGGCAGATCGAGCAGGAACTGCGTCGCCAGCATTTGCAAGTGAGCGAGCAGATGGAACTGGACAGCCAGGAAGCGCTGGCAAGCATGGCCGTCATGGGCCTGGGCGTGGCGATCATCCCCATGGCAGACGACGACCTGAAACGCCTGCCGCCGGCCACATGCCTGCCATTTGGCGAACCGCAACTGACCCGGCGGGTGGTGTTGCTGGAGCATGAGAAAAGCCAACGGCGGCATTTGAGTGCGGTGTTGAAGACTGCGCTTGAAGCTTGAGAATGCAGGGGCTGCTTTGCAGCCCAATCGCGACGCAAGGCCGCTCCCACAGGGTCCGTGCTGCACTCAACCCTGTGGGAGCGGCCTTGCGTCGCGATTGGGGCGCAAAGCGCCCCCCTGCGAAACATGCATTTATTCTCAACAGTCAGTGCAGAAAACAACGTTTTTACAAACCATTTCGCACCCGTAGTCTGTGCACGTACCCGACCACGGAATGTCGACCATGCTCCACTTGCTGCTGACCACCCTGCTACCCATCATCCTGCTGATTACCCTGGGTACCTTCCTGCGCCTGCGCGGCTTTCTGGCCGAAAGCTTCTGGCCCGGTGCCGAGCGCCTGAGCTACTACGTACTGCTACCTTCGCTGTTCCTGCACGGCCTGGCCACCGCCAACCTCGACGGCGTACCGGTGATGGGCATGGTCGGTGTGCTGATGCTCTCGACCTTGGCCGGCGCCGTGCTGCTGGTGATGTACCAAGGCGCGATCAACCACGATGGCGCTGACTTTACCTCGGTCTTCCAGGGCGGTATCCGCTTCAACAACTACATCGGTGCCACCCTGGCCGCCGGCCTCTACGGCAGCGCCGGCATCGCCCTTGCAGCGGTGGCCAATGCCGCCATCGTGCCCTTGGTCAACCTGCTCTGCGTGCTGGTGTTCGCCCGTTTCAGCGCCCGCCACAGTTCACCGACCACGGTGCTACGGGCAATCTTCGCCAACCCGTTGATCGTCGGCTGTGCCGGCGGCCTGCTGCTGCGGGTGACGGGCCTGGGCTTGCCGCCAGGCATCGAACCCACCGTCAAGGCGCTGGGCCAGGCGGCGCTACCGATGGGGCTGTTGTGTGTGGGCGCAGCGCTGGGTGGGGCCAGCCTGGGCCAGCAGGTGCGCCCGCTGATGGCAGCGTCGGCGTTCAAATTCCTGGTCATGCCCTTGACCACCTGGGGGCTGTGCCGCGTGCTGGGCCTGAGTGGCCAGGCCGCGGTGGTGGCGGTGCTGTTCCAGGCCCTACCCACTGCCTCGTCCTCCTATGTAATGGCCAGGCAGATGGGTGGCAACGCCCCCCTGATGGCCACCATCATTGCCCTGCAGACCGTAGCTGCCGCGGCCACCCTGCCTTTGGTATTAATGCTTACGCTTGGCTAGACTGGCAATCAGCCCCCCTTTCGGAAGCACTGTCATGCGCGCTACCTGGATAGTGATTGGCTTGACCTTGGCCCTGATCGCAGGCCCCTTGCATGCGGCCGACACGGCAAAGGCCGCAGTGGCCGAAGGCAAGGCCGAAGTGCTGGAAGAAAAGGTGGCCAACGATGCACCACCTCCGAAAAAAACGGAAAAACTGACCTCAAGCGAAGCCCAGGCAGTCGACCCGGCCGGCCAGGCGCCGCTGGACGACAGCCTCACCTGCCTGGCACGCACCATCTACTGGGAAGCCAAGGGCGCCGATGCGCAAGACATGTCAGCCGTGGCCAGTGTTGTGATCAATCGCCTGGGCCATGATGGCTTCCCCGATACCATCTGCGGCGTGGTCAAGCAGGGCGTGGAAACCAAGGCCTGCCAGTTTTCCTGGTGGTGCGACGGGCGCCCTGACCAGGTCGAGGAAGCGCAACGCTACGCTGTGGCAAAAGAAATTGCACGCAAGGCGCTCAACCAGCAATTGAAAGACCCTACCGGCGGTGCGCTGTACTTCCACGACCGCACGGTGCACCCCGACTGGGCCAAGGCTTACCGCAAGACTGCGCAGACCACGCACTTCCTGTTCTACAGGCCGAACCAGGCGTTGGCCCGGTGATGCGTACACAGCCGAACGCGCTAGCTCGATACGAATGATTAGCAACTCATCGCACTTTTCCGGCGACCATTGGTCTACTCCCTCTTATGCCGCCAGCAGCGATTGCCGGCGCCGTCATTGCTTTACACCCGCTAGGGCCAAAAGCCCCAGGCTTGTGTAGGATGAGCAGCGCATACCACGACGCTGCCAGTCATAGGGAGATCCACATGCGCGTCCTGTCATCCGTTGCCGCCTTGTCGCTGGGCTTGGTCATGTCGACCGGGGCACTGGCTGTCACCGGCGAAGAGGCGCAACTGATCGAGTCGATCAATGTCTACCGCAGCAAGGCCCAGCCCTGCGGTGGTGAGGCGTCGCTGGAGCTGCCCCCGCTCAACAGCGACACCCGCCTGGCGTTGTCGCCAGAGGGCACCCGCGACCTGCAGCAGGCCATGACCCGCGCCGCCTACCCCATGGTCAATGTCCAGGCCATCAGCCTGTCGGGGCCACGCGATGCACGTGCGGCCATGCGTGCCATCGAAGAAAGCTTCTGCCAAGTGGTACTCGACCCGCAGTTCGTCGATATCGGCGTCAGCCAGGAGGGCCGCGACTGGCGCATCGTGCTGGCCCGGCCGCTGCTCAGTGGCCGCCTGGGCGACTGGCAGGCCGAGGGGCAGAAGGTATTGCAAGAAATCAACGCGGCGCGCAAGGTACCGCGCCAATGCGGCGGCCAGCCGTTCGCCGCAGCCCCCGCGTTGAGCTGGAGCACAGTGCTGGCCGGGGTGGCTGCCAACCACACGCGGGCCATGGCCAACCAGAACTTCTTCGACCACATCGACAAGGATGGCCGCACGCCCGGTGACCGGGCCGAGCTGGCAGGCTACCTTTACCAGCAAGTCGGGGAAAATATCGCAGCCGGGCGTGACACCGCGCACAAGGTGGTTGATGGCTGGCTGGAGAGCCCGGGGCATTGCGCCACGCTGATGAACCCGGAATTCCGTGAGCTGGGTGCCGCCTATGCCGTGGACCCGAAAAGCGATGCCGGGATCTACTGGACCGGCTTGTTCGGCACACCGCAGTGAATGCTGCGCCGGGTTTCAGCCTGGATGATTGGCTGCCCGCAACGCCACGGCCGTGCAGCCAAACCGCCGCCGGACGCATTTACCCAGGTAACTGGCATCGCCCAGCCCCACCTCATCGGCAATCTGCGCCAGGCTGTGGCTGGAGTTGAGCAAGCGCCAGCGCGCCTGCTGCAGGCGCATTTCCAGCCACCAGGCCTTGGCGCTCATGCCGTGGCTGGCCTGGAACTGCCGGTCCAGCTGGCGCCGGCTGATACCCAGTTCAGCGGCCAGTTGCTCCACCGCCAGTGGGTTGCCCAAATGGTGGCGCATCAGGGCTTGTGCCCGCTGTACCTGGCGCCCCTGGCCCACGCCCGGCTCCAGCGAGCGCAAGGCATGGCGGCTGTCGCGGGTTTCGTCCACCAGCATGTCGGCCAGCCCTTTGAGCGCACGGGTTCGCCCACAGGACAGTGACAACAGTGCCACTGCCAGGTCAATGGCCGCCGTGCCACCAGCGCAGGTGATACGGCCTGCATCTATGCAATACAGTTGATCGCGCAGCACCTGCACCTGTGGGAACGCTGCTCGGAACTCGGCTTCGTGACGCCAGTGCACGACCACCTTGTGCCCCCTGAGCAAACCGCACGCAGCCAACAGGAAGGCGCCATTGTCGACCCCCACCAACTTGACCCCGGCTTTGCCGGCTTGCCTTAGCAAGGCTTGGTAGTGCGGCGCCAATGCAGCCGTTGCCATGGCGTTGCGCCCGCCGAACACCACCAGATAGTCGAAACTGGCCAGATCGAGCTGGTCGGCCCTCGCCTCGACCTGCACCACCGCACCGCTGCTCGACGGCACCGGGTCGAGGGTGAGCCCTGCCACGCTCCAGCTGCAATAGCGCTGCTGGCTATAGTCTTCGTCGTCGGCGCTGAAACGCAATTTGTCGAGAAAACCACCGAATGGCAGCAGGGCAAAATCCGGTAACGGCAGGATTAGCAGGCGGATATCAGGCAGCATGGCATTGCGTCCAGAAACGACTATTCAATGTCCAGATCATACCCTTGCTGATGGGGCTGTGCGCCTTAGACTGCCAGCCTCCCAGTCACCAAGGTTACAAGCATCATGGCACTCGACACCTGGCTCATCTACCTGCTGGCCAGCATCGGCCTGTCACTGACACCCGGCCCGAACAGCCTGCTGGCCCTGACCCATGGCGCCCTGTATGGTGCCCGCCGCACGTTGTTTACCATTGTTGGCGGCGTGTTCGGTTTCAGCGCGCTGATCGCCTTGGCCATGTTTGGCCTGAGCGCCTTGCTGCAGACGTCGGCCGCCGTGTTGAGCGTGCTCAAATGGGTGGGCGGCGCCTACCTGGTCTGGCTGGGTATCCAGCTGTGGCGTAGCCCTGGTTTGCACCTGGAGTTGACCGACCGCAGTGCACGCCTTGGCAATGCAGGTTTGTTCCGCCAAGGCTTGTTGTCGGCCATGGCCAACCCCAAGGTGCTGCTGTTCTATGGCGCCTTCCTGCCGCAGTTCATCGACCCGCAGCGCGGGCTGATGCTGCAGTTCGTGGTGATGGCGGCGACCTTTGCCAGCGTCGAGTTTCTGGTCGAGTACCTGCTGGCGCGCCTGGCGTTTCGCATCCGGCCGTGGCTGGCCAAGGGGGGTAAAGGTTTCAACCGCTGCTGCGGCAGCCTGTTTGCCGTGATTGGCGTGGCGCTGCCGCTTGCTCGATAGCCCCTGAAAATGGCGGCTGCCCTTTCATAGAGCAGAACATGACTCATTGATTTTGCAGGCGCGCTGTGGGAGCGAGCTTGCCCCGCGAACACCGGCAAAGCCGGTGCCATGCACCGCAGGGCCCCCTTCGCGGGACAAGCCCGCTCCCACAAAGTGGACTGCCCCCCACAAGGACCGCACACCGTTCATGCCCGGGGCGCCTTGGCCAGAAAGGTGATCAATGCCACACCCGGCAATCCCGCCCCCACCAGCGCGATGCCCTGCCAACCAAACTGGGAAAACAGCGCACTGGCCATTGCCGACCCCAGCGCCCCGCCCACGAAGATGCTGGTCATGTACACCGCATTCAGCCGCCCGCGGCTCGCCGGGTCCAGTGCATACACTTCGCGCTGGCCGATGACCATGTTCATCTGCACCGCAAAGTCCAGCAGCACGCCAGTCAGGCCCAGGCCGATCACGCTGTAGCCCGGCACCGTCAACCCGAGCAACAACGCCGCCGGCGCCAGCAGCAGCGCAAGCAGCGAGCCGGCCCGCGCATGCCCGGCGTCTGCCAGGCGGCCAGCCAAGGGGGCGGCAACGGCACCCACCGCGCCCACGAGGGCGAACACGGCAATCTGGGTCTGCGACAGGCCATGCTCACCCGCCAGCGCCATTGGCACCGCGGTCCAGTAAAGGCTGAATGCCGCGAACATCAGTGCCTGGTACAACGAGCGCTGACGCAGCAGCGGATAGCGGCGCAACAATGTGAGCAACGACAGCATCAATCCGGCATAGCTGGCTTTGTGCTCGGGTCGCCGCTGCGGCAGGGTCAGGGCCAGCAGCAAAATGATCGCCAGCATCACCCCGGCTGCGCCAATGAACACCGCGCGCCAGCCGAAATGGTCGGCCACCAGGCTGGACAACGGCCGCGCCAGCAGGATACCCAGCAACAACCCGCCCATGATGTTACCGACTACCCGACCACGCTGCTGCTCCGGCGCCAGGTGCGCCGCCAGCGGAATGAGCATTTGCACCGCCACCGAACTGAAGCCGATCAACAAGGCATAGCCCAGAAACAGCAGGCCCTGGCCGCTGCTGCTGGTCCCCGCCAGCAGCAGGCTGACACAGGCCAGCACAGCAGTGGCGACCATCAGGCGGCGGTTTTCCAGCAGGTCAGCCAGCGGGACCAGCAACAGCAGGCCCAAGGCATAACCCAGCTGGGTCAGTGAAACGATCAGGCTGGCATGCTCGGTGGACAGCCCCAGGTCCGGAGCGATCAGACCGACGATGGGCTGGGCGTAGTAGATGTTGGCGACGATCGCGCCGCAGCAGAACGCCAGCAGCACTACCAGCGCACGGCTGAGGCCGGTGGTTGCGGGCTGCCCGGCGGCAAGGGAGGGATTCATGCGAGGTTCCTGGACAAGGGATGGAATATGCCGGCTACCTTAACCAGCCATGCCAGTACCGAGAATCCGGTTGTAGCGCAACGCGCTTTTGCGCACCGCGCAACGCTAGTTATGCTGACCTGACAAACTTTCGCAAAAATCAATAAATGCTTTCACCCGCCGCGAACCACGGTGGTTGGGCAAGTAAAGGGCATTGATGTTGTCATTGGCCGTGCCAGGGCTGGCTCGCCAGTCAGGGAACAGCCGCAGCAGGCGCCCGGCCAGCACATCCTCGCGCACCAGCCAGTCGGCCAGCAGCGCGATGCCACTGCCCGCCAGTGCGGTTTCGCGCAACATGTCGGCGTTGGCGCTGCGCAACGGCCCGGTAACGTCCAGTTCCAGGCTGTCCTGACCTCTCACCAGGCGCCAGGGCCGCGCTTTTTGCCCGTAACGAAAGCGCAGGCAGGCATGCTCAAGCAGCTGCCGGGGGTGCTGCAGGGTGTCGCGCCCGGCCAGGTAAGCCGGGCTGGCCACCAACCAACGCTCGAAGCGCCCGAGCTGGCGACAGACCAGTTCGTCGTTGGGCGAGGGGTCGCCCAGGCGAATCGACAAGTCGTAACGCCCGTCCAGCAGGTCATCCAGGCGGTCGCTGAGATCGATGTCCAGCTCAAGCGCAGGGTGTCGCGCCAGAAACGCCCCCAGGTGCGGCGCGATCACCCGCCTGCCGAACTCCACCGGCAGGCACAGGCGCAATACGCCGACAGGCTGCTCGCCACGGTCGGCAACACTGGCATCGGCCTCGTCCAAGGCTTCGAAAATACCCCGCGCACGCTCATAGTAGCGGGCGCCAGCTTCGGTCAGGCTGACCTGGCGAGTCGAGCGGTTGAGCAACGTGGCGCCCAGCGCCGTTTCCAGGGCGTCGACCAGCCGCGTTACCGACGAAGTGGCCAGCCCAAGCCTGCGCGCAGCGGCAGAAAAGCCCTGTGCATCAACGGTGGCCACGAACATCTTCATCGCCAGGAATTTGTCCATTTGCTGCCTGTTTTCCAAATCTCAGCAAGTTCTTACAAACAGCCGAGCGGGTCAAGACGCATGATGGCTGGCCACTTTTGTACTCGACCAAAGTATGAATGAAGATTGCATAGCCAGCTTTATCCACCCGTTTAATGCTTTTTTCGACACCTGATCTAAACTTTTAACGACATCATCGCACGTTCAGCCCTGAGACAATCAGCCTCATTAAATTATGTACCAACTTGTTAATTAGCAAGCTAAGGGCTTAGACTGCGCGCATTCCACCTGCTGAGATCCCTGGCATGAACGAAACTCCGCGCGCTTCTGGCGCCACAAACATTCTCCTGATCGGCCTGGGCGTGATCATCGCCCTGCTCGGTCTCCTCCTGGCTGCTGGCGGCATCAAGCTGGCCGGCCTGGGCGGTTCGTTGTACTTCCTGATCGGCGGACTGGCCATGGCCATCGCCGGTGTCCTTATCGCCTGCCGCAAGAAGACCGGCGCCTGGCTGTACGCGGCGTTCCTGATCGGTACCGCGATCTGGGCGCTGATCGACACTGGCCTGGTGTTCTGGCCACTGTTCTCGCGCCTGTTCATGTTTGCCGCGATCGGCATGGTGGTGGCACTGGTCTACCCGCTGCTGGCCCGTGCCAACGGCGCCAGTGCCGGCCGTGGTGCCTACGGCATTGCCGGGGTGATGGCCGTGGCACTGGTGATTGCCGCTGGCAACATGTTTGTTGCCCACCCAAGCGTCGCCCCAACCGGCAAAGGGCCGGGCATGACCCCGGTCGAAGCTGGCAAAGAGCAGAAGGACTGGGCCCACTACGGCAACACCGAAGGTGGCAGCCGCTTCGCCGCGCTGGATCAGATCAACCGCGACAACGTGAACAAGCTGAAGGTGGCCTGGACCTACCACACCGGTGACGTGGCCATCAGCGATGGCAACGGTGCCGAAGACCAGCTGACCCCGTTGCAGATCGGCAACAAGGTGTTCATCTGCACCCCGCACAACAACTTGATCGCCCTTGATGCCGACACCGGCGAAGAGCTGTGGAAGAACGAAATCAACGCCCAGTCCAAGGTCTGGCAGCGTTGCCGTGGCATGGCCTACTTCGACGCCACTGCCGCCATCGCCCAGCCGACCCAGCCGAACAGCTCGCCGGTCGCCGGCGGGAGCGTGCCGGCCGGTGCCAACTGCCAGCGTCGCCTGCTGACCAACACCATCGATGGCCGCCTGATTGCCGTCGACGCCGACAACGGCGAGTTCTGCCAGGGCTTCGGCAACAACGGCCAGGTCAATCTGATGACCGGCCTGGGCAATGTGCCGGATTCCTATTACCAACTGTCCTCCGCACCGCTGATGGCCGGTACCACCGTGGTGGTCGGCGGCCGTGTTGCCGACAACGTCCAGACCGACATGCCAGGCGGCGTGATCCGTGGTTTCGACGTGATCACCGGTGAAATGCGCTGGGCCTTCGACCCGGGCAACCCGGAAGACCGCCAGGCACCGCAGGGCGACAGCACCTACGTGCGCAGCACCCCGAACAGCTGGGCACCGATGTCCTACGACCCGGCGATGAACACCGTGTTCCTGCCAATGGGTTCGTCGTCCACCGACATCTACGGTGTAGAGCGCAGCAAGCTGGACCACACCTACGGCGCTTCGGTGCTGGCCCTGGACGCCACCACCGGCAACCAGAAATGGGTGTTCCAGACCGTGCACAACGACCTGTGGGACTTTGACCTGCCGATGCAGCCAAGCCTGATCGACTTCACCAAGGACGACGGCCAGTCGGTACCTGCGGTGGTGATCGGCACCAAGGCCGGGCAGATCTACGTGCTTGATCGCGCCACCGGCAAGCCGCTGACCCAGGTCGACGAAGTACCGGTCAAGCCAAGCAACATCCCGAACGAACCTTACTCCCCAACCCAGCCGAAGTCTGTGGGCATGCCGCAGATCGGCGCGCAAACCCTGACCGAGTCGGACATGTGGGGCGCCACCCCGTATGACCAGCTGCTGTGCCGCATCGACTTCAAGAAAATGCGCTACGACGGCCTGTACACCGCACCGGGCACCGACCTGTCGCTGAGCTTCCCGGGTTCGCTGGGTGGCATGAACTGGGGCAGCATTTCTACCGACCCGGTACACGGCTTCATCTTCGTCAACGACATGCGCCTGGGCCTGTGGATCCAGATGATTCCGTCGCAGAACAAAGGCGGTGCGGCGTCCGGTGGCGAAGCGCTGAACACCGGCATGGGCGCAGTACCGCTCAAGGGCACCCCGTATGCGGTGAACAAGAACCGCTTCCTGTCGGTAGCCGGCATTCCGTGCCAGGCACCACCGTTCGGCACCCTGACCGCCATCGACATGAAGACCCGCCAGGTGGCCTGGCAAGTACCGGTTGGCACCGTTGAAGACACCGGCCCGCTCGGTATCCGCATGCACCTGCCGATCAAGATCGGCCTGCCAACCCTGGGCGGTACCTTGTCGACCCAAGGCGGCCTGGTGTTCATCGCCGGCACCCAGGACTTCTACCTGCGCGCCTACGACAGCAGCAACGGTAACGAAATCTGGAAGGCTCGCCTGCCAGTGGGCAGCCAGGGCGGCCCGATGACCTACGTTTCGCCGAAAACCGGCAAGCAGTATGTGGTAATCACTGCTGGCGGTGCGCGCCAGTCGACTGACCGCGGCGACTACGTGATTTCTTACGCCTTGCCGTAAGCCCGCGTCGCTCCCTTCGCGGTGAACCCGCTCCCACGAGGTCAGCACTGGCCACGCGGGAGCGGGTTCATCTGTGAATGGCCCCTGAATAACAACCGAGACACAGCAATGCCATCCGCAATTCGCATGACCCCTACCCTGCTGCTGGCCTTGGCGAGCACCACTGCCCTGGCCGACGGCGACCTGATGACCCGCAGCACCCTGACCGGTGACTGGGGTGGCCTGCGTCACCAGCTTGAAGACGACGGCGTCAAGTTCACCGGCGACTACAGTGGCGAAACCGCCTACAACGCCCACGGCGGCCTGCACCGCTCGGCGCGCTATTCGCAGAACCTGAAGCTGGGCGTGCAGTTCGACCTGTCGAAACTGTACGGCCTGGACAACGGTGGCAAGGTCCAGCTGACCATCAACGACCGCCGCGGTAACAGTGCCTCGGAAGACCTGGTAGGCAACCGCCTGCCGATCCAGGAAAACTTCGGTGGCCTGTACACCCGCCTGACCGAGCTGAGCTACGAGCGCACCCTGTTCACCCCGGCGCTCAACGTCAAGCTGGGCTACATGGCCATGGGTAACGACCTGGGCGGCCTGGACAGCGGCATCCTGTGCAACTTCATGAACGCCGGCTTCTGCGGCCACCCGCTGAACATGTCCGGCGGCAGTGGCTGGACCAACTACCCCAACGCACACCTGGGCGTGCGGGTGAAATACGACCTGTCGCCGGCCTGGCAACTGCGCGTGGCGGCGTTCAACGTCGACCCTGAGAGCAACGGCAACTCGAGCCGGGCCTGGCATCTGGGCCCCAAGCACACCACCGGCACCGTAGTACCGGTGGAGCTGGTGTACAAGCTGCAGGGTGAACTGCCCGGCGAATACAAGCTGGGCTACTACTACGACAGCTCCGATGTGAAACGCATCGGCAGCGATGACGAAGTAGCCGGCCGTGGCGGCCACTACCTGTTGATCGACCAGGCGGTGTGGAACGACCAACGCTCGCCAGGCCGCAGCCTGCACGCCTTCGGCCAGTACTCGGCATCCAGCAAGGCCGCCTCGCCGTTCACCAAGTGGTATGGCGCCGGCGTGGTGCTGTACAAGCCGTTCGAAGGCCGCCCGAAGGATACCGTGGCGCTGGGTTACGGCCGTGCCGTGCCCAACCCGCGTAGCCGCGATGTGCTGGAAGATGCCGCCTTTGACGCGGGCCAGCAGTTCCCCGACATCGACAGCGCCGAGCAGTTGATCGAACTGAGCTATGGCTACCAGGCAACGCCGTGGCTGAACTTGCGCCCGGATGTGCAGTACATCATCGAGCCGGGGGCGTTCTCGGGGAAGAAGATCGACAACGCGTTGGTGGTTGGCCTGCAGGTCAAGGCCAGCTTCTAACCTGAAGCAGGCACCGATCCCTGCAGGAGCGGCCTTGCGTCGCGATGGGCCGCTCCTGCATACGTTCTTACCCTGTCAGACGGCAGCCTGCCGAAGGTAATCCACCAACCTCAGCAACATGGCATCACACCCGCGCAACTGCTCGACACTGACGAATTCGTCCGGTTTGTGACCTTGGTCCATGCTGCCTGGGCCACACACGACGGTGGGGATACCCGCCTGGTCGAACAACCCGCCCTCGGTGCCAAACGCCACGGTACCGAAATCTTCCGAGCCACTGAGCAACGCCACCAACCGTGCCGCTTCGCTATCAGCCGAGGTCGCCAGCCCGGGATACGCGCTCAACGCTTGCAGGCGAATGTCACTGGCCGCATTGACCTTGCGCATGCGCGGCAGCAGCTCGGCCTCTGCATAGGTCTGCAACTGGTCAGCCACTGCCTGCGCCTCGAACCCCGGTAACGCGCGCACTTCGAAATCGAACTCACACTCTGCCGGCACGATATTCAGCGCCCTGCCCCCTTTGATCACCCCGGTCTGCACCGTGGAGAACGGTGGGTCGAAGCGCGCGTCGTGATGCGCGGGCAATGCCAGCGCCTCACCGATGTCACCCAACTTGCCGATCAGCTTCGCCGCAAACTCGATGGCATTCACCCCATACGGGGCATACGCCGAGTGGCAGGCCGCACCTTGCACCTGGCAGCGCATCGCCAGTTTGCCTTTGTGCCCCAGCACCGGCTTCAGCTCGGTAGGCTCGCCAATCAGGCACAGGCGTGGCTTGTGCGGGCGCTGCTCAAGCGCGGCCAGCATCGAGCGCACCCCCAGGCAACCCACCTCCTCGTCATAGGAAAATGCCAGGTGTACCGGCAGGTGCAACGGCTGGGCAAGAAACGCGGGCACGGCTGCCAGCACCGAGGCGATGAAGCCTTTCATGTCGGCTGTACCGCGGCCATACAGGCGCCCGCCACGTTCGCTCAGGGCAAACGGCTCGACGGTCCAGGCCTGGCCGTCAACCGGCACCACATCGGTGTGCCCTGACAGCACCACGCCGCCAGCATTCAGGGGGCCGATGGTGGCAAACAGGTTGGCTTTGGTGCCCTCGGGGTTATGGAACAGTTCGCTTTCCACCCCCAGCTCGGCCAGGTAATCACGGATAAAGCCGATCAGCTCAAGGTTGGAGTCGCGGCTGACCGTGGCAAAGCCGACCAGCCGGGCCAACAGCGCGCGGCTGGCAAAATCACTCATCGCCGGGCACCCCATAGGAGGGTGCGGCTGTCGGGTTCAACGCACGGGTAACGTAATCCTGCATCTGCGGGCGGTACGCTTGCCACAGGCCATCGAGCACACCGATCGGGTCGGTATCGGCCCAGTCCACGCGCAGGTCCACCAATGGCCAGGTGAGCTCGCCAGCCACCTTCAACGCCGCCGAGTGCACCGGGCCGGCTTCGCCACCAGCGGCCATCGCCGCATGCATGGCAGCCAGCAAGCGGTCGGCCAGGTGCCCGCCGGCCTGCTCGAAGGCCACTACCATCGCTTCAATCACCTGGGTCGAGGACAACAGGTTACCCGCCGCCGCGCATTGCTCACCGGCCACGGCATGGTGCGTGCCCAAAGCCTCACGCCCGGTGAACAGCGCCACCTGACCATGGCTGTCGATCACCGTGACCTGGCGGTATTCGCTCCAGCCATTGGCGCTCAGTACCCGGTCCAGCGCAGCGCCGGGCGGCAACTGGCCCTGCTCCAGGGCATCGAGAATCTGCGGGCCCAGCGCCGGCAAGGTGATGTTCTGGGTGGAAACAGCGCCAACACCCGCACGTACCCAGGGGCAACGGGCGCCCACAGCGATGCTCGACGAACTGATGGCGATGCCGACCTGGCCGGTTTCCTGGCAGCGGCCGATGATGGAGAAGGTCATGGTATAGCTCCTGTTGTCCTGTGCGATGCAGGGCATTCTGGGCGCAACCTTCTAGACCACGAAACCAACATTTTCCGAGGGGTTAGGCAGGAAAAAACTGTGCTGTGGCTGAGGTCGCGCGGCGCTCGATTCCTGCCCCCCCCATAAACCAGGACATGCACTGGGCCAACACACACTACACGCCACAAAATCCAAGGCCTTCGCCGTTTTATCGGCAAGCACCAGCTAAATACTATTTTCGCCATTCGTGCAGCATCCCTAGTCTGGCTCCAGGCAACGGCGGTCCTCCAAACCGACCTTACAAAAACCGCCTGAACAAGGGCTCGGACATGACACTGAACAACCTCGAAATCGATACGCTCGTCGTCGGCGCCGGTCAGGCCGGCGTGGCCATGAGCGAACACCTGAACAAGCTTGGCGTGCCGCACCTGGTGCTGGAGCGCAACCGCATCGCCGAGGCCTGGCGTACAGGCCGCTGGGACTCGCTGGTGGCCAACGGCCCGGTCTGGCACGACCGCTTCCCGGGCCTGGAATTCAACCTCGACGCCGACGCTTTCGCAGGCAAGGACCAGGTGGCCGACTACTTCGAGCAGTACGTACGCAAGTACAACCTGCCAGTGCGCACCGGCATCGAAGTGAAGCGCGTGGTGCGCAACAGCGACCGCCCAGGCTTCACCATCGAAACCAATGAAGGGGTGATTCGCGCCAACCGTGTGGTCGCTGCCACGGGTCCGTTCCAGAAACCGGTGATCCCGGCCATCGCACCGAAAGACAGCAACCTGCACCAGATCCACTCCGCCGCCTACTTCAACCCCGAGCAGTTGCCTGAGGGCGCTGTGCTGGTGGTCGGTGCAGGCTCCTCCGGCGTGCAGATTGCCGAAGAACTGATGCGCGCAGGCCGCCAGGTGTACCTGTCGGTCGGTGCCCACGACCGCCCGCCACGGGCCTACCGCAACCGCGATTTCTGCTGGTGGCTGGGTGTGCTGGGTGAGTGGGACGCAGAAATCGCCAAGCCCGGTCGCGAGCACGTGACCATCGCCGTCAGCGGCGCCCGCGGCGGCCACACCGTGGACTTCCGCGCCCTCGCCCATCAAGGCATGACCCTGGTCGGCCTTACCCAGTCGTTCGAAAACGGCGTGGCGCGCTTCCAGGACAACCTGGTCGAGAACATCAACCGCGGCGATGAAAACTACCTGGCCCTGCTGGATGCCGCCGATGCCTACATCGAAAGCAACGGCCTGGACCTGCCTGAAGAACCCGAAGCCCGCACACGCCTGGCCGACCCAGCCTGCATGAGCAACCCGCTGCGCGAACTGGACCTGGCCAACGCCGGCGTTACCAGCATCATCTGGGCCACTGGTTACGGCGTGGACTTCAGCTGGCTGCAGGTGGACACCTTCGATGCCAACGGCAAGCCCCAGCATCAGCGCGGCGTGGGCCGCGAACCTGGTGTGTACTTCCTGGGCCTGCCGTGGTTGTCGCGCCGTGGCTCTTCGTTCATCTGGGGCGTGTGGCACGACGCCAAGCACGTCGCCGGCCACATTGCCACGCAACGCACCTACCTGGCCTACCGCGACCGCGAACAGCGCGAGGCGGATGAGCAGCAAGCCAACACGATCAGCAACGTCAGCACCTTCGGAGCCCACTGATGCCTACCCATACTCGCATCCGCATGTTCAACACCAAGGAAACTTACCCCAACCAGACCCTGGACAACGACCTGTGCCAGGCCGTGCGGGCCGGCAATACCATCTACGTGCGCGGTCAGGTCGGTACCGACTTCGAAGGCAAACTGGTGGGCCTGGGTAACCCTCAGGCACAGACCGAGCAAGCCATGAAGAACGTCAAGCAATTGCTTGAAGAAGCAGGCTCCGACCTGTCACACATCGTCAAGACCACCACCTATATCACCGACCCACGTTTCCGCGAGCCGGTGTACAAGGAAGTGGGCAAGTGGCTGAAGGGCGTATTCCCGATCTCCACCGGGCTGGTGGTTGCCGGGTTGGCCCAGGCCGAGTGGCTGATGGAGATCGACGTGATTGCCGTGGTACCGGATCAGGAGTGACCGGCAACCTGCACAGCGGGTGACAGTTGTCGCCTGCCGTGCAGCCAGGCATGGGTTACCTGTGCTGCCGCTTGCAGCCGATGCTCGGGGGGCAAGCCGGCGCACGGTACCTCCACACTGATGTCCACGTCCCCCGGCAACGCCGCCAGCAACGCTGCCAGCGGCAGTTGCCCTTGGCCCGGCAGCAAACGGCCTTCGCGCGCCTCGGGGATGATCAGCGCTTCTGCGGGCGCCAGCATCGGTGCATCGCACAGTTGCACCGCACGCAGCAAACGCGGGTCGACTGCGGCGATGTCGGCCACCTGGCCACCGGAGCGGAACAGGTGCAACGCATCCACCAGCACGCCACTGTTGGCCTGCCCCGCCCCCGTCACCACCGCACACGCCTGCTGCACAGTCGCCACCGGGCGCCAGCGCATGAACTCAAGGTCCACACGCAGGCCATGGTCCCGCGCCATTTCACACAGCGCTGCAAAGTTCCCGGTCAGCCGCGCAACATCCTCGTCGTCGCCGGACACTGTCAGGCTCAACGCGCCCAGTTCGGCACCGGCGGCCAACAGCGCCTGGTAATCGGCAACCCGGGTTTGCGCCGTCAACGACACGAACTCGATGTCCCTCACACGTACGCCTTCCCCTGCCAGCACCGCCCGCAGCTCACGCATTGCCTGGCTACCGGCGGCAACCGGGTAGGCCAACGCACCCGCCATCACCGGGTGCAGGCGCAGCCCCACCGCACTGAATCCGGCGTGGCGCGCCTCGCGTACCAGCCGCGCCGGCGCCAGCTCCAGCGCCGTCAGGTGCGCCACGCCCAGGCCAGTCAATAGGTCGCCCTCCCACCACTGAGGTCGAATACAAAACCGGTGGTAAAGCTGCACTCGGGCCCGGCAATCCAGCTGACCATGTTGGCGATCTCCTCGGCCTTGAGGAAGCGCCCCATGGGGATCTTGGCCTTGCTCGCGGCGATGTGTTCCGCCGTCATCTCGGCCATCAGCGGCGTCTCGACCATGGCCGGTGCCACGCAGTTGAGCAGTACACCGTCCTGGGCCAGTTCCTTGGCCGCTGCCTTGGTGAAGGCGATGACACCGGCTTTGGCGGCCGAATAGGCCGAGATGTACTGCACGCCATCCTTGCCGGCCATGGAGGCGATGTTGACGATGCGCCCGTAGCCGCGCTCACGCATGTGCGGGATGGCGGTGCGGCAGCAATAGAACACACCGTTCAGGTCGATGGCGATGACCTTGTCCCAGGCCTCTGGCGGGTACTCCCACGACGCTACCACCGGGCCGTTGATGCCGGCATTGTTGACCAGGATCTGCACTTGCCCCAAGCGTGCCAGCGTCTCGGCGAAAGCCGCCTCCACCGAGGCCAGCGACGACACATCGACCGGCTGGCGCAGCACCGGCTCAAAGCCGTTTTCGACGCTGTCCCAGCCATCGACCGCGAGGTCCCATATCACCACCTGCGCGCCGGCGGCATGCAGGCGCTGGGCGATCGCCAGGCCGATGCCACGCATGCCACCGGTCACGATTGCGGTCTGGCCTTGCAGGTACTGGCTCATTGTTTAGCTCCATTTTCTTCAGAAGGAATTTCCGGCAAGCGACGCAGGTCGCTGACCATGAACAGGTAGCACAGCGCCCCCAGCACGGTGATCGACGACACGAACGCCAGGGCCCACACGAACGAGCCGGTCAGCGAAACGATGATGCCGATGGTCAGGGGTGTCACAATGCCCGCCGCGTTGGCAAACAGGTTGAACAGCCCACCACTGAGGCCCAGCAAACCTTTGGGGGCGATATCGGACACGATCATCCAGGCCAGCGCCGACATGCCCTGGGCGAAATAGGCGATGCACAGGATGGTGATGACCAGCGCGTCGGACTCGACGTAGTTGGCCAGCACGATCACCGAGGCGGTAAGCAACCCGGCGATGACTGGCAGCTTGCGCGCTACGTTCAGCGAGTAGCCACGGCGTAGCAAGGCGTCCGACAGCCATCCGCCGACCAATGTGCCCAGCGAAGCGGCAATGAACGGCAGCACCGCCACCCAGCCGACCTTGAGCCAGGGCATGTGCCGCTCGGTCACCAGATAGGTGGGGAACCAGGTCAGGAAGAACACGTTGGTGGAGTTGCAGGCGAACTGCCCCAGGCAGATGCCCAGCATGTTGCGGTGCTTGAGCAGCGCCGGGATCTGCGACCAGCGGAACGAGGTGGCTTTCTGCCCGCCATCGACCACCCCGCCACCGGCGGCGATGTAGTCAAGTTCGGCCTGGTTGGCGGTGGTCGACTCGTGTGGTTCATGGTACTTGCGCCACCACACCAGGCCATAGAGGATGCCCACCAGGCCCACGGCCAGCAGCAGAAAGCGCCAGCCATAGGCGTGCAGCACCCAGAACAGCAGCGGCGTCAGGAACGCCAGCCCGGTGTATTCGGCAAAGGTGTAGATACCCGTCGCCCGGGCCCGCTCACTCTGCGGGAACCAGGTAGCCACCACCCGGCTGTTGGTAGGGAAGCACGGTGCTTCGGTCATGCCCACCAGAAAGCGCATGCCCAGCAACGACATAAAGCCCTGCGCCAGCCCTTGCAGGCCGGTGAACAGCGACCACAGCGTCAGCGCCAGCCAATAGGTGAGCTTGGTGCCCAGCCGGTCGATGAGGATGCCACCCGGGATCTGCGCGGCGGCGTAGGTCCACGAGAAGGCAGAAAAGATCACCCCCATCATTGCCGCGTTCAGGCCCAGGTCGGCACTGATGCTGGGCGCGGCAATGCCCATCACGCTGCGGTCGAGGTAGTTGATCATGGTGCCGCCCGAAATCAGCGCCAGAATCATGAAGCGGGTGCGGGTGCGTTGCTGCGCGCGTGCCGGGGTGTCAAACACCCCAAGGCTGGCGTTCTGTTCAGTGTTCATGACGGTTGCTCTCTTGTTATTGGAATGGCAAAAACCAGGTTCTAGGCGAACCCGAACAAGCGTCGGGGGGTGTCCCACATCACCGTGCGGCGCAGCCGGGCATCCGGCATCAGGCGCTCGGCCAGTTTCAGCAGCGGGCCGTAGTCCACCCGCGAGCGTTGGCGGATGAACGGCCAGTCCGAGCCCCATACGCAGGCATCCGCACCAAAGGCTTCGAGCAGGGCGTGCACGTAGGCGCTGCTTTGCTCCAGCAACGCCTCACTTGCAGCGAACTTCTGCATGCCTGACAGCTTGACACTGGCGCGGCCACTGTCAGCCAGTTGCAACAACGCCTGAAAGCCCGGTTGCTGCACGCCGGCCGCCACGTCCGGCCGACCGCAGTGGTCGATCAGCAAGCGTGCACGTGAGCCCTCGAGCAGGCGGCGCAGTTCAAGCAGCTGGTCATCGCATACCTGCACCTGGGCGAACAGACCGAGCTCGGCAAGCTTGCCGAACAGCCCGTCAACGTCCTTGAGGCTGGCTACCCCGTAAAGCGCAGGGTTGAAGGCGATGCCGACCACGCCCTGCGCCTGCAGCGCAGCCAGGGCATCGAGGTGGATACCCGCCTCGACCACGGCCACGCCTTTGAACCGCCCCTGCCCGGTGGCCAAGGCATGCAACAGGCAGCGGTTGTCGGTGTGGTAGCCACTGTTGGGGCCTACCAGCAAGGCATGTTGCACGCCGTAGGCATCCATCACCTGGGTGAACTGTTCCTGGGTGGCGACTTCCTGCCCGGAGGGCGCATAGGGTGCGTCGGGGTGGTAAGGGAAACGGGCGGGATCAAACAAATGGTTATGGCAATCGATCTTCGGTTCGTCAAAGATGTTCACGCAACACTCCCGGCAAGCGCCACTGCACTGGCCTTCAGATCTTGTTATTGTGCGCCGCAAGGCGATTTGGCTGGGCTCAAGATACTGCGTGGCCGGGTTTGACGCTCATACCCAGATGGCCAATACCATAACCGAAGGTAATACACATGCTGCTTGGCAACGAAGGCGCAGACACGAGCCCCATGCTGTTCAAACTGCGGCACATGGAAGTGTTCCGTGCGGTGATGCTGACCGGCTCGATCAGCGCGGCAGCCAAGCTGCTGTACGTATCGCAGCCCGCTGTCAGCAAGCTGATCCAGTACATAGAGGGGCGTTTGACCTACCGCCTGTTCGAGCGCATCAACAACCGCCTGGTGCCCACGGCCGAGGCGCAGGTGCTGTTCCGCGAAGTCGAGCGGGTGTACCAGGCGGCGCTGGAGGTTAACGAATGCGCCCTGTCACTGGGCGCAGGCGGCCACCGCAAGCTGCGCATCTCGTGCAGCGCTTCGCTGTCCACAGTGGTGATCCCGATTGCCCTGGCCCAACTCAAACGGGAGGCACCTTCGCTGAACATCGAGTGGCAAACCTCGCTGATGGGCGAGATGCCCAACCAGATCCTGTCGAAAAAGGTCGACCTGTCGATTGCCGCCCTGCCCGTGGTACACGATCACCTGCATTCGCAGGCCTTCATGCGCGGGCGTATGGTGGTGGTGATGCCACCCGATCACGCTTTGGCCAGGCATACCTCGCTGACCTTGCAGCAACTGGAAGGCCATGCGCTGCTGCTGTTCAGGCCCGACATGCCCTTTGGCAAACTGCTGGCCGGGCACATCGAGCGGCACGGCGTGCAGTTGCCGTCGCTGTTGTCGTTTACCAATGCCAACGAGGCGGTGGCGCTGGTCAAGCAAGGCATGGGCATCAGCGTGATCGACGAATTCGTGGCGCAGGACAGCGGCCTGGCGGTGGTGCCGCTGGCGGACGAAATTCACTTCGACATCAGCTTTGTCTATTCGCGCTTCGAGCCGCCGTCGCATGCGGCGATGCACCTGATGCGCGTGTTGCAGGGCCAGGCGCAAAAGCTTGGGCGGGCGATGTAGGCTGATCAGTCCATTGGGGCTGCTGTGCAGCCCCGGCTGTTTGAGCTAGAAACCTACGGTTGCCGATAGCAGGTAGGTCCGCGGCGTGGAAAGGGTCAGCCCCGGTTCACTGTCATCCGAGGCCCCGGCCGAGCTCCAGTAGCGATCATCCAGCACGTTCTCGACACTGGCCCGCAAGGTAACCTCGGTAGCGTCCACGTTGAAGGCATAGCGCGCCCCCAGGTCGTAACGCTCCCAGCCATCGATCTGCTTGCTGTTGTTCTGGTCCAGGTATTGCGAGCTGGAGTGAATGCCCCGCGCCGTCAGGGTCAGGCCGTGCACCCCCGGCACATCCCATTCGGCGCCGAGGTTGACGTTGTACTCGGGGGTGGCCGGCGCGCGGTTGCCATCAACGGCGCCACCCACGGTATCGGTCAGCTCGCTGTCGATGTACATCACCCCGCCCAGCACCCGCACCCCTTGCATGGGTTCACCGAACACGCTCAACTCGATACCGCGGTTGTCACGCTTGCCATTGGGGCCGAACACCCGCGAAGTGGCGTTGGTTTCGTACGCCGGCTGGCGGATGCGGAAGGCACTGGCGGTAAAGGCGACCTGGCCCAGGTCGTACTTGGCCCCTACCTCGACCTGGCGGCTGGTGAAAGGCGGGAAGATCTGGTCTTCGTTGATCGAGGTCGACGGTGCGATCTTGCCTTGGCTCAGGCCTTCCATGTAGTTGGCGTACAGCGACAGCTGATCGGTGACTTTGAGCAACACGCCCCCAGAAGGCGAGACCTTTTCTTCATCGTAGGCGGTGTCGCCTTTGACGCCGTCGCTCCAGTCATCCACTTGCACCCGCTGCCAGCGCGCCCCCAGGGTCAGCAGCAGGCGGTCATCGAAAAACCCGAGGGTGTCGGCCAGCGCCACGCCGGAGAAGCGGTTCTCGGTGTAGACCTCTGGATCGATGCGCGTCGGCGTACCCGGTGTCGGCGTCGCTATCGGGTTGTAGAGGTTACTGGGCGCCGAAGCATAGCGGGCGCCGCCGTTGGTGAAGTCCATGTAGAAGTAGGTGGCGGCCAGGTTCAGCTCGTGGCTGACAGGCCCGGTGTGGAACCAGTTGCGCACACCCGCCATGGCGGTGCGCACCGTTTCATCGCGGGTAAAATCCCGAGGCTGCACGCTGAAGTCGCCGGCATCGTTGGTGATGGACACGTTGTGCCGCAGGAAGTCATGGTTGCTTTTGCGCGCGCCGACTGCACCATACGCCAGCAGCGACTCGCTGACGTCGTACTCGGCATGCAGTGCGCCAAAGGTGTCGTTGGTGCGCGCCTTGCTCCAGGCCTGGGCATAGTTGCGCCGTACATCGTTGGCATCCGGCACTCTGGCATTGGCACCGACCAGCACACGCTCTTGCGGCGCATCGGTGTCACGCTGGGTGTGGCCGAGGTCTGCCGACAACCGCAGGCGCTCGCCACGAAAATCCAGGCCCAGCACCGCCATCTCGCGCTCGACGCGCTGGTGGTCCCATTCGGTATCACCCGACTGCTTCACACCGTTGAAGCGCACGCCAAACTGCTGGCCTTCGCCAAAGCGCCGACCAACGTCCACCGCGCCGCCTGCCTGGCCAGCCGACGCGTAGCTGCCGGTGAACTCGGTGATCGGCTTGTCGCCGGCCCGCTTGGGCTGCACGTTGATACCGCCGCCCACGCTGCCACGCGGCGAAATGCCGTTGATCAACTGGCTGGGGCCTTTGATGATATCGACCCGGTCGGCCATTTCCATGTCGATCGAGTAGGTCGGCAAGATGCCGTACAGGCCGTTGTACGCCACGTCACTGTTGAACAGGCTGAAGCCGCGAATGGTGAACTGCTCGAAACGCCCACCCGCCGGGTTGGTGGCCCGCACCGAGGGGTCGCTGGCGATGAGCTCGCCCAAGGTGCGCGCTTGCTGGTTCTTCACCAGCTCGTGGGTGTAACTGGTGATGCTGAACGGGGTTTCCATGAAGTCGCGCGCGCCAAGCAGCCCCCGGGCGCCCTGGCGTGCCACCTGGCCACCGGCATAAGGCTGAACATCGCCACCCGCCGCCAGGCCGCCAACAATGCTGGTTGGGGCAATTTCCAGCGCCCCACCCGCCTGAGGCGCCGGCGCCAGCGTGAATGCGCCCTCACCCACTGGCAGCAACTGCAGGCCGCTGCCACGCAGCAGCTGCAGGAAGCCTTCTTCAACACTGTAGCTACCAGACAGGCCGTTACTCTGCCGGCCCTGGACCAGTGCCGGGTCCAGCGATAGGCTGACGCCGGCCTGGTCGGCAAACCGGGTAAGCGCGGCGCCCAGGCTGGCGGCCGGTACCTGATAGGCACGTCGCTCCGCCTCATCAGCCCAGGTGGGTGCAGACAACAACAGGCTCATGGCAAACAACGGACGCACTGCGCGCACCAGTGGGCGCAAGCGGCAAGACATTACTGCAGGCATTGACAAGGCTCCCCTTTAGTTTCTCCTACCGGTAATGACCGGCAAGTGAAAAAAAGGGGACAGCCTCAAGCACGATGCTCTCGCGCAGCCAGGGTCACCCAGTAGCGCGTGCGTGCCTGCACTTGCAACGCAAGGCTGGCGGCAAGCAAGTCCAGCACCCGATCGGTATCGTCGAGACGGAAAGTACCGGTCACCCGGAGCTGTTCCAGTTCTGGCGCCCAGCGCAGCACACCAGGCCGATACCGTCGCAGTTCATGCAACAGCTCGCCCAAGGGTCGGTCATCCAGGCGCAGCACGCCTTCGCGCCAGCCCAGCGGCCAGTCGTTCAGGGCTGTAACGGGGCCGATGCCAGCCTTCTGCAAGCTGGCCTGTTGCCCGGCGTGCAGCACCCGGGCCGCGCCACGCAGTGGCTGCAGGCTGGCCAGCCCGTTGACGACTGAAACCCGGCAGCCTTCATCGACCAGGCGCAAACACACTTCACCTGCATTGAGGGCAATCTGACCGTAGGGCACCTGCACGGCCAGGCTCGCGCTGTCGGGTACCCTGAGTGCCATTTCGCCGCGCAACAGCGTCAGCCGGCGCGCGCCCAGGTCGATATCCACCGCACTGTCAGTGTTCAACTGTAAAAAAGTGCCATCGCTCAGCAGCACCTGCCGGCGCTCACCTACCCCTGTGCGCATGTCCGCCGTCCAGGCCTCGAGCGGCAGCTCCCGGCTTGCCAGCCAGGCGGCCGGTAGCAGCGCCGCGACACCCAAGGCTTGCTTGAGCAGCGCGCGGCGGCCGGCGTCCGGGCGGTCAAGGGTGGCCATGGCCAACGCCCCGGGCAACCCGGAAAAACGCTCGCGCAGCAGTGATGCCTTTTGCCAGGCGTGTTCGTGCAGGCTGTTGCTGGCCCGCCACTGTGCCAGGCGCAGCAAATCAGTCTCGCTGGCGTCGCCAGAATCCAGCAACGCCAGCCAGCGGGCGGCAGCACGCACCGCTTCACGGGTTTCGGGGGAGTGGGTGGTCATTGCAACTCGGCCAGCAGGCAATGTTCGTAAGCCTGCGCCATGTAGCGTTTTACGGAGCGCTCGCACACGCCCAGGCGCGTGCCGATCTCGGCATAACCCAGGCCTTCGAGCTGGCTCCAGAGAAAAGCCTTGCGGACCGGCGCCTTCAGGCCATCAAGCAGCTCATCCAGGGCTTGCAGGGTTTCCAGTAACAGCCAGCGCTGCTCGGGCGAGGGCACGTGCTGCTCGGGCAGATGCGCCAAGGCATCAAGGTAGGCCCGCTCCAGGCTGCGCCGCTGGTGGAAGTTGCTCAGCAGCCGCTTGCCCACCGTGAGCAGGTAGGCGCGTGGCTCACGAATGTCTGCCAGTGGCTGTGCACTGGCCAGCACCCGCAGGAAGGTATCCTGGCTGAGGTCGGCGGCATCCCAGGCATTGCCCAGGCGCCGGCGTAGCCAGGTTTCAAGCCAGCTGCGGTGCTCCCGGTACAGGGCAGGCAGGCTAGGCTCCGGTGGCGGCGCAACGTCAATCATGGGGATGGCCCTGCGGCGGCGTAAATAGTATTAATTCTAATTTACGTTACGCCGCAGCACCAAGCGGTTTGTTACCTGTCAGGCAATCGCCGCATCCACCAGCACCTGCGCTTCCTGCACCAGGCGCTGCAGGTGCGCCTCGTCGATGAAGCTTTCGGCGTAGATCTTGTAGATGTCCTCGGTGCCCGACGGCCGCGCGGCGAACCAGCCATTGGCGGTCATCACCTTCAGGCCGCCAATCGCCTGGCCATTGCCCGGTGCGTGGCTGAGGATCTGCACGATCGGCTCACCGGCCAGTTCGGTCGATTGGACCTGCTCCGGCGCCAGCTTGCTCAGCAACGCCTTCTGCCGCGCATCGGCCTTGGCCTCAACGCGGGTGGCGAACGGCTTGCCCAGCGCCTCGGTCAGGTCGGCGTAGGCCTGGCTCGGGTTGCGCCCGGTGCGGGCGGTCATCTCGGCGGCCAGCAAGGCCGGGATCAGCCCGTCCTTGTCGGTCGCCCAGACCGAACCATCACGGCGCAGGAACGACGCACCGGCACTCTCTTCGCCGCCAAAGCCAAGCGAGCCGTCGAACAACCCTTGGGCAAAGTACTTGAAGCCCACCGGCACTTCGTACAGCTCACGGCCCAGGCGCTGGGTAACGCGGTCGATCAGGCCGCTCGATACCACGGTCTTGCCCACGGCAGCGTCGGTGCGCCATTGCGGGCGGTGGCGGAACAGGTAGTCGATGGCCACGGCCAGGTAGTTGTTGGGCTGTAGCAGGCCGTCCGAGGTGACAATGCCGTGGCGGTCGTGGTCCGGATCGCAGGCAAACGCCACGTCGAAGCGCTCGCGCAGGCCGATCAGGCCCTGCATGGCGTACGGCGAGGAAGGGTCCATGCGGATCTGGCCGTCCCAGTCCACGGTCATGAAGCGGAAGGTGGGGTCCACTTCGGTGTTCACCACTTCCAGGTCCAGCTTGTAATGCTCGGCAATGGCCGACCAGTAGCGCACCCCTGCCCCGCCCAACGGGTCGACGCCCAGGCGCAGCTTGGCGCTGCGGATGACGTCGAAGTCGATCACATTTTCCAGGTCCGCCACATAGCTGCTCACGTAGTCGTGGCGCTGGGTAGTCGGCGCCTTCAGCGCCTGGGCATGGTCCATACGCTTGACGCCGGCCAGGTTCGCTGCCAGCAACTCGTTGGCCTTGGCCTCGACCCATTTGGTCACGTCGCTGTCGGCAGGGCCACCATTGGGCGGGTTGTACTTGAAACCACCGCTTTGCGGCGGGTTGTGCGACGGGGTGATGACGATGCCGTCGGCCAGGCCCTGCTGGCGGCCACGGTTGTAGCAAAGAATGGCGTGGGATACGGCCGGGGTGGGCGTGTATTCGTCGTCCTTGGACAGCATCACCTGCACACCATTGGCTGCCAGCACTTCCAGCGCGCTGGCAGTGGCCGGCGCCGACAGTGCGTGGGTGTCGGCGCCGATGAACAGCGGCCCATCGATGCCCTTTTCCTGGCGGTACAGGCAGATGGCCTGGGTGATGGCCAGCACGTGGTATTCGTTGAAACTCAATTCAAGCGAAGTGCCCCGGTGCCCTGAGGTGCCGAAGGCCACTCGCTGGGCCGCCACGGCAGCGTCGGGGCGGCCGGTATAGTAGGCGGTGAGCAGTCGGGGAATATCGACCAGCACACTTGCCGGAGCCGGCTTGCCTGCCAAAGGACTGAGCGTCATGCAAAAACCTCGAGTTCAACGGATGTTGGTGTTGGAGCATGCAGTGTACTGAGAGTTGCAATGCCGCGCGACGGGCGACATCAAAGAATCAGCATGTGCACCGTGCCCTTGTAGGCGCGTGAAGCAGAGACAGCGCGTAAACGGTCTAGAGTAGTAGCCACCCCCCCAGTAAATGAGGCCCCATGGCTTTTCACCGCCTGACCCGAACCCACCCCCGCCTGAGCATCGCCGCCGCAGTCGGCCTTGTTGGCGCCTGGCTGATCCCCGCCGGTGACACCGTCCAGCACATCCTCGCCGGCTGGAACCTCGGCGTATGGCTGTACCTGCTGCTGGTGCTGTACCTCACCTGGGGCGCCAGCCCGGAAAAAGTCCGCAGGGTGGCCCGTGTCGAAGACGAAAACGCTGGCATGGTGCTGCTCACGGTGTGCATCGCTGCCATCGCCAGCCTCGCCGCGGTCACCCTGCAACTGGTGTCCAGCAAAGGCTTGCAGGGCACGGCACTGGCCCTGCACTACCTCTACACCGGCCTGACCGTGGCCGGCTCCTGGCTGCTGATCGGCTGTATTTTCAGCCTGCATTACGCCCGCCTGTTCTATACCGGACGCAACCATGAACCACCGTTACGTTTCGCCGACGGCGAGCGCAACCCGGATTATTGGGACTTTCACTACTTCTCCTTCACCATCAGCGTGGCCGTGCAAACCTCCGACGTAGGCGTTGCCGGCAGGCAACTGCGCAGGGTGGTGCTGGCACATTCGCTGGTGGGTTTCGTGTTCAATACGGCGATCCTAGGGTTCACCATCAACATCGCGGCCGGGCTGCTGGGGTGAGCCTGCCGCTCGTCCGAAAAGTGTTTCGCCGATACCCCGTGAAAACGTACGGCTTGACGCGGATAACCGCTGCTATCGCGCGATGTAAACGTTTGCCTGAACGCAGCTGGCTCATGGGCATGCTCCCACGGATGTGAGCCAAGTCATGGATTGCTACATTTGTCATGTTTGCAGCCGAGAATCACCCGTAGCAACTGCTATGTTTACATTCCCGGCAGCCACATGGGTGTGGCTGGCTGCTCACCACGTCCAGGCACGGACAAGGAGGCTGGCATGAACAAGATGACGTTCCCCAACGCCTGCCAGGTGATGCGCTGGCACTTTCATCCATTGGGCTTCGAAGCCAACATGGATGCGCCCCGCAGCATGGTCGCGCGGCTGTTCGACCGCACCACCGGCGAAACCCTGATGGCCATCGCCGGCATCCCGTGTGCCGCAATCATGGCCGCAGCCGATGTGGAGCGCATCATCGAAGCCGTCGAAGCGGAAATGGACGCGTTCATACCCGCCCTCTCCTTGCGCAGCGCTGGCTAACCTGCGGCGCTCTTGTCCTGGTGCAACGCCTGCAACTTGGCCATGAACTGCTCGGCCGGTACCGGCTGCCCTAGCAGATAACCTTGCAGCGAATCACAACCCAGACGGGTCAGGAAGTCCTGCTGCCTGTCGGTTTCCACCCCTTCGGCAACGATGCGCAGGCCCAGCGCCTGGCCCAACGCGACGATTGCCGAGACAATCGCTGCATCGTCACTGTCCTGCTCCAGGTCTCGCACAAAGCCACGGTCGATCTTCAACTCGTTGGCCGGCAGGCGCTTGAGGTACATCAGGCTGGAGTAGCCGGTGCCAAAATCATCGATGGACAGGTCCACACCCATGTCAGACAGGCGTTGCAGCACGGTCAGGCTGGCATCGGCATCGTGCATGGCGGTGGTCTCGGTAATTTCCAGGGTCAGGCAATTGGCCGGCAGGCCGTTCTCCCGCAGGGCCCGGGCCACACTCTCGACCAACCCTGCATGGCAGAACTGGATGGCCGACAGGTTCACCGCCATGCGCCAGCCCGCGTGCCCCTGGTCCAGCCAATGGCGCATCTGCCGGCAGGCTTCGTCAAGCACCCATTCACCGATCGGGATGATCAGGCCGGTCTTTTCTGCCAAGCCGATGAAGCGGTCGGGCAGCAACAGACCGTGCTGCGGGTGTTCCCAGCGCAACAAAGCCTCGGCACCAATCGGCAGGCAGGCCTGGGCGTCGAACTTGGGCTGGTAATGCAACCGGAACTGGCGTTGTTCCAGCGCCTGACGCAGGTCCTGCAGCAGTTGAAGTTGCTGACGTGCATTGCTGTTCATCGACGCGTCAAAGAAGCTGTAGCCGTTCTTGCCGGCGCTTTTGGCGTGGTACATGGCGGCATCGGCATTGCGCAACAGTTCGTGTTGGTCCTGGCCATTGCCGGGGTACAGGACGATGCCCAGGCTCGCCGACAGTTGCAGGTCGTGCTCGGCCACGCGAAATGGCCGCGACACCAGATTCACCTGCTTGACCGCCACGTCCATGGCATCGTCAGGCTCGTGCAGCTCTACCAGCAGCACGAATTCGTCTCCGCCGATGCGCGCCAGGGTGTCCTGGCTGTGCAGGTGGCCGCGCAGGCGTGCCGCTACGGCCTTGAGCAGCAGGTCACCTATATGGTGGCCAAAGGCATCGTTGACCGGCTTGAAGCCGTCCAGGTCGATGAACATCAGGGCAAAACAGCCGCCCTGCTCCGCCACCTTGGCGATGGCTTGCTCGATGCGGTCGGCCAGCAGGGTACGGTTGGGCAGATCTGTAAGGGTGTCGTGCAGGGCCAGCTGGGTCAGTTCCTGGTTGGCCAGTGTCAGCGAACGGGCCAACTCGGCTGTGCGCGCCTCCAGGCGGGCATCCAGCACCGAGGTCAGCAAGGCCACCGCCAGCACCGCCAGGGTAGTGATCAGCACCAGATAGACGAGGCCGTCGCCCTGCAGCCCGCCGCCCAGCGCACCACAGAAGCTGCCTACGGGGAAATTCGCCGCCGCCATGCCGGTGTAATGCATGCCCACGATCGCAATGCCCATCACCACCGCCGCCAGGCCACGGATCTGCCGCACATAAGGGGTGTGCCTGCGCAGACGGAAGGCGATCCACAACGCCGCCGCCGAGGCCCCCACGGCAATCAGCAGCGAGGCGCCGAACAATGTGGGGTCGTAATCGATGCCCGGTAGCATGCGCATCGCCGCCATGCCGGTGTAGTGCATGCAAGCGATACCGGCCCCCATGATCAGTGCGCCGAACCCCAGTTGCAGCCCCGGCAGGCTCGGCTGGCTCACCAGCCACAAGGCAAACCCCGAGGACAGCACGGCGATCAACAGCGAGAACGCGGTCAAGGCAAGGTCGTAACCCAGATCGATGGGCAGGCTGAACGCAAGCATGCCAATGAAGTGCATCGACCACACGCCGATGCCCATGGCCAGCCCGCCGCCGCCCATCCAAAGGTAGGCAGCCCGGCCCTTGGCGGTGGCGATGCGGCCAGTCAGGTCAAGGGCGGTATAGGACGCCAGAATCGCCACGCACAGCGAAATCAACACCAGTGAAGAGGAGTAGCTACCGGTCAGCATTGGGAATTCCAGCGACGGGACAGGGGGCCCGGCAAAAGCTGACGATTGTACTCAAGCTTAAGCGAAACGCACGGGGTTTTTGCGAATGGGAATGGATCCAATAAGGCCCATGGCCATTGTGGGAGCGGGCTTGTCCCGCGAAGGGGTTTACGCGGTGCATGGCACCGGCTGTGCCGGTGTTCGCGGGGCAAGCCCGCTACCACAGAGGTTGCAAAACCAGGTGCGCACACAGAGATCGCCGGGGCCGCCTTGCGGCCCGACCCCGACACAAGGCCGCTCCTCCAAGGGCCTGTACGTGCCGGTCAGTCCTGCTCGGCGAACGCCTGCTCGGCATCCCAGCCGCCACCCAATGCGGCCACTAATTGCACACTGGCCACCAGGCGCCCTTGCAGCAGGTTCAACACGCTGCGCTCGTTGCTCAGTGCCGTGGTCTGCACGTTGACTACGTCCAGGTAGCCGATCAACCCGGCGCGGTACTGGTTCTCGGTCAGGCGCAGCGACTCGCGTGCGGCATCCAGCGCCTCTTGACGCACCCCCGCTTCATCGCCGTACACCTTCAACTGCACCAGCAGGTTTTCCACTTCCTTGAAGCCGTCCAGCACCGTCTGACGATACTGGGCCACGGTCTGGTCATACACCGCCACCGTGCGGTCCACCTCGGCGCTGCGCTTGCCGGCGTCGAACAGGGTCAGCGCCAGCTGCGGGCCTACCGACCAGTACCGGTTGGGCAACTCGATCCAGTTGCTGAAACTGCTGCTGGAATAGCCACCACTCATGCTCAGGCTGAGGTCCGGGAAGTACGCCGCCCGCGACACCCCGATATTGGCGTTGGCCGCCATTACGTTGCGTTCGGCAGCAGCGATGTCCGGGCGACGCTCCAGCAGTTGCGACGGCAGCGAAACCGGAATTTGCGGCAATGCCGGAATGGCCTTGCTGTCGGCCAGAGCGAAGTCGGCCGGGGTCTTGCCCAGCAGCACAGCGATGGCGTTCTCGAACTGCGCACGCTGCCAGATCAGGTCGATCAGGTCAGCCTGGGTGCTTTTGAGCTGGGTGCGGGCCTGGGCCACGGCATCCGGCCCGGAGACACCAGCCCGGTACTGGTTTTCGGTCATTCGAAGCGAGCGCTCATAGGCTGCCACGGTGGCTTCCAGCAAGCGTTTCTGCTCATCGATAACCCGCAACTGCAGGTAGTTCTGCACCAGCTCTGATTGCTGGCTCAAGCGGATCGAGGCGAGGTCGGCAAAGCTGGCTTCGGCACTGGCCTCGTTGGCATTCATGGTTTCGCGCAGCTTGCCCCACAGGTCGATTTCCCAGCTGACACCGAGCTGGGCGTTGTAGGTATTGCGAATACCACTGCTGTTGTTGGAAAGGCTGGAACTGGAGCTGCCGGTACCTTGGGCGGAGCGGTTTTTGCTTGCGCTCAGGTCCAGGCTTGGGAACAACGCTGCACGGCTGCTGCGCACCAGCGCCTGGGCCTGGCGGTATTGCGCCTCCGATTGCGCCACGGTCTGGTTGCTGCGGTTAAGCTCTTCAACCAGCGCATTGAGCCCTGCATCGCCGTAGATTTCCCACCAGGCGCCGCGGGCGATGGCATCGGACGGCGTGGCCTGGGTCCAGCCTTCGGCGTGTTTGAACTGCGCCGCCGTGCTGTTCAGCTCGGGGCGGTGGTAGTCCGGGCTCAAGGTACAGGCACTGAGCAAGGCCACGCACAGCCCGGCGCCTAGCAGGCGCGAGCCTCGCCCTTTGGTCAACGCTTGCAGCGCACGGTGAAGTGGGGTCTGGGCGAAAGTCATAGCGGGGTTTCCAGGGCGACGTCGGTGCGCACGCCGCGCCAACGGTTGAAACGGTGGCGCAGGCGGTCCAGGTACAAGTAGACCACCGGCGTCGTATAAAGGGTGAGGACCTGGCTGAAGACCAGGCCACCGATAATGGTCAGGCCCAGCGGCTGGCGCATTTCCGCGCCTTCCGCGTGGCTCAGCAGCAGCGGCAAGGCGCCAAGGATGGCTGCAAGGGTGGTCATCAGGATCGGTCGAAGGCGCAGCAGGCAGGCCCGACGGATCGACTCTTCCGGCGACAGACCTTGGTGACGCTCCAGCTGCAAGGCCAGGTCGATCATCAAGATGGCGTTCTTCTTCACCACACCGATCAGCAGGAACAGCCCCAGCAGCGAGATCAGGCTGAATTCGCCACCGGTGACATACAGCGTCAGCAAGGCACCGACGCCTGCCGAAGGCAGTGTCGACAGAATGGTCAGCGGGTGGATGTAGCTTTCATAAAGAATGCCCAGCACCAGGTACACCAGCAGCAGTGCGCCAAGGATCATGAAGGGCTGGCCCTGCTGGGTCTTGGCAAAGGCATCGGCCGTACCACCAAGCTTGGCGATCACCTCTTCGGGCAGGCCGAGCTTGGCCACTGCACGCTCCACCGCCGCCATGGCCTGGTCGGGGCTGTAGCCCTCGGCGACGTCGAAGGCGATGTCTTCCGAGGCGAACTGGCCTTCGTGGCTGACCCGGTCATTGGCCAGGCTGTTCTCGTAGCGGGCGATGGTCGACAGCGGCACGCGGGCGCCGTCCGCAGTAATCACCTGCACTTGCTCAAGGGTGCTCGGGTCCCAGGCGTATTTCGGGTTGATTTCCAGCACCACCTGGTACTGGTTGAGGCTGTCGTAGATGGTGGAGATCTGCCGCTGGCTGTAGGCGTTGTTCAGTACCGTGGTCACCATGTCCATGTCGATGCCCAGGCGCTTGGCCTGGTCACGGTCGACCACCAGCGTCACCTGCTGGGTACCGGAGCCGTCACGCGCGTCGATGGCGGTCAGCTCCGGCAGTGCACGCAGCGCCGCAACCACCTTGGGGAACCACTGGCGCAAAGCCGCCAGGTCGCCGCTTTGCAGGGTATACAGGTACTGTGACGAGGTCTGGTCACGCCCGCCGCCACCCAGCTGCAGGTCCTGGTCGGCCATCAGGAACAGCCGACCACCGGGCACTTTGGGCATTTCCTTGCGCAGCCGCTCGATCACCTTCTGCGCATCGATCTTGCGCTCGCTGATCGGCTTGAGGCGCACCAACACCATGGCATTGTTGGTACCGCTGTTGCCACCGATGAAACCGGCCACACTCTGCACTGCCGGGTCAGCCAGCAAGGCGCGGCGGTAGATTTCCATCTTCGGCTGCATCACGGTGAACGACAGGCCGTCGTCACCGCGGATAAAGCCCATCAGCTGGCCGGTGTCCTGCTGTGGCATCAGGGTCTTGGGTATTACCACGTACAGGGCGATGTTGATACCAATGGTCGCCAGCAGGCTGAGCAGGGTCAGGCGCTTGTGGCGCAAGACCCAACCCAGGCTCCGGTCGTAGGCGTTGACCATGCGCTGGTGGACGTTGTCGCTCCAGCGCTGCAGGCGGGTCTGCTCGGCCTGGTGTGGTTTGAGCCAGCGGGCGCACAGCATTGGCGTGAGGGTCAGCGATACCACCAGCGACACGATGATCGCCGCCGCCAGTGTGATCGAGAACTCCTGGAACAGGTTGCGCACGATGCCGCCCATGAACAGGATGGAGACGAACACCGCCACCAGCGACACGTTCATCGACAGCAAGGTGAAGCCCACTTCCTTGGCCCCCAGGAAGGCCGCCTTCATCGGCGGCTGGCCGTCCTCGATGTGCCGCGAGATGTTCTCCAGCACCACGATGGCGTCGTCCACCACCAGGCCAGTGGCGAGGATCAACGCCATCAGCGACAGGTTGTTGAGCGAGAACCCGCACAGGTACATGACCGCGAAAGTGCCCACCAGCGATACGGGCACTGCCAGGCTGGGTATCAGTGAGGCGCGCAAGCTGCCGAGGAACAGGTACACCACCAGGATCACCAGCACCACAGCGATCAGCAGGGTGTGTTCGGCTTCCTTCAGGGTGGCCTTGATCACCGGCGAGCGGTCCATCGCCACGTTCAGTTGCACACTGGCCGGCAGCAACGACTGCAGGGCGGGCAACTGCGCCTTGATCTGGTCGACCGTCTCGATGATGTTGGCACCGCTCTGGCGGTTGACCACCAGCAACACCGCACTCTGGTCATTGAAGAAACCGCTGTTGTAGCGGTTCTCCACGCCATCGGTAATGCTCGCCACGTCGGACAGGCGCAGGATGGTGCCGTTCTGCTGGCGGATCACCACCGGCTCGTAATCCTTGGCGCTTTCCAGCTGGTCGTTGGCCCTTACCTGCCAGTTGCGCTCGGCATCCTCGACAAAGCCCATGGGCCGACGCTGGTTGGCGTTGGCCACGGCCGTGCGCACATCGTCCAGTGACACACCATACTGGTTGAGCAATTGCGGCTCGACGGCAATGCGCACCGCCGGCAGCGAACTGCCGCCGATCTGCACCTCCCCTACCCCCGATACCTGGGCCAGGCTCTGCGACAGGATGGTGTCGGCCAGGTCGTACAGCTGGCCTTTCTGCAGCACGTCCGACGTCAGCGACAGCACCATGATCGGTGCTTGCGACGGGTTGATCTTCTTGTAGGTGGGCATGCTGCGCATGCCGCTGGGCAACAGGTTGCGGGTGGCGTTGATCGCTGCCTGCACCTCGCGCGCCGCGCCGTCGATGTCGCGGCCCATCTCGAAACCGATGATGACCCGCGTGGAGCCCTGGTTGGAGCTGCTGGTCAAGGTGGTCACGCCGGCGATGCTGCCCAGCTTGCGCTCCAGTGGCGTGGCCACGGTGGAGGCCATGACCTCCGGGCTGGCGCCGGACAAATTGGCCGACACCACGATTACCGGGAAGTCCATCTGCGGCAGCGGTGACACAGGCAACAGGCCGAAGCTGACCCCGCCCAGCAGCATGATCGCCAGGCTCAGCAGCATGGTCGCTACCGGGCGACGGATGAAAGGACCGGACAGGTTCATGCCTCGGCCTGCTTCACGTCTGTGCCCGGGCGCCAGCGGCGGGCCAGGCGGTCGAAATACAGGTAGATGACCGGGGTGGTGAACAGCGTCAGCACCTGGCTGACCAGCAACCCGCCGACCATGACCAGGCCCAGCGGCTGGCGCAGCTCGGCGCCGGAACCGGTGGCGAGCATCAGCGGCACCGCCCCGAACAGCGCGGCCAGGGTGGTCATCAGGATCGGCCGGAAGCGCAGCAGCGCCGCCTGGTAAATCGCATCGCGCGGGCTCATGCCCTGGTGGCGCTCGGCCTCAAGGGCAAAGTCGATCATCATGATCGCGTTCTTCTTGACGATGCCGATGAGCAGAATGATGCCGATGATGGCGATCATGCCCAGGTCGTTGCCGCTGATGAGCAAGGCCAGCAAGGCCCCCACCGCCGCCGACGGCAGGGTCGAGAGGATGGTCACCGGGTGGATGTAGCTTTCGTACAGCACGCCCAGCACGATGTACATGGTCACCACCGCCGCCAGAATCAGCAGCAAGGTGCTCGACAGCGACGCCTGGAAGGCCTCCGCAGCCCCCTGGAAGCGGGTTTGCACCCCCAGCGGCATGCCGATGTCCTTCTGCACCTGCTCGATCACCTGCACGGCTTCACCTAGCGAGGCGCCATGGGCCAGGTTGAACGACAGGGTCACTGCAGGGAACTGGCCAATGTGGGAAATGGCCAGCTGGGCCTGACGCTGCTCGATGCGCGCCAGCGCCGACAGCCGCACCTGGCCGCCATCGGTGGCCTTGACGTGGATCGACTCCAGCGCCTGCGGGCCGATCACTGAAGCGTCCTTCGACTGCAGCACCACGCGGTACTGGCTGGCTTGGGTGTAGATGGTAGAAATCTGCCGCTGGCCGAAGGCGTCGTACAGGGCATTGGTGATCTGCGACACGCTGATGCCCAAGCGGCTGGCCATATCGCGGTCAATCACCAGGTACACCTGCAGGCCCTTGTCCTGGAGGTCACTGGCGACGTCGGCCAGCTCCGCGCGTTGCTGCAGCGCCTGCACCAGCTTGCCGCTCCATTGCGCCAGCAGGTCGGCGTCCGGCGATGACAGGCTGAACTGGTACTGGGTTCGGCTGACCCGGTCCTCGATGCTCAGGTCCTGCACCGGCTGCATGAACAGGCGGATGCCCACCAGCCGGTCAAGTTGCGGCTGCAGGCGGCTGATCACTTCGCTGGCGGTGGCGTCGCGCTCGCCGTGAGGCTTGAGGTTGATCAGCAGGCGGCCGCTGTTGAGGGTGGCGTTGTCGCCATCGACGCCGATGTAGGACGACAGGCTTTGCACGGCAGGGTCCTGCAGGATCACCTTGCTCAGGGCCTGCTGACGCTCGCTCATGGCGGCGAACGAGGTAGACTGCGGTGCTTCGGAGATACCCTGGATCACGCCGGTGTCCTGCACCGGGAAGAAGCCCTTCGGCACTACCATGTACAGGAACACGGTCAGCACCAGGCTGGCCACCGCCACCAACAAGGTCAGCGGCTGGTGCTTGAGTACCCACTGCAGGGCGTTGCCGTAGTGTTTGATCAGCCAGTCGATCCAGGCGCCGCTGGCGCGGTAGAAGCGGCCTTGTTCCTCTTCCTTGGGCTCACGCTTGAGCAGGCGCGCGCACATCATGGGCGTCAGGGTCAGCGACACCACCAGGGAAATCAGGATGGCCACTGCCAGGGTGATGGCGAACTCGCGGAACAGGCGGCCGACCACGTCAGCCATGAACAGCAGCGGGATCAGTACCGCAATCAGTGAGAAGGTGAGCGAGATCAGGGTAAAGCCGATCTGCCGGGCGCCCTTGAGCGCCGCCTGCATGGGCGTCTCGCCCTCCTCGATGTGCCGGGAGATGTTCTCCAGCATGACAATGGCGTCGTCGACCACAAAGCCGGTGGCAATGGTCAGGGCCATCAGCGTCAGGTTGTTCACCGAGAAACCGGCCAGGTACATCACGCCGAAGGTGCCGATCAGTGACAGTGGCACGGCAATCGACGGAATAAGAGTAGCGCTGAAACGGCGCAGGAAGACGAAGGTAACCATCACCACCAGGACAATGGCAATCAGCAGTTCATGCTGTACGTCCTTGACCGCGGCGCGGATGGTCTGGGTGCGGTCAGTCAGCACCGACACATCGAGGCCGGCCGGCAGGTTGTCGGTGATCGACGGCAACAGTTCCTTGATACGGTCGACCACTTCAATGACGTTGGCGCCAGGCTGGCGCTGGATGTTCAGCAGCACCGCATGGTTTTCGTTGGCCCAGGCGGCCAGCCGCTCGTTTTCGGCGCCATCGACAATTTCCGCCACATCCTTCAGACGCAGTGGGGCACCGTTGTTGTAAGCCAGGATCAGGTTGGCGTATTCCTCGGGGGAACGCAGCTGGTCATTGGCATCGAGCATCGACACCCGGGTGGGGCCATCGAAATTGCCCTTGGGCTGGTTCACGTTCGAGGCGCCGATCAGCGTGCGCACGTCATCCAGGTTCAGGCCGTTGGCCGCCAGGGCGTCGACGTTGACCTTGATGCGTACCGCCTGACGCTGGCCGCCGGCAATGCTGACCATGCCTACGCCGCTGATCTGTGCAAGCTTTTGTGCCACGCGCGTATCGACCAGGTCATTGAGTTTGGGCAGCGGCATGGTCTTGGACGAAATGGCCAAGGTCAGCACCGGGGTGTCAGCCGGGTTGACCTTGTTGTACACCGGCGGCGCAGGCAGGTCGCTGGGCAGCAGATTGCTGGCAGCGTTGATCGCAGCCTGCACCTGTTGCTCGGCAACGTCCATGTTCATGTCGAGGTTGAAGCGCAGGGTAAGCACCGATGCACCACCGGAACTGGTCGAAGCCATTTGCTCCAGGCCGGGCATCTGGCCGAACTGGCGCTCCAGGGGTGCGGTGACGGCGCTGGTCATGACCTGCGGACTGGCGCCGGGGTACAGGGTCATGACGCGGATGGTCGGGTAATCCACCTGCGGCAAAGCGGAGACCGGCAGCAGCTTGTAGGCGATCAGGCCGGCCAGGACAATGGCCAGCATGCTCAGCGTGGTGGCGACCGGCCGCAGGATGAACAGACGCGAGAGGTTCATGCGCCCGCCTTGCCTGCTGCTTTGCCTGGCTGTGCTTCACCGGTGTGCGCCGCGCCCTTGGTGTCCTGCCCTTGGAGATGCTGGCCCGGGGTGGTCGGCACTTGCGAGCTGTCTTCGACCACTTCCACTTTGGTGCCTTCACGCAGGCGGTCGGTGCCTTCCAGCACCAGACGGTCGCCGGCCTTCAGGCCTTCGAGGATGACGCTGTTCTCGCCATCGCTGGCGCCGACCTTGAGCTTGCGAACATTCACAGTGTTTTCGGCGTTGACCACATAGGCAAACGTGCCGTCATTGCCAAACTGGATGGCCGCTGCCGGGGCCAACACCACCTGCTTGAGGGTATCGGCCAGCAGGCGCACGTTGACGAACTGATTGGGGAACAGGGCCAGGTCCTTGTTCTCGAAGCGCCCCTTGAACTTGAGGGTACCGGTGGTGGTGTCGATCTGGTTGTCGATACTGCCCAGCACGCCGGTGGACTGCAACTTGCTGTCACTGCGGTCCCAGGCCTCGACCGGCAGGCTGGCGCCGCTGCGGTAGCGTTCCAGCACGGTGCTCAGCTCGGTCTCCGGCAGGGTGAAGGCGACATTGATCGGCTCGGTCTGGGTAATCACCACCAATGCAGTGGTGTCGTTGGCCGCAACGAGGTTGCCCAGGTCGAGCTGGCGCAGGCCCACGCGGCCGTTGATCGGGGCACGGATCTGGGTGAAGTCGAGGTTCAGGCGAGCGTCGTTGACCTGTGCCTGGTTGGTCTTGACCAGCCCCTGGAACTGCGCCACCTGCGCTTCGGCGGTGTCGAGGGTTTGCTTGGCAATACTGTCTTCGGCGTACAGGCCTTTGTAGCGGGCTACATCCACCTGGGCGTTTTTCAGCTGCGCCTGGTTTTGCGCCAGCGTACCTTCGGCCTGCTGCAGGGCGATGCGGTACGAGCGCGGGTCGATTTCGGCGAGCAGGTCGCCGGCCTTGACCTGCTGGCCTTCCTTGAAGTGGATCTTCACCAGTTCGCCAGCCACGCGGCTGCGCACATTCACCGTATTGGTGGCGGTGACGGTGCCCAGGGCTTTGTAATACAGGGGGAAGTCGCCTACGCGTACCGGTTCGACGCGTACCGGCACCGCTTCGCTGGAGCCGCCGAACCCTGGGCGGCCACCCATCATGCCCATGCCCTTGCCACCGCGCCCGCCGCCGCCGGCTTCTTTATGCGCAGGCGTTGCTGCAGGCCACAGCCACCAGGCCAGTGCAGCCACCAGCAGCAGGATCAGCAGGCCGACGAGCCAGCGACGGGGGGAACGGGAATTGGACACTTGCATGGGTTGAACGAACCTTGTTCGGAATGGCGGCTTGGGGAGGATGAACGATAAGCAATGGTATCGTTTTAGCAAAGGGCCTTTACCAGAGGTTTACCTTTGGCTGACGTTGCCAAGACGCTGAACTTTAAATGAAAACGGCCCGGAAAGCGTTCCGGGCCGTTACAGGGTGTTGCTTGGAGGAGTGGCGGGCTGAAAGGTTTCGGTTGCCTGGGCTGGCCCTTTCGCGGGTGAACCCGCTCCTACAGGTACCGCACAGATTTCAAAAGCTGTGCTTTACCTGTGGGAGCGGGTTCACCCGCGAAGAGGCCACCACAGGACTCAGCCGCCCTGCCCCGCAACCCTTACTTCAGTACTGCCAGCGCTGCATCGTAGTTCGGCTCGTCAGCAATTTCGCCAACCAGTTCACTGTGCAGCACGTTGTCGTTTTCATCCAGCACCACCACGGCGCGGGCAGCCAGGCCGGCCAGCGGGCCGTCGGCAATGGCGACGCCGTAGTTCTCGAGGAACTCGCGGCCACGCAGGGTCGACAGGTTCTTAACATTTTCCAGGCCTTCGGCACCGCAGAAACGCGCCTGGGCGAACGGCAGGTCGGCGGAGATGCACAGCACCACGGTGTTGGCCACATCATTGGCCTGAGCGTTGAACTTGCGCACGGAGGTGGCGCAGGTTGGGGTGTCGACGCTCGGGAAGATGTTCAGCACTTTGCGCTTGCCGGCGTAGTCCTTCAGCGACTTGTCAGCCAGGCCTTCACCGACCAGGGAGAATGCCGGAGCCTGGGCGCCGATTTTCGGCAGTTCGCCGTTGACTTGAACCGGGCCGCCTTTGAGAGTCACTTGAGCCATGACGAAATCCTTATGCTGGGTTTGAAAAGGACAGTGAGTTAAGCATGAAGGCGGCCGGGTGCCTATGGGGGCAGATGAAATTGTTCTATTGCCGGACAATTTTTGTGGACAAAAAAATGCCCAGGTTGCGACAAGCGACCTGGGCATTCTTCATCTAAAGCAGCGAATCAGCCCAGCAGGCCGTATACCACCGAGGTCAGCGCAACCAGGCCGACCACTACAACGAACACGTTGGAGGCTGCACCGCTGTATTTGCGCATCGACGGTACACGGCGGATGGCGTACATCGGCATCAGGAACAGCAGCACCGCGAGGATCGGGCCGCCGAGCGATTCGATCATGCCGAGGATGCTCGGGTTAAGGGTGGCAACGATCCAGCACACCACCAGCATCAACGCGGCCACTACGCGGTCCAGTGCCTTGGCGCCCGGCCGCGCGCCGGTCTTGGTGATAATGCCCTTCAGGCCCTCGCTGGCACCGATGTAATGGCCCAGGAACGACTTGGCGATGGCCACGAAGGCGATCAGCGGCGCAGCGAACGCGATGGTCGGGTTGCTGAAGTGGTTGGCCAGGTACGACAGAATCGACAGGTTCTGTGCCTTGGCTTCGGCCAGCTGGGCGCTGCTCAGGGTGAGCACGCAACTGAACACGAAGAACAGCACCATCACCACCATCAGCAGGTGGGCACGGCGCAGGATCTGGCCGCTACGCTCGTCGGCATGCTCGCCGTAGCGGCGCTTCTGGTCGACCGCGAAGGCCGAAATGATCGGCGAGTGGTTGAACGAGAACACCATTACCGGAATGGCCAGCCACAGGGTGTGCAGGAAGGCCGAGGCCGGCGGCACCTGGGTGGCGCTGTCGAGGATGCCACCGGTCCAGTGCGGTACCAGGTACAGGCCCAGCAGCGCCAGGGCGACGATGAACGGGTACACCAGCAGGCTCATGACCTTGACCGTGGCCTGCTCGCCACAGCGCACGATGGCCAACAGGCCGAGGATCAGCACAAACGACAGGATGGCCCGCGGTGGCGGCGCCATGTGCAGCTGGTGCTCCATGAAGCTGGACACGGTGTTGGTCAGCGCCACGCTGTAGATAAGCAGGATGGGGAAGATCGCAAAGAAGTACAGCACGGTGATCGCGGCACCGGCGTTGCTGCCGAAGTGCTCTTTGACCACTTCGGTGATGTCGCCACCATTGCGCCCGGAGAGCACGAAGCGGGTCAACCCGCGGTGGGCGAAGTAGGTCATTGGGAAGGCCAGTACAGCCAGGATCAGCAGCGGCCAGAAACCGCCAAGGCCGGCGTTGATCGGCAGGAACAGGGTTCCGGCGCCAATGGCTGTGCCGAACAGGCCCAGCATCCAGGTGGTGTCGTGACGCGCCCAGCTGCCGAGGGTGGCGGGGGTCGATTCTACAAAGCGTTGTTCAACGCTTGGGGCCTGCTCATTCATTCCGGGTGAAGCTCCACTCGCAAGACTGTAACAGGCTGAGAATGGCGAAACAGTGCCTTCGCCCAACTCAACCGGAAAAGAGGGGCGCGATTGTGCACCGAAAGGTTGCACTTGCGAAGCCCTTTTCCGAGGGGCGGTTGCACTTGTCTTTACAAGCAGGCTACACCGGTGGGTAAAGAAGATAATTGTGGGAGCGGCAAGGCCGCTCCCACAGGCAGGGCCGCGCAGGGCCCCTTGAGCGATTACTTCTGAACAGCAGCGAACGCTTCGGCAACCCGTTGCAGGTTGGCCGGGCGCAAGCCGGACATGCACACACGGCCGCTGTCGATCAGGTACACGCCGAACTCGTCACGCAGGCGCCGCACTTGCTCGACGCTGAAGCCGGTGTAGCTGAACATGCCACGCTGGCGAAGGAAGAACTGGAAGTCCTGGCCTGGCAGCAACACGGCCAGGGCATCGACCAGCGCCTGACGCATGTCGAGGATACGCTTGCGCATCACTTCGACTTCATCGGCCCACTGGGCATTGAGCGCTGCATCGCTCAATACGCCTGCCACCAGCTGGGCGCCAAAATTGGGCGGGCTGGAGTAGTTGCGGCGCACGGTTGCCTTGAGCTGCCCAAGCACGCTTTGGGCCGTGGCGTCGTCGTCGCAGACCACCGACAGGCCACCTACCCGCTCGCCGTACAGCGAGAAGATTTTCGAGAACGAGTTGCTGACCAGGCACGGCACGCCGGCGCGGGCCATTTCACGGATGGCGTAGGCGTCTTCCACCAGGCCTTCGGCAAAGCCCTGGTAGGCAATGTCGAGGAACGGGATCAGCTGGCGTGCCTTGACCACTTCGACCACGTGTTGCCACTGGTTTTGCGTAAGGTCGGCACCGGTGGGGTTGTGGCAGCAAGGGTGCAGCAATACCACGCTGTTGGCCGGCAGGGTCTGCAGGGTGGCCAGCATGCCGTCGAAGTCCACGCCACGGGAGGCCTGGTCGAAGTACGGGTAGGTGTGCACCTTGAAGCCGGCGCCTTCGAAGATGGCGCGGTGGTTGTCCCAGGTCGGGTTGCTGACCCAGACTTCGGACTGCGGGAAGTAGCGCTTGAGGAAGTCGGCACCGACTTTCAGGGCGCCGGAGCCACCCACAGTCTGTACGGTGGCCACGCGACCGCCGGTCACGGCCGGGTGATCGGCACCGAACAACAACGCCTGAATAGCCTGGCGGTAGCTGGCCAGGCCTTCCATTGGCAAGTAAAGGGACGCTTCATGGTCCTGGCCAGCAATGCGTTTTTCCACCGCATCCACAGCCGCCAGTTGCGGCACCACGCCGGCCTCATCGTAGTACAGGCCGATACTCAGGTTGACCTTGTCGGCGCGCGGGTCGGCCTTGAAGGTTTCCATCAGCGAGAGGATCGGGTCGCCGGCATAGGCATCGACATGTTTGAACACAGCGTGCAGCTCCTTGAATCAGGACAGTTCGAAAAGGCAGACCTGAGCATACCCGGAGTGTGTGCTCAGGAACATCCACTATTGTGCAAGGTTGTCTATGCAACATTGCATGGCCGGAGATTGGCGCTGACAGTGATGCCCTCATCGCCGGCAGGCCGGGTCAGGCAAGCAGCGCCTTCAGGCCCTGCAACTCCTGCTCGGTTACCGCCACCCCCTCCTCCTCGGCCACCTCGCGCTCACGATAGCGCCGCTCACCCGGCATGCGCGTCAGGCCCACCGCCTGCATCTGCTCCACCAGTTCGCGACTGCGCTGGGCAAAGCGCTCGCCCTCGCTCTTGCTAGGGTCGATGACGATGATCAGTTGCCCGGTCCAGGGTGTTTTCGCCCCCGGGTGCTCCGACCAGTCGAATTCCCAGGAGAAATTACCCCCGGTCAGCGCCGCCGCCAGCAACTCGACCATCATCGACAGCGCCGAGCCCTTGTGCCCGCCAAACGGCAGCAACGCGCCGCCCTCCAGAATCGCCTTGGGCTCGGTGGTCGGTTCGCCATTGGCATCCACCCCCATGCCTTCGGGCAGTTGCTGGCCGGCACGCGCGGCAATCTGCACGTCGCCGTGGGCCATGGCACTGGTGGCCATGTCGAAGACGATAGGGTCGTGTTCGGCACAAGGCGCTGCAAAAGCGATGGGGTTGGTACCAAACAGTGGCTTGCGCGCGCCATGCGGCACTACGCAGGTCATGCTGTTGACCACGCTCAGGGCCACCAGGCCCTCTTCGGCGAACGGTTCTACATCCGGCCACAACGCGGCAAAGTGGTGCGAATTGTGAATCGCCAGCACCGCAATGCCAGCGTTGCGCGCCTTGGCCACCAGTAGCTCACGGGCTGCCGCCAGTGCCGGCTGGGCAAAACCGCCAGCAGCATCGACACGCACGTAGCCGGCGGCCACGTCGCTGACCTTTGGGGTGGCATTGCCATCGACCCAACCACTGGTCAGGGTCGAAACATAGCCGGGGATGCGGAACACCCCATGGCTATGGGCGCCATCACGCTGGGCGCTGGCGCAGTTGTGGGCCAGCACCCGGGCCACGGCCTCGCTGCACCCATGGCGCTGGAAGATGGCCTGCAACAGGCTCTGGAGCTCGGTAAAAGGCACGCGCACGACGGTGCTGGTGGAAGGTGCGGACATCTGAAGCTCCTTGTTGGTATTGGAATGGCTACAGCGTTGCAACGACAAAAACTTTCCTGCATGTGACAGCAATCTGTCAAATGTTGACTTGATGACAGAAAACATTCATTTTCTTCCCAAGCCTTACCCCCTGGAGCCGCAGCATGAGCCAACCGATCAAGCAACGCCTGGAACACAGCCTCGAAGGGGCCGCTGCCTCGGGTCGCAAGATCGCCACCTACATGCTTGCCAACCTGCACGAACTGCCTTTCCAGACCTCGGCCAGCATCGCCGCCAAGCTGCAGGTAAGCGAATCCAGCGTCGGGCGCTTCTGCCGCTCACTGGGTTATGCCCACCTCAAGGCACTTAAGCAAGACCTGCAGAACGACCTGGGCGATGGCCCATGGCTGGTGGGCGACCGATTGCAGGATTACCGCCAGAACCAGGACGCTGGTGACAACGCCGGCAGCCTGGAGCTGGAAATCGCGGCCTTGATGCGCGTCCACGAGTACCGCCAGAGCACGACCTGGCACAGCGTAGCGCAACGCCTGGCGAGCAAGCCGCGGGTGTTCATCGCCGGCTTCCAGACCGAGCGCGGCATCGCCATGTGCATGAGCCACCTGCTGCAGTACCTGCGCGATGGGGTGCAACTGGTCGATCTCAGTGCCGGGCACTTCGGTGACGTGCTGCTGGGCCGCGCCGAAGACAGCGCTTTGGTGGTGTTCGAGGCGCGCCGTTACTCCCGTCACGCCCTGCTGCTGTGCCAAAAGGCACGTGAGGCAGGCATTGCGGTCACCCTGGTGACCGACACCTTCTGCGACTGGGCTGATGCCAACGCCGACGAGGTGTTCCGCATCCCCACCGAGTTCAATCTGTTCTGGGAATCCACCTCGACGATGTTGTCGTGGGTGCACCTGATGGTCAACGAGGTCTGCAAGAAGCTCGGGCCTGATGTTGAAAAACGCTTGGAAGCGACTGCCGCTCTACATAACGAGTTCGTCGGCTACACCTCGTGGCCGACGGGAAAACAACAATAGCAAGAGTGCAATGAGGTGCGAGATGAACAAGACCATGGCCTTGGTGGGAGCGTGTGCCCTGCTGCTGACGGGCGCCGCCAGTGCCGAAACCCTGCGCTTCGCCACCGAGGGTGCCTACCCGCCCTTCAACTATGTAGACGCCGATAACAAGCTGCATGGCTTCGATATCGACATCACCCATGCCCTGTGCGAACAGATGAAAGTCGAGTGCACGCTGGTGGCCCAGGACTGGGAAGGCATCATCCCTGCCCTGATGGCGCGCAAGTACGACGCCATCGTCGCATCGATGATCAACACCGAAGAGCGGCGCAAGAAAATTGCTTTCACCGACCACTACTACCGCACCCCGCTGACCGTGGCGGTAGCCAAGGACAGCAAGATCGACAGCGCACAGACCGACTTTGTCGGCTACACCGTCGGGGCTCAGTCGTCGTCCACCCAGGCTATCTACGCCGAAGACGTGTATGGCAAGGCCGGGGCCGATGTGAAGCTGTACCCGACCATGGACGAAGCCAACGCCGACCTGGCCGCCGGGCGCCTGGACGGGGTGATTGCCGATAAATTCCCGCTGCACGAGTGGATGAACAAGAACGGCGGGGACTGCTGCAAGATCCTCGGCGACGTGGCCGATACCAAGGCCGACGCCGCCATTGCCGTGCGCAAGGATGACGAAGCCCTGCGCCAGCGCCTGAACACCGCGCTGCAACAGATCGTGGCCAACGGCACATACCAGAAAATCGCCAGCAAGTACTTTGCTTTCGATATCTACAACTGATCCTAGAGCCCGTCTCGCCTGATCCGGCCCTATCGCCGGCAAGCCAGCTCCCACAGGACGCACAAGGCCTGACAGATGTGCAGTCTCTTGTGAAAGCTGGCTTGCCGGCGATGAGGCCGGTGAGGTCAACACAAGGTGTTCGTCATGCTCGATCAATTGTCGTTGCTGTCCTTCGCCAGCGGAGGCTGGGGCCAGGCGTTGCTGGCCGGCGCCCTGGTGACTGTTTCTCTGGCACTGGCCTGCCTGCCCATCGGTCTGCCGCTGGGCCTGCTGGTAGCGCTGGCGGCGCGTTCGCGCAAGCGCCTGCCACGGGCCTGGGCCACCACCTTCTCTACGGTGTTCCGCGGCCTGCCCGAACTGCTGACACTGCTGATCATCTATTACGGCTGCCAGATCGCCGCGCAGAAAATCCTCGCGGCCATGGGCTATCAGGGTGAATTCCTGATCAACACCTTCCTCGCCGCAATGATCGCCTTCAGCCTGGTGTTCGCCGCGTTCTCAAGCGAGATCTGGCTCGCCGCCTTCAAGACCCTGCCCAAGGGCCAGTTGGAGGCCTGCTCGGCATTGGGCCTGAGCAAGCGCACCGCTTTTTTCAAGGTGTTGCTGCCACAACTGACCCGCATCGCCCTGCCCGGCCTGTCGAACAACTGGCTGTCGCTGCTCAAGGACACCTCGCTGGTGTCGACCATCTCACTGGTCGACCTGATGCGTCAGACCAACCTGGCCGTCAGCGTGACCAAGGAGCCAATGTTCTTCTATGGCGTCGCCTGCCTGGGTTACCTGCTGTTCGCAGCGCTTTCCGGGCGCGTCTTCGCTTTCATCGAACGGCGCAGTAACCGCCACCTGCAAGGAGCACGGGCATGAGCTTCGAACAACTGTTGGCACTGGTGCTCGACCCCGACCTGCTGGAACGCTATGGGCCACGCTTTCTTGATGGCCTGCTGGTCACCGCCAAACTGGTAGCCATTTCCTTCAGCCTGGGCGCCGTCCTCGGGCTGTTACTGGCCCTGGCACGCATGTCGCGCAGCCTGCTGCTGCAACGCATGGCCGCCGGCTATGTGTACTTCTTCCGCGGCTCGCCGCTGCTGGCCCAGCTGTTTCTGCTGTATTACGGCCTGGGTTCGCTCAAGGGCTTCTGGCAGGACGTCGGCCTGTGGTGGTTTTTCCGCGAGGCGTGGTTCTGCACCTTGCTGGCCTTCACCCTGAACACCGCCGCCTACCAGGCGGAGATCTTCCGCGGCAGCCTGATGGCCGTCGCGCCGGGGCAGCATGAAGCGGCGCGGGCGCTGAACCTGAAGCGTTCTACCACCTTTTTCAAGGTGATTCTGCCGCAGTCGTTGCTGGTGGCCATCGGCCCGCTGGGCAACGAACTGATCCTGATGATCAAGGCCAGCGCGATTGCCTCGCTGGTGACCATCTACGACCTGATGGGCGTGACCAAACTGGCCTTCTCGCGCAGTTTCGACTTCCAGATCTACCTGTGGGCCGCCGTGCTCTACCTGGTGATCGTCGAACTGGTGCGGCGCCTGCTGAAACACCTGGAAGGCCGACTGGGCCGCCACCTGAACTGACCGAAGGATACGCTCCATGCATTGCCAGACCCTTGTCCTCGGCGCCGGCATCGTCGGCGTCAGCACCGCCCTGCACTTGCAGGCCCGCGGGCGCCAGGTAGTCCTGATCGACCGCGACGAACCCGGCAGCGGTACCAGCCACGGCAACGCCGGGCTGATCGAGCGCTCCAGCGTCATCCCCTATGCCTTCCCCCGGCAGGTGGGTGCCTTGCTGCGCTACGGCCTGAACCGCCAGCCCGACGTGCGCTACAGCCTGGCGCACCTGCCAAAGGCGGCGCCGTGGCTATGGCGCTACTGGCGCCAGTCGGCCCCGGCGCGCCTGGCCGGGGCCGCCGCCGATATGCTGCCGCTGGTGCAGCGCTGCGTCGAAGAACACGACGCATTGATCGAAGCCGCTGGCCTGGAAGGGCTGGTGCAGGCCAAAGGCTGGATCGAAGTGTTCCGTGACCCTGCCCTGTTCGAGCAGGCCAAGGCCGACGCCAAGGGCCTGAGCCGCTATGGCCTGCAATTCGAAATCCTGGAATGCGGGCAGTTGCAGGCTCGCGAGCATCAACTGGATGCCACCGTGGTCGGCGGCATCCACTGGCTCGACCCCAAGACCGTGAACAACCCCGGCGCCCTCACACGCGGCTACGCGGCGCTGTTCCTGCAGCGCGGCGGGCAGTTCCTGCACGGTGATGCGCGCAGCCTGCGCCAGGCCGACGGCCAATGGCGGGTAGAGAGCCGCCGTGGCCCGATTACCGCCGACGAGGTGGTGGCCTGCCTCGGCCCGCAATCGGCCGAGCTGTTCAGCGGCCTGGGCTACCAGATTCCGCTGGCGATCAAGCGGGGCTATCACATGCACTACAGCACCCGTGACGGCGCAACGCTTGAGCATTCAATCTGCGACACCCAGGGCGGCTACGTGCTGGCACCGATGGCGCGCGGCGTGCGCCTGACCACCGGCATCGAATTCGACGCCAGCAGCGCACCAGGGAACCAGATCCAGCTGGGCCGCTGCGAGGCGCTGGCGCGCAAGCTGTTCCCGGCTTTGGGTGAGCGCCTGGACGATACCCCTTGGCTCGGCCGCCGCCCGTGCCTGCCCGACATGCGCCCGGTCATCGGCCCCGCAGCGCGCCACCCCGGGCTGTGGTTCAACTTTGGCCACGCCCACCACGGCCTTACCCTGGGCCCGGTCAGCGGCCGACTGGTGGCCGAGCTGATCACCGGCGAGCCCCCTTTCACCGACCCTGCGCCCTACAGCGCGACTCGTTTCGACTGAACCCACGCGGGAGAAAAACAACATGACCGCCCCCCTGAGCCTTGCAAGCCTTGCCCCCGAGCCCGACCCACGCCCGGTGCTGATCCGCATCGAAGGCCTGAACAAGCACTACGGCGCGTTCCACGTGCTGCACAACATCAACCTGCAGGTGCGCGAAGGCGAACGCATCGTGCTGTGTGGGCCGTCCGGCTCGGGCAAGTCGACCCTCATCCGCTGCATCAACCGCCTGGAAGTGGCCCAGCAGGGCACCATCCAGGTGGATGGCATCGACCTGGCCGCCACCACCCGGGAAGCGGCGCAGGTACGCAGCGACATCGGCATGGTGTTCCAGCATTTCAACCTGTTCCCGCACATGAGCGTGCTCGACAACTGCCTGCTGGCCCCCACCAGCGTGCGCGGGCTGTCGCGCAAGGACGCCGAAGAGCGGGCGCGCATGTACCTGAGCAAGGTGGGTATCGAGAGCCAGGCGCACAAGTACCCCAGCCAGCTATCAGGCGGCCAGCAGCAGCGCGTCGCGATTGCCAGGGCACTGTGCATGAAGCCGCGGATCATGCTGTTTGACGAGCCCACCTCGGCGCTGGACCCGGAAATGGTCGCTGAAGTGCTGGATGTGCTGGTACAACTGGCCGGCACGGGCATGACCATGCTCTGCGTCACCCATGAAATGGGCTTTGCCCGGCAGGTAGCCGAGCGGGTGCTGTTCCTTGAGGGTGGGCACATCATCGAAGACAGCCCGCCGCAGGTGTTCTTCAACCAGCCGCGTACCGAGCGGGCCAAGGCGTTCCTGGCGCAGATACTGCACTGAGCAAAATGTTTGATGCTTGTGCTGACCCTATCGCCGGCAAGCCAGCTCCCCAGGATATCTGCAGCTTTCAAGGCCGATGCAGTACCTGTGGGAGCTGGCTTGCCGGCGATAGGGCCAGTAGCACAAACTCCAGGCCCCCTTCATTGCACCGCTGCAAAGACCCAACTGCGTCGTTAAATATTATTGACCAACACCCCCGCCAAACCCACGCCGCCACAGGCCCGCATCGGTTTCATCCCCCAAAAACCGGTGCATTCCCCGCACTAAAGCCCGCTTCCGTCGTTTGACATATCGAACGGCTCTGGCAAGCTATCTACAAGCCCCGACCGGAATCGTCGCCTCTGACGAGCCGGCAGTGCTCGGAGCTTCAGGCTGCACCCAGGGCCCCGCGCCGTGCACCTGCACAACAACGACAGGCTGAACCTGTCCCAAGGTGACATATGTCCAACAGCAACATTGGCAACAAGCAACCTTCCCTGCGCAAACCCGTCGTCCTGATGACCATGGGCAGCCAAGAGCGCAAAGGCCATGACTATCAGGTCATGACCCACAAATACATCACCCCGCTGGTCGAATTCTCCGATTGCGTCCCGGTACTGGTGCCCACCTGCTGCGGCACTGAAGACCTCGACACCTACCTGGACATGGCCGACGGCGTGTACCTGACCGGCGCTGGCAGCAACATCGACCCGGCCCTTTACGGCCAGGAGAATGAAACCCCAGGCAAGGGCCAGGACCAGAACCGCGACCTGTTCGACATCCCGCTGGTGAAAGCGGCGATCAAGCGTGGCCTGCCGATTTTCGGCATCTGCCGTGGCATGCAGGAAATCAACGTGGCCCTGGGTGGCGACATCTACCAGAAGGTGTACGCCGAGCCTGGCTTCAACGACCACCGGGAAAACCCTGAAGACCCGGTTGAAGTGCAGTACGCCCAGGTACATGGTGTGAAGATCAAGCCGGGCAGCTGGCTGCGTGACACCCTGGGTACCGACGAAATTCGCGTCAACTCGCTGCATGGCCAAGGGCTGCGCACGCTCGGCGCCGGCATCGAAGCCATCGCACTGGCCGAAGACGGCCTGGTCGAGGCCATTCACGCCCCGAGCATTTCGCCCTTCCTGTTCGCTGTGCAGTGGCACCCGGAGTGGCAAGCTGCGAAGAACCCGGATTCGATCAAGATGTTCCAGGCCTTCGGCGATGCTTGCCGTGCCCAGGTACGCAAAGCGCAAATCAAGCGCCAGCACGCGGCCTGACCTTCAGTTTCCTCTGCTTTGATCGCGGGGCGGCGCAAGGCCGCCCCCGTATCCCCGGTCACCCTCTGCTGGTCCCAGAACACTTCCCGTGGAATCGGGCGGCGGCCTTGTGCCTGTCTCCGCGATCGTTTTTTTCCTTCCCCATAAAGAGATACGATGACTGATAGCGGATAGTCTGCCATCGGTGTCTTGCCTTGCGCCATGGTTCGCCTGCATTGGCCTCTTCGCGGGTAAACCCGCTCCCACAGGGATCTGCACAGGGGTCAAAGGGGGCGCCGTCCCTGTGGGAGCGGGTTTACCCGCGAAGAGGCCAGTACAGGTAATCCCCCTTCCTCCTTGCCTCACTGCAAAAAATCTCGCAAAGGGGACTAGTCACCGCTCAAGTTGTACGATAACTTACCTCCAGCACAGAACAACACCTTCACCCAAGCGCCACAGGATGCCTACAACAATGAATCCACAAGAACTTAAATCCATCCTCTCCCACGGCCTGCTGTCTTTCCCGGTCACCGACTTCAACGCCCAGGGCGATTTCCACCAGGCTGGCTACATCAAGCGCCTGGAATGGCTGGCCCCGTATGGCGCCAGCGCCCTGTTCGCCGCGGGTGGTACCGGTGAGTTCTTCTCCCTGGCCGCCAGCGAATACAGCCAGGTGATCAAGACCGCCGTCGACACCTGCGCCACTTCTGTCCCTATCCTCGCTGGCGTGGGCGGCTCCACCCGCCAGGCCATCGAATACGCACAGGAAGCCGAGCGCCTGGGTGCCAAAGGCCTGCTGCTGCTGCCGCACTACCTGACCGAAGCCAGCCAGGACGGCGTCGCCGCCCACGTCGAAGCAGTGTGCAAATCGGTGAAGATCGGGGTGGTGGTGTACAACCGCAACGTCTGCCGCCTGAATGCCGACCTGCTGGAAAAACTGGCCGAGCGCTGCCCGAACCTGATCGGCTACAAGGATGGCCTGGGTGATATCGAGCTGATGGTGTCGATCCGTCGCCGCCTGGGCGAGCGTTTCAGCTATCTGGGCGGCCTGCCGACCGCCGAAGTGTATGCTGCCGCCTACAAGGCCCTGGGCGTACCGGTGTACTCCTCCGCCGTGTTCAACTTCGTGCCGAAGACCGCCATGGACTTCTACAACGCCATCGCCCGTGACGACCACGCTGCCGTGGCCAAACTGATCGACGATTTCTTCCTGCCGTACCTGGACATCCGCAACCGCAAGGCCGGCTACGCCGTGAGCATCGTCAAGGCCGGTGCCAAAATTGCCGGTTACGACGCTGGCCCGGTGCGCACGCCGCTGACCGACCTCACCGCAGAAGAGTACGAGATGCTCGCCGCGCTGATGGACAAGATGGGCCCGCAGTAAGCGTTGCCCGCGGCCTGCCACATGCCGCGCCCGGAGTGGGCCAGCCCCGCTCCGGTTACAATTCGTGAGCCCGCACAAAAATAACTAGTGGGAGTATTGCCAGCATGCAAGCGACTAAGAAGACGCATGTGCGCTACCTGATCCTGTTCATGCTGTTTCTGGTGACCACGATCAACTATGCCGACCGCGCTACCATTGCTATCGCAGGTTCCAGCCTGCAGAAAGATCTCGGCATTGACGCCGTAACCCTCGGTTATATCTTTTCCGCCTTTGGATGGGCTTACGTGGCTGGCCAGATTCCTGGTGGCTGGCTGCTCGATCGCTTCGGTTCCAAAAACGTTTACGCTTTCAGCATCTTCACCTGGTCGCTGTTTACCCTGCTGCAGGGGTTTGTCGGTGGCCTGCCGGTTGCCTGGGCTGTCGTCACCCTCTTCACCCTGCGCTTTCTGGTCGGTTTCGCCGAAGCCCCGTCGTTCCCGGGCAACGCGCGCATCGTCGCCGCCTGGTTCCCGACGCAGGAGCGCGGCACTGCCTCAGCCATTTTCAACTCGGCGCAGTACTTTGCCACTGCGCTGTTCGCCCCGATCATGGGCTGGATCGTGTTCAGCTTCGGCTGGGAGCACGTGTTCGTGGTCATGGGTGTGCTGGGCATCATCTTCTCGATGGTGTGGCTGAAAACCATTTACAACCCTCGCCAACACCCACGCATCAGCCAAAGCGAGCTCGAACACATCGAGCAGAACGGTGGCCTGGTGGACATGGACCAGAAGCGCGGCAACGCCGGCCCGAAATGGGGCTACATCAAGCAACTGCTGACCAGCCGCATGCTGCTGGGCGTGTACCTGGGTCAGTACTGCATCAACGCCATCACCTACTTCTTCCTCACCTGGTTCCCCGTGTACCTTGTGCAGGAACGTGGCATGACCATCCTCAAGGCCGGCTTCATCGCCTCCCTGCCGGCGGTCTGCGGTTTCATTGGTGGCGTGCTGGGGGGCGTGATCTCCGACTGGCTGCTGCGCCGGGGCAACTCGCTGACCTTCTCGCGCAAACTGCCCATCGTGTGCGGCCTGCTGCTGTCGACCACCATGGTGTTCTGCAACTATGTGGATGCCGAGTGGATGGTGGTTGGTTTCATGACCCTGGCGTTCTTCGGTAAAGGCATTGGCGCGCTGGGCTGGGCGGTGGTGGCAGATACCTCGCCGAAGCAGATCGCCGGGCTGTCCGGTGGCCTGTTCAATACGTTCGGCAACATCGCCTCAATCACCACCCCTATCGTGATCGGCTACATCATCAGCGCCACCGGCTCGTTCAAGTGGGCACTGGTGTACGTGGGCGCCAACGCCCTGGTAGCGGTGTTCAGCTACCTGGTAATCGTCGGCCCGATCAAGCGTATCGAGCTGCGCGACGATGCCCCAAAGCCACAGGCTGAGCCTGCCGCCAACGGCGAACTGGCCAGCTCGCGTCACTGAGTGAACACGCCCGCACCGATGCAACCGGTGCGGGCGGATGTACAAAAAAGCCTGAGAACCTGACAAGTAGGGCCCAAACATGCAGTTGATCGAACATTCCGACTCGCCCCGCTACGTCCGCCTGCACGACGACGATAACGTCGTGGTGGTGGTCAACGACGGCGGCCTGGGCGAAGGTGCCCGCTTTGCCGACGGCCTGACCCTGGTCGAAGGGGTGCCACAAAGCCACAAGGTGGCCACCGTGGCCATCGCCAAAGGTGAGCCGGTGCGCCGCTATGGGCAAATCATTGGCTACGCGCTGGAAGACCTGCACCAGGGCAGCTGGGTGCAGGAAAGCCAACTGGCCATGCCGTCCGCCCCGGAGCTGGACAGCCTGCCGCGCTGCGATGCCGTCCCACACCCGCTGCCGCCGCTCGAAGGCTTCACGTTCGAAGGCTACCGCAACGCCGACGGCACCGTCGGCACCCGCAACATCCTCGGTATCACCACCACCGTGCAGTGCGTGACCGGCGTGCTCGAGCATGCGGTCAAGCGTATTCGCAGTGAACTGCTGCCCAAGTACCCCAATGTCGATGACGTGGTAGCCATCACCCACAGCTACGGCTGCGGGGTGGCCATCAACGCGCGCGACGCCTACATCCCGATCCGCACCGTGCGCAACCTGGCGCGCAACCCCAACCTGGGTGGCGAGGCGCTGGTCATCAGCCTGGGCTGCGAAAAGCTGCAGGCCGGCCAGGTGATGCACGAAAACGACCCTTCGGTAGACCTCAGCGACCCGTGGCTGTACCGCCTGCAGGACGCCAGCCTGGGCTTTGTGGAAATGATCGAGCAGATCATGGCGCTGGCCGAAACCCGACTGAAGAAACTTGACCAGCGCCGCCGCGAAACCGTACCGGCCAGCGAGTTGATCCTTGGCATGCAGTGCGGTGGCAGCGACGCCTTCTCGGGCATCACCGCCAACCCCGCGCTGGGCTACGCCGCCGACTTGCTGGTACGCGCCGGCGCCACCGTGCTGTTCTCCGAAGTGACCGAGGTGCGCGACGCCATCTACATGCTGACCTCACGTGCCGAAAACCAGGAGGTCGCCGGCGCCCTGATCCGCGAAATGGACTGGTACGACCGCTACCTGCAACAAGGCGCCGCCGACCGCAGCGCCAACACGACGCCGGGCAACAAAAAAGGTGGCCTGTCCAATATCGTCGAGAAGTCGCTGGGGTCCATCGTCAAGTCCGGCAGTGGCGCTATTCAGGGCGTGCTCGGCCCAGGCGAGCGGGTAACGCGCAAGGGCCTGATTTTCTGCGCCACCCCGGCCAGCGACTTTGTCTGCGGCACCCTGCAACTGGCCGCCGGCATGAACCTGCATGTGTTCACCACTGGCCGAGGCACGCCCTACGGGTTGGCCATGGCGCCAGTGGTCAAGGTGTGCACGCGCAGCGAACTGGCCCAGCGTTGGCCCGACCTGATCGATATTGACGCCGGGCGCATCGCCACAGGGCGTTCGAGCATCGAAGAGCTGGGCTGGGAACTGTTCCATTACTACCTGGACGTAGCCAGCGGCCGCAAGCAGACCTGGGCCGAGCAGCACCGCCTGCACAACGACATCACCCTGTTCAACCCGGCACCGATTACCTGATGCCCCAGGGGTTGCTGGACCATAGAACCAACCCCTTCCCTGTGGGAGCGGGCATGCCCGCGAACACCGGCAAAGCCGGTGCCATACACCGGGTTGCCTGCTTCGCGGGCACGCCCGCTCCCACAGTCCAATTCCCCGTCAGCCAACAGGAGCACCCCAATGCCTGAAATCCTCGGCCACAACTTCATCGCCGGCCAGCGCAGCGCCGCTGGCACTCAGCGCCTGCAGAGCCTGGACGCCAGCACTGGCGAAGCCCTGCCCTACAGCTTCGCTCAAGCCAGCGAAGCTGAAGTAGACCAGGCCGCCAAGGCCGCCGCTGCCGCCTTCGCTGAGTTCCGCCAACTGGCCCCGGCCCGCCGCGCCGAATTCCTCGACGCCATCGCCGCCGAACTGGACGAGCTGGACGACGCCTTCGTCGCCATCGTCTGCCGCGAGACCGCCCTGCCCGCCGCCCGTATTCAAGGCGAGCGTGGGCGCACCAGTGGCCAGATGCGCCTGTTCGCCCAGGTATTGCGCCGTGGCGATTTCCTCGGTGCACGTATCGACCTGGCCTTGCCAGAGCGCCAGCCGATGCCGCGCGTGGACCTGCGCCAGATGCGCATTGGCGTCGGCCCGGTCGCCGTGTTCGGTGCCAGTAACTTCCCGCTAGCCTTCTCTACCGCCGGCGGCGATACCGCTGCGGCGCTGGCCGCCGGTTGCCCGGTGGTGTTCAAGGCGCACAGCGGCCATATGGCCACTGCCGACCTTGTCGGGTGCGCCATCGTGCGCGCCGCCGAGCGCACCGGCATGCCCAAGGGTGTGTTCAACATGGTATTCGGTGGCGGTGTAGGCGAGTGGCTGGTCAAGCACCCGGCCATCCAGGCCGTCGGCTTCACCGGCTCGCTCAAGGGCGGCGACGCCTTGTGCCGCATGGCCGCCGAGCGCCCACAGCCGATACCTGTGTTTGCCGAGATGTCCAGCATCAACCCGGTCATCATCCTGCCAGCCGCCCTGGCCAAACGTGGCGAGGCCATCGCCCGCGAACTGGCAGGCTCGGTGTGCATGGGTGCCGGCCAGTTCTGCACCAACCCTGGGTTGGTGATCGGCCTGCAATCGCCACAGTACAGCCAGCTACTGGCCGACCTTGGCCAGCATCTGGACCAGCAGGCTGGGCAAACCATGCTCAACGCAGGGGGCTTGCGCAGCTACGTGGGAGGGCTTGAGCACCTGCAGGCCCATGCCGGTATCGAGCACCTGGCCGGCCAGCCGCAAGAAGGCAACCAGGCCCGCGCCCAGCTGTTCAAGGCCGATGCCCGCCTGCTGGTCGAGTCTGATCCGCTGCTGCAGGAGGAAGTGTTCGGCCCAACCACCGTGGCCGTAGAAGTGCAGGACAACGACCAACTGCGCAACGCCCTGCTGGGCCTGCGTGGCCAGCTGACCGCTACCCTGATCGGCGAAGCGGAAGATTTCGAGGCCTACGCCTGGCTGGTGCCGCTGCTGGAGGAGAAAGTCGGACGCATCCTGATCAATGGCTACCCGACCGGTGTCGAAGTAAGTGATGCCATGGTCCACGGTGGGCCTTACCCTGCGACCTCGGATGCCCGCGGTACCTCGGTGGGTACCTTGGCCATCGACCGCTTCCTGCGCCCGGTGTGTTACCAGAACTACCCGCAGGCCCTGCTGCCTGAAGCCTTGCGCGACGGAAACCCATTGGGGCTGCGCCGCCTGGTGAATGGGCAATGGAGTGACCAGGCGATCTGACCGAACGCCTGAAACAACAAAGCCCCGCATATGGCGGGGCTTTTCTTTGGGCTTTAGCGCCCTGCTACACCCTCAAGGATATGCAGATCCCAGTGGGAGCGGCCGTGCCCGCGAAGAGGCCAGTACCGGCGACCAAAGGTCTCAGACCCCCTGCGCCTCAGCCTCTTCATGCACCTGACGCAAGCGCTCACGGCTATTGCTCAGGTGCATGCGCATGGCCATTTTTGCCCCTTCACTGTCACGCCGGGCGATTGCTTCATAAATGGCCTCGTGCTCATGCATCAAGCGGCTCATGTAGTGCGCCTGGTCATCATGCGCCAACCGCGCAGAGTTGACCCGGGTACGCGGGATGATGCTGGTACCCAAGTGGTTGATGATATCGGCAAAGTAGTGGTTGCCGCTGGCCTGGGCAATGCGCAGGTGGAACTGGAAGTCCGCCGAAACCGCATCATTGGCATGGGCCGCCCCTTCATTGAGTTCGTCCAGCGCCGCGCGCATGCCCGCCAGCTCTTCATCACTGCGCCGCTGCGCCGCCAGGCCCGCCGATTCGATCTCCAGCGCAATACGCAATTCCAGCACCGCCAGCACTTCACGCAGGGTGACCACAGTCGCCGGGTCGATGCGAAAGCCCCCCGAAGCGGGCGCGTCCAGCACGAACGTACCGATCCCATGGCGTGTCTCGACCTGCCCGGCCGCCTGCAGCCGCGAGATCGCCTCACGCACCACGGTGCGGCTCACGCCCTCTTCAACCATGATCTGCGATTCGGTCGGCAGCTTGTCGCCACGCTTGAGCTGGCCACTGCGAATGCGTTCGGTCAGCACTGTGACCAGTTCCTGGGCCAGACTACGCGGCTTGCGCCGGGTCCTTGCCTGTACCTGCTGCTCTGTCATTGCCCTGTATTTCACCTTGGAAGACAGCGCTCATCATAGCGCAAGCAGTTGTACGATCACATACACCCGGTGCGGTATTTATTGCTCCTGCTTGCACCCCTCGCCCATGGAAAAACCGGTACAAGCGCTGGCCCAGAGCCCGCACAAGCCTGTACTGTGCGCCTTTGCGCTCACTCATCCATGGAAGGAAAATGCAGCATGAAACCTCTCGACCGTCTGTTGCTCGCCAGCGGCCTGCTGATACCCCTGTGGTTGCTGGCAGGTGTGTGGCTCACCGCCCAGGCTTACCCCGGCTATGACCACCTGCAACAGGCCATGAGCCAGCTCGGCGCCGTAGGCGCGCCCACCCACAGCTGGTCACCACTGGCCAACAACTTCCCCCTGGCGGCCCTGTTCGCGCTGTTTGCCTGGGGCCTGGCGCGGCGCTGGCGTGGATCGAAACTGGCACTGTTGAGTGCGGCCCTGGTGTTGCTGCATGGTGTTGGCAGCCTGGGCACCGGCTGGTTCCCCTGTGACCAGGGTTGCGCACCGGCGCAGCCGTCCATCTCGCAGCAACTGCATAACCTGTTTGGCTTGCTGATGTTCCTCTCGCTGACCCTGGCCAGTGCCCTGTGGGCGTGGCTGGGTAATCGCATTGCAGGCTCGCGGGCCCTGGCGCTGTGCTCGCTGGCCTGCGTGGTGCTGGCGATCATTACCGTCGCACTGATGGGCCAGGCAGCACAAAACGGCCAGCTGTTCGGCCTGTATCAACGGCTGAACTATGGTGTGTCGGTGATTTGGGCGGCCAGCTTGGCCTGGGCAAGCCTGCGCACGCCAGCCGCCAGCCCGCTGCGCATGGCGGTGATCTGACGGCAAATTGCTGGCCCCCTGCATCGCAAAGCGAAGGCAAACTTCGTTCTCCTTCAGATGCTTAGGACAGCAACATGCGAGTAATTCTAGCAACCATGGCCGGGTGCCTGCTGGCCACGCTGGCTTTTGGCGCCCAGGCCCGGGCGCTGAGCCAGAACGATCGCCACACCTGCGGCTGGGGTGCGCAGATCGCCGCCGACGCCCAGCAGGCCAAGCTTTCCGGGGTGACCCTGTATGCCACGCGCAAGAAGCTGCAGGTACGCAAATTCCCCAAACCCTGGATGCGCATGACCGCCTTCGGTATTACCGAGCAGACCTACAACAGCCGCTCGCGGCTCAAGCCTGCCGCGATCAGGCAGACTTACTATGAGCAGTGTATCCAGCACGCTCTTGCCAAAAGATAAATTGCTATTTATCAATAGGTTATCGACGAAATATAAAGTGGTTTTCGAGCACCCTCGATCGCGACCAGTGTGACGCTGCCCAGCCACACGACTGGGCAGCAGACGTTGGATACTCAGGCGAAGTGCAGATGATTTCTGCACCGCTTGCAGCAATTCACGCAGTGCCTCAGCAGCCCGTCAGCACCGCCGGGCGCCGCTCACCCGCGAAAAACAACGGGCGAAGACGCACGCCGATCAGATTACCGGCGTAAGCCGCCACCAGCCACAGCCAGCCATGCACGCTGCCCGAGGCTATGCCACTGAAATACGCACCGATATTACAGCCATAGGCCAGCCGCGAACCGTAGCCCAACAGCAGGCCGCCGATGACTGCGGCAAGCAGCGACGGCAACGGGATTTTCAGGCTTGGCGCAAAGCGCCCCGCCAGGCCAGCCGCCAGCAGCGCACCCAGCACGATGCCCAGGTCCATCACCGTGGTGATGTCTTGCCACAACGGTGAGGCCAACGCCTTGGCATTGGCCGGCGCCTGCCAGAACACCCAGCTGCCGACATCCACGCCCAGGCCGTTGAGGGTTTTGGCCCCCCACAAGGCGAAGGCCGAAGTAATGCCCCACGGCCGCCCCGCCAGCGCCAGGGTCGCGTAGTTGAGCAGTGCCAGGGCAATGGCGCCCCACAGCAACGGCCAGGGGCCACGCAGGAAGCGCCGCAGGCCCTGGTGCTCGCTGGCAACTGGCGCTTCCAGCGCGCCGTGCCGGCGCTTTTCCAGCAGCACGGTGACCCAGGCAATCAGCCCGAACACTGCCAGGCTCACCAGCAGCGCCGGCCCCATACCCCAAACCTGCACGAGCGAGGTTGCCGGGAAAGACGGCAAGGCAAACCACCAGTCGGCATGATGGGTGGCGGTTACAGAACCCATGATGAAGAACAGCAAGGTCACAAGCATGCGCGCATTACCACCGCCCACGGTGAACAATGTGCCCGATGCGCAACCACCACCCAGTTGCATGCCGATGCCGAAGATGAACGCCCCGAACACTACCGAAACACCCGCCGGGGCCACCAGGCCGGTGACCGGGTTACCGAGCAGGCTGCCAGCTGACAATGCGGGAAAGAACAGCAGCACGGCCAGGGCCAGCATGACCATCTGTGCCCGCAGGCCTGCTCCGCGACGCTCGGTGATGAACACCCGCCAGGCCGAGGTGAAGCCGAAGGCGGCGTGATACAAGGTCAGCCCGAGCGCTGCGCCGACCAGCAGGAGCAATACCTGCTTGAAGCCGGCATTCAAATTGAGGAACCAGGCGCCAGCCAACAGTAAGGCCAAGGCGATCATAGGCGCGCCCTGGCGACGCGGTTCAGGTGTGGCAGTTGCGCAAAGACCCATCGGAGTACTCGGATAACAGTAAAACGGGCGAGGAGTATAACCCTAACGGTTAACGCAATCCTTGCAAGAGCGGCCTTGTGTCGCGATGGGCCGCAACGCGACCCCGGCGATATGCAAGGCTTGTTAAGCTAATAAAGACCCCTGGAATGCACCAAGGCCATTTACCCCATGGATGAACTGCGCAAGATCGACCTCAACCTGCTGCTCGCCCTGCATGCCCTGCTCAGCGAAAAGCACGTGACCCGTGCCGCCCTGCGGCTGCACCGCAGCCAACCGGCGGTCAGCCACGCGTTGGCGCAGCTGCGCAAACACTTCGACGACCCCTTGCTGGTACGCCAAGGCGGCGGCATGGCCCTCACCGCCCGTGCCCAGTCGCTGGTAAAACCGCTGCAGGATGCGTTGACCCATCTCAACGGCCTGCTGGCCACCCCCCAGTTCGACCCAGCCAGAGCCCAGCGCCGTTTCCGGCTGTCACTGTCCGACTACTCCTCACGCATCATCCTGCCACCCCTATTGCGCCACCTGCGTCAGATCGCACCTGGGGTGGACCTGGCCATCAGCCAGGCCAGCCGTGAAACCATGCTGGCCCAACTGCTCGATGGCGAACTGGACCTGGCACTGGGCCTGTTCCCGGAGCTGCCTCAGGACATCACCGCCCAGCCCCTGTTTGCCGACCATTTCATCAGTGTTGCCGATCGCCAGGTGTTGCCCGCCAGCGGCAGCCTGGCCCTGACAGACTGGCTGGCACGCCCGCATGTGCTGATGGCCATGCGCCCGGATGCCTTCGACGAAATAGAGCGCGCTCTGGCAGCATCAGGCCTGCGCCGCCGTATCGCCTTGGCCTTGCCACACTGGAGCGCGGCAGTAGAGGTACTCGCTGGCACCGACCTGATCCTCACAGTGGCCAGCCGCGCGGTAGGGTCGTTGCGCCAGCACAAGACGCTGCGCCAGTTCACGCCGCCACTGACCATTCCCTCGTTCGACTACCAGCAGGCCTGGCACAGCCGCAAGGACAGCGACCCCGGGCACCGCTGGCTGCGCGAAACCGTGTGGGCCTGCAGCCAGCCTGGACGCTGATCAGCCTTCTGGCTGCTTTACCGTGGTGATTGCACTGGTCGCTGGCGCCGTCGCCCAGGTGCCTTGAACCAACAGCACGCCACACAGGATCAGCACTACACCTACCACCCTGGCCAGGCTCAGCGGCTTGCCACCCAGCCCCATCACCCCGTAGTGGTCGGCGAGCACTGCCGTGATGATCTGCCCAGCCACCACCAGCACCAAAAAACCCGCTGCGCCCAGCTTGGGCGTAAGCGCCGCAGCGCCCGCCACATACATGGCCCCCAGCACACCCCCGATCCATAGCCACCACGGCCCCTGCAGGGCCTTGCCCAGCTCTGGTACGGGAACCCTGAGGATCAACAGCGCGGCGATTACCACTAGCGAACTCACGGTCAACGATGTGAATGCCCCCCACAACCAATGCCCCAGGGCACGGCCCACGGCAGCATTACCTGCGGCCTGAAACGGCAATACCGCCCCGGCAAGCAACGCCAAGGCAAAGGGAAGCAGCAGTAGGCACAGGGTTTTACTGAACATGGCAGTCCTCATTGCTGAAACATATTGAAGCCATGATCGAAAATTCCCTCCATCTATGGAAATCGAAACCCTGCACACACCTTATTCGCCAGGCGCATATGCGAGTCCGTTTTTTGCCCATGAGCTAGGATACTGTGCTGTCGCGAAACCCCAGGGGCCATACGGGCACGGGTCACAGCAGCAAGAAAAAACAAACACCTGATGTGATGGAACACATTCGATGACTGATGAACGCAAAAACCTGATTGATCACGGGCAGTTGCCAACCCGCAACCTCGCCGAATGCCTGGCAGTAAATCAGGCCACCCTGGTCGGCTCATTGGCCAGCCTGCTACCCGACACACTGGTCGAACAGTTGCTCGCCTGTGCTGAAGCAGCAGCGACGCTCGGCCTTTCCAAGAAAATCGCAGCCATTGGCCTTGAGCTGGGGCGCTGGCTGGAACAAGCTTCCTCGCCAATCCGCCAGCACGTATTCGAACAATGCAGCTCGCATGTTTCCGATACCGTGCGCAGCTGGGCCGCTGTTGCCCAAGTGCATCTGTCGCGCACGCAGGCGCTGGAGCCAGCGCTACTGGCTCAGTTGCGGTTTGCCCGCGATGAGCATTTTGGCGTGCGCGAGTGGGCCTGGATCGCCCTGCGTCCGCGCCTGGTCCAGGAGTTGGGGACTGCGCTCACCCTGCTCGGCCAGCATGCCGGCGATGCGGACCCGCTGGTAAGGCGCTTCTGCATTGAGGTGCTGCGCCCCCGTGGGGTCTGGTGCGAGCACATCACCGCACTCAAGCAGACGCCTGAAGCGGCCGAGCCAATGCTGGTACCGCGCCTGGCAGAAACCGACAAGTACGCCCAGGACTCAGTCGCCAACTGGCTCAATGACGCCAGCAAGACCCGCCCGGACTGGGTGATTCAGCTGTTCGTACAGCATCCGCCGTCATGCAAGGCATCACGACGGATCCATTTACGGGCAACCCGTAGCCTGTCTCGGTAAATAGTCAGCGCGACGTTTCGACGCGCAGCACTTCGGTAAAGATCGCATCGACCGTCTGGCCGACCTCGAGATTACTCATGCGCGCCTGTAATTCCGGGTTTTCGACCTTGACCACCTGCAGCTTGCCCTCAGGTGGCAGCAGGCTCACTTCGTGCGTCTTGAGGTCGATCTTCTTGATCTGCGAGGTGACCCGGACCTGGCGGAATGCCTCGCCACCCGGGTTGGGGTTCTGCGCTGTGGCGCGAATGGTGCCGGACTCCTCGGTGGCCTTCGGCGCCCCACCCACATCGGTGTTGAGCACATAGGCCACGGCGCGGGTAACAAAGATATCGACCTTGTCCCCGACCTTGAGGTTAGGCAGGGCCTTGGCCTGATCCGTGAGCTGGAACGTCACATCCGCTTTGTTATCAGGGCCTTTCACCGTGACCTGGCGGTTGGCCTGGTCGATAGCTGTAACCTGCGTGGTGACATGGCTTTCCAGTGCCTCACTGGCAATCGGAATATCGGCAGCGTACGCCGTAAAGCTGGCAGCGGATGCCAGCGTGGCCAAGGCAACAGCACGAGCGAGAGAGCGAATCGGGTTCATAGACCTGCTTCCATGTGATCAAGCAAAAAAGGGCGCGAATTGTTCACGCGCCAACAAGCATAGACGGTGCCCGCCACCCTGCCGGCGCCAGTTACCTCACCGGCTCCTGGGTGAACCCACCCCACGGGGGTGGATCCGGTCACACCGCTGCTCAACGGTTACGCGTCACCCGCCATACCGTATTGGCCAGGTCATCGGCAATGATCAACGCCCCACGCGGGTCCACAGTAACGCCCACCGGCCGCCCACGCGTCTTGCCATCCTCGCCGCGGAAGCCCGTGGCAAAGTCGATGGGCGCCCCTGCCGGCCTGCCATTGCTGAACGGCACGAATATCACCTTGTAGCCCACCGGATCGGGCCGGTTCCAGCTGCCGTGCTCGCCCACGAACACCCCGTCGGCAAACTCCTTGCCCATGGCCGGGATCGAGAAGTCGACACCCAATGCAGCCACATGCGAGCCCAGGCTGTAGTCCGGCTTGATCGCCGCAGCCACCTTGGCCGGGTTTTGCGGCCGCACCCGATCATCTACATTCTGCCCCCAGTAGCTGTAAGGCCAACCATAGAAGCCACCTTCGCGCACCGAAGTGAGGTAGTCCGGTACCAAGTCGGGGCCCAGCTCATCGCGCTCGTTAACCACCGTCCACAACTGCCCGGTCTGCGGCTGAATGGTCAATGCCGTCGGGTTGCGCAAGCCGGTGGCGTAAGGCCGGTGCGCCCCGGTTTCGGCATCGACCTGCCAGACCATCGCCCGATCGATCTCCACCTCCAGGCCGCGCTCGGTGATGTTGCTGTTCGAGCCGATCCCCACATACAGGTAGCGACCATCAGGGCTGATCGTCAGCGCCTTGGTCCAGTGATGGTTGATCTCGGCCGGCAGGTCGGTGACCTTGGATGGCGGGCCGTCTGCCTGGGTCTGGCCATCCTTGTAGTCGAAACGCACCAGCGCATCCTGGTTGGCCACATACAGCTTGCCGTTGGCAAAGGCCAGGCCATACGGTGCGTTGAGGTTTTCCGCGAACACGGTCTGCACCTCATAGGTGCCATCGCCGTCGGCATCGCGCAACAGGGTCAGGCGGTTGCCACCTTTGACCTGCGTATTGCCCTTGGCCTTGATCTGGCTGGCGATCACATCCTTGGGCTTGAGCTTGGCCGCGCTGCCGCCCCTGCCCTCGGCCACCAGGATGTCGCCATTGGGCAGCACCAGGCTCTGCCGCGGAATCTTCAGGTCAGTGGCAATGGCTGTGACGTTGAAACCCTCCGGCACGGTCGGTTTCTGCTCGCCCCAGGCCACCGGCTGGGCAATCTTCATGCTCGGCAACAAGCCGCGCTGCGGCTCGGGCAACTTGGGGTCCGGACCATGGGCCTGGGTACGCTCGCCGTCACCACCACAGGCACTCAGCAACACCGCCATGCTCAACAGGCTCAATGCATGCAAAGGCTTCATGCAGCACCTCCCGAGCGCAGGTTGCTCAATCCGGTCCAGGCAGCCACTACCGAGAGCACGGTCACGATCACCGACAACACCAGCCCCGACGGCATCACCGCCCAGGCGTCCTTGGCGTGCTCGAACGCATTGATCAAGCCGAGCACCCAGGTCACCAGCAGCAGCACGAAGTACAGCATGGCGCGCCCGCCCTTGCGTTCGGCGCGGACCAGGTTTGCCAGCGCGAACAACAGTGCCAGCCCGCAGAACACCAAGGCACCGGCAATCAGCCAGGCGGCGAAGTTGCTCCACTGGATCTGGTAGCTGTTGAAGTAGGCGATATCGCTCAGCAGTGCGCCAAGGAACAACGGCACACTGCCTGCCAGCAGCAGGGCGTGCAGCGGGCTGGGCGTACAGCGGTAGAGGGTTTGGTCAGTAGCGGTCACAGTGCCTCCTTTTCATTCAGTGACCCAGGGGGCTGATGGGCTTGCGCCATCAGGTGAGCGCAAGGTGCGCTTAGCAAAGGAGCCCCTTCGCGACGCGATAGTTCACCGCTTCGCTACAATGAAATATCCTGCAAGGCATTTGCTGCCAAGCGCAGAAGGGGAACACGTGAGCAGACCAAACGCATACTGGGCCCTGACCACCCTGCTCGCCCTCAGCCTGGCGCTCACCGCTGGTTGCTCCAGCAAAGGCAGCAAGGCGCGCTACGCCACGCCTGCAGTAGGCTCCAACTGCTTCGCCAAAGCCGTACCCACGACTGGCGAAGGCGGCCTGGCCTGGGGCAATACCCTGAGCATTGCGCGGCAAAAATCCATGAACAATTGCATACGCTATGCCGGCCGCTCGGGGGGCGCACCTCGAACTTGCCAAGTAGTGATGGCCAAGTGCAAGAACTGAAAGTTTAACGACCGCCTAATATGTAAGACAACTCCTACAGAAAAGGTCAAACTTTCCACTTATAAAACCACACTCGCGGAACACAAAAACATTCAAATAAAATATTACACTTTCAGCCTCGACCAAGAAGCAGAAATCGAGGCATTGTCTGTCGCCTGAGCCTTAACAAGCCGATCGTTTTTTCATCTCCTGAAACAAGGAAGATATTTCCTACAGCTTTAGCCTCAGCCAACTCTTCCAGTCGTTATTTGCACTGGAACAGGCCGTTCTACGCGTTTGGTCTGAAAAGACTGCTCTCTGAGCAAGGAACTCGCATGAGCAATTCTCCCGTTAGCAGCGCCACTTCCGGTCCCGCCTGTACTGCACGCATCCCCATCCTGCCAGTGCGCTATGCCATCGTGCCACGCACCGGCGACACGCCCGCCTGCCGCTATGCCAGTGCGGGTTTCAATTTGGAACAAAGCTTCCCCCCGCTGCAACACTCTGCCTACACCCT